>JBBROE010000083.1:0-20266 GCA_038229695.1 Chitinophagales bacterium | reverse complement strand
TCCGGCTCGCAACGAAAAATAAACTTCAACGAACGCTAAAACTTACATCATGCCGACCTCCAAAAAAATAGTCCTGAAAATCCTTGGCACAGGCCTTTTCCTGCTGGGGCTGATGACGATTCATCCGGCAGTGAACGCCCAGGGTACCATCCCCCCACCACCGCAGTTGGATGAAACCGGCTGGCGGCAGCTCTTTAACGGCAAAAACCTGGAGGGATGGAAGATGGTTGGACCCGGGAGCCGCTACGTGGAAAACGGCGTTACCGGCAGCCATGGCGGCATGGGCCTGCTCTACTGGACCGGGGAGAAATTCAGTAACTGTATCATCCGCTTAGTCTACCGCATGCAAAAATCAAACAGCAACTCGGGCGTATTTATCCGCATCCCCATTGAACCGCGTGAACCCATGATGCCGGTATTTTACGGGTATGAAGTGCAGATCGATAACCATCCCGAGACCTCCGGTGAAGATGATCACCACATCACCGGTACACTGTATTCACTGAGCACGCCATTGGCAAAGCCCGGCAAACCGGGGCCGCAATGGAACGTCATGGAAATTACGCTGGATGGCCCCCGGACCATCGTATCGGTAAACGGTGAAAAAGTAACCGACTATACCGAAGGACAACCCACGCCGCCGCGTAAATTTGATTTCGAACCCTTCCCCGGCCGCCGCCCCGACTCGGGCTTTATCGGCTTGCAAAATCACAGTAACGCAGATGTCGTATTTTTCAAAGAAGTGGCCGTTAAACCGCTTGACAAAAAGTAAGCATGGAACAGCAATACCAACAGTCACGCGGGAAGTATACCCTCACCCGGAAAAATTTTATTAAAAAAGCGGCTATCGCTACCGCCGGCTTTTACATCGTGCCGCGTTATGTATTGGGGGGAAAAGGCTATACCCCGCCGAGTGATAAATTGTACATCGCCGCCGTGGGTTGCAGCGGCGAGGGCGAGAATGACATTAAGCACCATGCCAGTTCTCCGCGGAAGAATGGAGAAATCGCTTTCTTATGCGATGTGGACGACCGTGGCGCTGCCCCCCGTCGCAAGGAATTTCCCAAAGCAAAGTTTTACCAGGACTGGCGTGAGCTGTTCGACAAAGAACACCAAAACTTTGATGCCGTAACGGTCGCCATACCCGATCACAACCATGCCATTGTAGGCCTCAGTGCGATGCAACTGCGCAAACACCTCTACCTGCAGAAACCGCTCACCCATGATATTTATGAGGCCCGCATACTCACACAGGCTTCCGAAAAATACCAGGTGGTGACGCAGATGGGCGACCAGGGTGCCTCCTGCGAGGGCATGCGCACCCTGCGTGAATGGTTTGAAGCCGGGCTGATCGGCGATATTCAAAAAGTCTATTGCTGGACCGACCGGCCGGTATGGCCGCAGGGTATCAGCTGGCCAACCTCGGCTGCGCAAATTCCCAAAGCGTTGAACTGGGACCTGTGGTTGGGAACAGCCCAGGCCACCAACTATATTGAGAACCTGGTACCGTTCAACTGGCGCGGCTGGTGGGCCTTTGGCACCGGTGCGCTGGGGGATATGGGTTGCCACATAATGGGTCCGCCGTTCAAATTATTGGGATTGGGTTATCCCACCGAAGTCTCCGGCAGCGCCAGTACGGTATATAAAGGAATTTTTAAAGAAGGGGTCTACCCGGAAAGCGGGCCGGTATCCAGTTCTATTAAATTCAAATTCAAACAGCAGAACGGGAAAGACCTCGACCTGTACTGGATGGATGGCGGCATTACGCCGGAGCGCCTTGCAGAACTTGACCCTGACCTGAACATGAATGAAGCGTTGGGTGATATCGCGGCGGAAAATGATTTCGAGGGCTGCACGCTGTTCATCGGCAGCAAGGGCAAGGTGAGCTGCGGCTGGGGAGGCAGTCAGCCGCGACTGTTACCGCTATCGTTGAACAAAGACCTGAACGTGCCTAAAAAATACCCGCGGGTGGAAGGCGACATGGATGGTCACTGGTGGCAATGGATCGATGCATCTATCGCCGGCTATGGAAAGATGGAAGTGGATTCGCCTTTTGTCGGCTATGCCGGTCCGCTTACCGAGACCGTGCTGATGGGTAACCTGCTGCTGCGCACCTTTGATATACAGGAGAAGATAAAGCGCAAAGACCCGGTATACGGTAGCATGGAAGCGTTGCAATTTAATGGCCGCTACAAGGCCCTGCTGTGGGATGGCGCCAATATGCGCGTAACCAATTATGAACCCGCTAACCAATTCATCAAGCGCGACTACCGCAAAGGCTGGGGCGAGTTGAAGTTGTAGCTGTCCTGTAAAGATTTTAATTGATGCTATGAACGTACAAATTGCTGCCGATTATCCTTCTATGTGCCGGGCCGCTGCGGACCTGGTGATAGCGCAGGTGGCGCATAAACCCGCTTCGCTGATCTGTTTTCCCTCCGGGGACTCACCGGCTGGTGTATTTACCTGTTTGGTGGACGACGCCAAAGCGGGCCGGGTGGATTTCAGCGCCTGCTATTTTGTGGGGCTCGACGAATGGGTGGGCCTCGGCAGGGAAGATGCCGGAAGCTGCACCAACTTCCTGAACGAAAATTTCTTTTCCCTCCTGGCAATTGAACCGGCGCGCGTACAATTTTTTGATGCGAAATCGGCGGATTTGGACAGCGCCTGTAAAGACATGGATGACTTTATTACCGCGAGGGGCCCGTTGGATATTATGATGGTCGGCATTGGCATGAACGGGCACATCGGCCTCAATGAGCCCGGTACCGAATTTAATTTATATGCCCACCATGCCCCGCTGGCCCCGCTTACCATTTGCGTGGGACAAAAATATTTTACCCAGCCCACGGCATTAAGCCAGGGCATCACGCTGGGGCTGCAGTATTTGCAGGAAGCCAGGATGCCTTTACTGATTGCGGCCGGCGCAAAAAAGGCGGAGATTGTGGCACAGGCTTTAACCGGCCCGGTAACCACTGCCTTACCCGCAACGATTTTTCAGACGCTGCCGTCGGCATATGTTTTACTGGATGCCGCCGCGGCGAAACAATTGGCCTGACGGGTTAATACTATAAAAAATACAAAGCCGGATACCTGTTTCCGTTTGCCCTGTCCATGTCATTTACCCCAACTGTATGAAACGAAATTATTATATTGTTACGCTGATCATGCTGACGTTCTTCGTCATCTCCTTTCTCACCAATGTGATTGGGGCCCTGAACCCCGAGTTTATCAGTGGCTTTCATTTGAGCCTGTCGCTGGCGGCCTTCCTGCCCTTCGCCTTTTTCATTGCGTACGGCGTGGTGTCGGTCCCAACGGGCATCCTCCTTGAAAAATTCAAGGAGAAGCGGATAATGATCGCCGGGCTTGTATTGGCATTTACCGGGTCGCTTCTTTTAGCAGTGATTCATAATTATGTAAGCGCCATCATCTCTTTGTTTTTGATTGGTTCCGGGATGGCCATGCTGCAGGTGGTGATTAACCCGTTGTTGCGCACCTCGGGCGGGGAGGAACATTATGCCTTCAATGCCGTGCTGGCACAATTGATCTTCGGGGCAGCGTCTTTTCTGAGCCCGATGGTCTATTCCTATTTCGCGCTGCACCTGGATGGCGCGGGGCGCTCGGGCATCCTGTCCTTCTTTCAGACAATTGTGCCCACCAGCCTGCCGTGGATATCGCTGTACTGGATATTTGCCGTCATCAGCCTGCTGATGATCGCCATTATCCGTTTCTCTGCCTTTCCGGTAGTAGCGTTGAACGAAGAGGAGAAAGCTGGCACCATCAAAACCCATTTGTTGCTGTTCAAAAAGCCGTTGGTTCGCTTATTTTTTTTGGCGATGATTTGTTATGTAGGCACCGAGCAGGGCATTGCCAACTGGATATCCAAATTCCTGCAAACCTACCATGGGGTTGACCCGCAAACCAGGGGGGCCGATACCGTCGCCTATTTTTGGGGCATGATGACCGCCGGCGGCGTGCTGGGTTTAATTTTACTAAAGGTGATGGACAGCCGTAAACTGCTGATCGTTTTCACCGTACTGGCCTTATGCTGTCTTAGCGCGGCCCTGTTTGGCAATGGCCGGATGTCGCTCATTTCATTTCCGCTGGTGGGATTTTTTGCTTCGGTGATGTACCCCATTATTTTTTCGCTGGCGCTGAATTCCGTGCTGGAGCACCACGGGTCTTTTGCGGGCATTATGGTGACTGGCATTATTGGCGGGGCGATCGTGCCGTTGATCATTGGCGGGCTGGGTGACCTGGTCGGGTTGCGTACCGCGATGTGCTTTCTATACCTTACCATAGGTTATATTTTAACGGTCGGGTTTTGGGCAAAGCCCCTTATTGTCAATAAGACCGTTGCCATCTTCAGCAAGGCCGGCGAAACCGCTCCCCTGTCATGACTACCAAAGTAATCGGCATAGACCTGGGTGCGACCAATATCCGTGGCGGCGTGGTAACCGGTAACGACTTTTCACCCATTGTTTCGAGCCGCATCCATAGCGACGGGTCGGTGGAAGACGTGCTGAATGATATTTACCAGGTGGTGGATGCATTAATAGATGGATCGGTAAAAGCCATTGGCATTGGTGTGCCGAGCGTGGTGGATGTGGCCAAAGGCATCGTGTACGACGTGCAGTACATTCCCTCCTGGGTGGAAGTGCCCTTGAAGGAATGGATGGAGGCGCGGTACCAGCTTCCGGTGTTGGTGAATAACGATGCCAATTGTTTTGCGGTTGGCGAGTACCATTTCGGGCAGGGGAAAGGCGTGGATGCCATGGTCGGGCTCACGCTGGGCACCGGGCTGGGGGCGGGTATCATCATCAACCATAAATTATATGCCGGCTACAACTGCGGGGCTGGCGAATTTGGGCTGATCCCTTACCTGGACAATGTGCTGGAGTTTTATAGCAGCGGTTCGTTTTTTCAAAACGTACACCAGCTCGACGGCGAGCAGGTATTTTCCGCCGCGAAAAAGGGCGATACCCAGGCCCTCGCGCGCTACGCCGAACTGGGCACGCATATCGGCAATGCGATCAAGATGGTGCTGTATGCCTATGATCCACCGCTGGTTGTTCTAGGCGGTTCCGTCAGCCAGGCCTATGATTACTTTAAACACACGATGTGGCAGCAGATTCATACCCTGGTCTATCCCAGATCCGTGTCACGGCTGCACGTGGAAGTCTCTGCCCTGGAGAACAGCGCGGTACTGGGCGCGGCGGGGTTGTATTATGACGCCCTTACTGAATAAACGAAAACCCGGTTGAATACAAATCGGCAAGCTGATGCAGTGGGGTCAAATACTTGAATGAAATTCGATTCTTATGTATTTAATCACACTGTCCGAAGCAAGGGCCAGGATCACGTATGTAAAAGCCTGAGTCTATAAATTGGCATAAGCATGGCCCCCCAAGAGTTCCTCATTCTGACGGCGGCGGTAACCAGGAAGCGGTTTTTCGATTAGATTTCAGTTGAATCTCTTCCGTTTACAAATATTATTTTGATACTACGCCTTACAATAGCTACCATCAACCCTTTTATTTATTAAACGGAAATACACCTATAAGCTGTCGGAAAGAGGGCGTTTTAAAATAGGATTTATGTAGTTTAAATAAAGCGAATTATGCAACTGTAATATATAGCCGATATTTCACTTAAATATCTACCTATGCAAAAAGTTTTCCTTTTAGTTTGTCTATTATGCGCACCATTGACCTTTCTCATATCCTGTCAGAAAACTGTGGATAACTCTGCAGATATTGATGCGTTAAAAACTTCGGTAGCTACCTTGCAAGCCAAGGTCGACTCACTCACGAAAGCGTTAAATAAGACTAATGCAACCGTAACAAATCTAAGCCTGGGGATTGATTCAATAAAAATTCAGTTGGCTTTTATCACCAACCAGATTACGCAACTCAATAACCAGCTCACCGCTGTTAACGCCAACATTAGCGCGATTAATGCACAAATTTTATTACTGAATCAACTATATGCAGATCTTTTAGGGAAACTGAGCGATATCTTGGCGCAACTCAGTGTCACCTGTTCAACACTATCGAATGGGCTGGTTGCCTGGTTTCCTTTTACCGGGAGTGCTGATGACAGCAGTGGTAATGGTAACAATGGTACTCTTAGTGGTCCAAAATTGACCGCCGACCGGTTTGGCAATCCCAGTCGGGCATACATTTTCAACGGCTCATCTGATTTTATTACGATCGCGGATAATTCCTCACTAAAACCTACTTCGTCCATTTCATTAGCAGCCTGGGTGCTAATTGATAGCACAGGAACAGCCAACTTTCAACGGATTTTGTCTAAACAGCACAATCAACCGCAGAATTATGCCAGCTACCAACTTATTACCGGCAATAGTGGCGTGGACTCGTTAGGGTATCCGGGATTTACCTTACGAACTTCCAGTTCATATAATTGGACAGGCCACAGCGGCTCCCGAATTGAAA
The DNA here is from genome assembly GCA_038229695.1 of Chitinophagales bacterium. Lineage (GTDB taxonomy): Bacteria > Bacteroidota > Bacteroidia > Chitinophagales > Chitinophagaceae > JACMLD01. The sequence goes on along the minus strand of JBBROE010000083.1, from coordinate 13,811 downwards.
ATAAATGGGTACATATTTGTGGCACCTGGGATGGCACCTATATGAAGTTTTATCAAAATGGAAAACTTGTAGCAAATATTGTAGAAGGTGGAACTATGTTATATGATACCGAAAGTTTGTATATCGGCCGGGGAACTGATGGCAACGGCTTGCCCGAATATTTTAAAGGGAATATTGACGAAGTAAGAATTTATAACCGGGCCCTTGCTCAAAACGAAATTAGTTACCTCGCTACCCATTAATCACCTATGAGGATACCTTACTAATTTATATTACCGCCGACTTCAAATTCTTTGGAGGCGGCCTCTTTCGTAATCAACTTCATTTTCAGGTTAATATAAGAATCCATACCGTAGATGGAAGGTAATTGCCAAGCGAATTTTTACATTTGGCTGCCGCCTTATCAGAATAAAAATAATCCGGGTCACAAATCTCCCCAAGCATGGCCAACGCACACTACAGGGCCACCGAGCTCGCACTAGTGGCGTGATTGAGACGCTAGAAGCATACAGCCGCATACTGGCCGAAGTAGCGCGTCCCGCCCGCTGAGCAGGGATACTTGTACCCTCCAATGCGCATCAGAACCATTCCATTGCCCCTCTTGACTCCTTACGGTTCCGGGCCGTATTTATTGCTCCCTGTAATGCTGTATAGTTGGCTCTACCCCTCACTGGCGTGCACACCTCCTTTAAATCAACGCTTCAAGTTTACGCCGGCCACAGAATTGGTACTGCCCCATTATTGCTGTAGAGAAAGATTACGTAAGCTTACACCCGAGCTACCAGTGACCAGCCTCATTTGAACAACCACGGCACCAGTTTCCGCAGCCTTTTAATCGGGTGACTGGCGATGGCTTTATTAAACGCCGCAGGAAAAAAACGGTGCAGGTAAACACTCCAGGTTTCTGATCCCCCGATGAATGCTTCCTGCTTTCCTTTTGCAACTGCCCGAAGGATCAGGTTCGCACATTGTTCACTGGACATGCCTTTTTCATTGATGGCGAGGTTCCTTCCGATTACCTTCCCCTTGCCGTCGATGGCCTTCAGTAGAATCGGGGTGTTGATGAATCCCGGGATGACAAACGTAACGGCTATGCCCTGCTTTCGCACCTCGGTTCTGAGTGATTCAAAAAAGCCCTGCAGCGCATGCTTGGACGCGGCATAGGCGGCCAGCTTCGGCACCCCAAATTTTGACGACAGGCTGCCCACCACCACCAACTGACCTTTGCCAGCCAGCAGCATGGACGGCAGCACTGCCTTAGTGAGCGCCACCGGGCCAAAATAATTGGTTTCCATGACCTTCCGAAAGACGTCCATATCCGTTCGGTCGACCGTATCCCTTGCCGCTATCCCCGCATTATGAATAAGATAATCAATGTGGCCCCATTTAGTCAGCGCCTGGGCGGCTTTTAATGCAATGTCGTCAGTGTTGGTAAGATCCATCGGAAGGATCAGGATATTGTCCGGCTGCGCCTTGCAGTGCTGCTTTACCCTGTCTAACTCCGCCGCATTCCGCGAGGAAATAATTATCCTGGCCTGGGCAGCAGCAAAGGCATTAGCCAACGCCTCCCCAATCCCGGATGAAGCACCCGTGATCCAAACCACCTGCTGATGAAAAGATTTCACCATGAGCTGCCTAAGTTCGTCTATTAAATATACTGTTTAAAGCGGTAATTGCAGGGAGCCGGTGGAATGGGGATGATGACTGTAGCATTAAGAGATACATGCATGGCTAACTCAAATTCCGGGGCTACCAGGCATGCGCCAGTGGGGGGAATGCCAAACTGTTTTATTAAGGCTGTTGCTCGGTATAGTTCTATTCATGGACGTAGTGTAACGATTATTGCTACTTCAATTCATAAAAATAATAGTTTTAGCGGCTAGGATACCACAGCAGGTAGGACTAATGTTTACATGTTACAGATTCCGGTAAAATATGGTCCGCTAAAAGACATTTAAAACACTGTACCGCTCTGATCTTTGCTAATACGAATTCCAGCTTTTTTAGCCATTCTTTCCTTACTTGTGAAACGCGGTAATAGTTAGTTATCTCATTCCTGCCAGGTGGCTCAAGCTGTAATAAGCCGGGTTGAAATCGTTACTTATTTTTCCAGTTTGCAACCCTTTTTTTCCGTGCCCGTATGTATATGGCTGGTGAGCGCAACAGGGAATAGCTAATCGCCCACCCGCGTCGTAGCGTGGAGTGCATCAAAGAACCCATTAGCAGTTAATTATCTTAAGCTTATCGTGGAAAACTTTCTGACTGTCATAATAGGCTGTACAGCAAAGGAGCATAAATACCAAAAAATGCTTTATGAGCACTACTATGGCTTCGCGCTAAAAACAGCATTTCGGTACCTATACCGGTATGAAAAGGCAGTAGATATAGTTAACGATAGTTTTGTAAAGCTGTTTCTCCATTTCGAATCTTTTAAACGGGCAGCTCATACAACGGAAGACGAAAAGCTCCTGATGGGGTATATTAAAAGAATCGTTATCAACACCGCCATTGATGAACTTCGAAAAGGGCGGATGGTCCCTGAAATCGGTGGTATACCGGACTATGTGTGGGACCAGTCGGGCAGGGAACAGGATGCAGATCAGCTTCTCTTATACAAAGATCTCATTGTTATGGTAAAACAATTGCCCCCGCAATACCGCATCGTATTTAATATGTATGTTATCGATGGCTACAACCACCACGAAATTGCAAATATCTTGACAATTGCGATTGGAACGTCAAAATCCGCTTTGTCAAGGGCCAAAACAATGTTGCAAAAAGCAATTCAAAAATCGGAAGCAAACAACTATGCAACATCTATATGACGATAACGAGGATTTGCTTCGGCGGGCTGCTGACCAGTACCCGCTGAAAATACAGCCGGGTAACTGGGACGACCTGGCACCTGTTATGCTGCCCGCAAAGGCGGGTGTTGAAAAATCACGGCGAAAAATTAATGCATCACGGATATTGTTATCGGTCACAACGCTCATGGCCATTTTAGGTATAGCTGTTTTATTTGAACCTGTACCGTCGCGCCGGTTCCCTCTTACTACGCAGTCAGCCGACCTCCGTTTCTCTTTACAACCTGCAACAAAAGGCACAGACCGAGGCGGGAACAACCACCCGGGCACCCTGCTCAGAACAGCCAGAAAAAAAGTTGCTTTTGCAATGGCCGGCAGCCGACTGGTTCCGCCCGCCCCTGCCGAGGCTACTGAAAAACAGGTTGTCCATGCTAATAAGCAGTTACCCGTCCCGCCAAGCCTGGTTACCGGGCACAGCACCTGGAAAAGTATCGGCCACCGGTCTAACGCGTATGCTGCGGATATAAGAAAGGCCGGGTCTGGCCATGTGCTTTTAACAAGGGTCGTTCCGGCAACTACGGCAATGGCAGTGAACTTAATCCAGGCTGTTCCCTCTATTCCATCGGCGCAACCACCTTTCACTACTCCTAAAAGAAAGGGCTTTTACCTGAGCCTTGAAGGCGGGTTTCAACTAAACCAGGTGAAAGGGCAGGGGTTTAATGCGGCAGGGTTCAGCGGAGGTTTTACAGCCGGATTTCAATTGAACAAAAGGATCGCTGCTGAAACCGGCTTATCCTGGTCACAGAAACACTTCCAGACTGATGGCAGATATTTTGACATGAGCAAAGCCGGTTCCGGCATGCCCCCCAACATGACCGTGTTAAGCATGAGCAGTTGCACTAATATTATCGAAATACCGATACTCCTTAAATTCAACCCCGGCCGGGCTAACCCTTCTCCGTTTTTTATCAGGGCTGGAATAAGCTCATACATCCTAACCAGGGAAAGCAATGATTACCTGGCGGTCATTAACGGTCAGCAACAAGGCGTAAAAGGACGATATACCGACAGTAGACATTATTTCGCTGCAGCTGCCCAGTTGGGGGTTGGAATGGAATATAAAACCCCTGCAGGCAGTACGTTTCGGGTAGAACCCTATGTTCAGATGCCCTTAAGAGGTATCGGCATTGGTTCAGTTCAGGTGATGACCGCTGGTCTTCACCTCGGGGTTACCAGGTATACCCACCGATAGGGGCATTCAATCCTTTCCATTGATTGGGAACTTTCGGTTGCAGGCGCAACCCGCCATTCTGTGCGCGGGGCGCAAAGCGGTTGTGCCGGCGCTTGTATGGTAAAAATTTTTTGCAATCGTATTTATTAACCATAAAAAAATATGAGTATGAAACACACAAAGCAATGGTTCCTTATTGCCGCAGGCCTTATTGTATTTTCTGCCTGTCAAAAAGAAAAAGGCGAAAACCACGAGGAGAATGACAACAACAACCACGTATACAGCACAACCAATTCGGCAAAAGGCAACCTGCTTATCGATTATCGGCGGGCGGAAAATGGCGTGCTGACGTACGACAGTGCCTATCCAACGGGCGGTATTGGTACTGGTGCCGGGCTCGGCAGCCAGGGCGCGGTGGCGATGACCGAGGACGGGATCGTTCTCGCGGTAAACGCGGGAAGCCACTCAATTTCATCATTCAAAAGACTGGCCCATGGCCTGGTCCTCAGGTCCACCGTTTCTTCAGGGGGAGTAATGCCCATCAGCTTAACGGAATACCACCACGTGGTATTTGTATTAAATGGCGGGGGCACGGGAAATATTTCCGGTTTCAGTTTGGCGGACAATGGCAAATTATCGGCGATCCCCAACTCGACGCGACCGCTGAGCACCGGTAATTCAGGCCCTGCGCAAGTATCATTTGTAAACGACGGCCGGGCATTGGTCGTCACCGAAAAGTCGACTAATACCCTAACCAGCTATGCCAGCAACGGCACGATGCATACCCTTCCTTCGGCACATCCCACACCGTTTGGATTTGCAACGGGCGCTAACGGCAATATTTTTGTTTCCGAAGCAGCCGGTGGCGCTGCAGGAGCCAGCACCCTGTCCTCCTATCATATCGATAACAATGGTATCCTGACACTACTGGCGGGCCCGGTTGCCAATATGCAAAGCGCTGCCTGCTGGGTCGCCATGACCGGTAACGGAAAATATGCGTACACGACCAATACGTCCAGCAATAATATTTCCACTTATGACATCAATAGCCATACCGGTAGCATAAAATTGGGCGCAGCAATAGCAGCCGGCACAGGCCAGGGGCCGATAGATGCCGCGTTCAGCAGCAATTCCAAATACCTGTATATTCTTACCCCGGGCAGCAATACCATCAATTGCTTTAAAGTGCTTTCGGATGGGTCGCTTTCCGCCTCGCAAACGATCGATGGCGTCGCCGGTTCTGCCGCGGGGTTGGCAGCACAGTAGATACGAGATGCGCACCGTTGTTCAAGAGTGGGGGGTTGTTTCAAGAGCGTCCGGACAGGGCGCTCTTTTTTCATGGGCGCCACTTTCAATTTCTACAGCGGGAAATGGAACCGATCTATTCACCAGCATTACGTACGCCGGGTAATTGCAACAGTGCATGCAGCTCAGCACAGCCTAAATTCGTTCCTTACCTTCCGACCCTGCGGGCTGGTAGTATTGTCAATAGGACAGCTGTGCCGATGGAGTCAGCTGGTGCCGGTATGGGCCGCCATAAGAAGTCCCCCACCAGGCTTGCGCCGGACGACCCTTTATTTATGACATGCAGCGCCCATCAAAGGAGGATGGTATTGCCGCGCTGTACTGCTCTCATCGCAACCGGAATATGTCCATCCTGGCAACAGCAGGTAACCTGTTTTATTGGCTGATCGAATCAGCTTAGTGGTGCAGGTTGCCTGGTATCGAATCCAGGCTGTAATACTGATGGGTAACCTTCCCCCCATTCACGGTTACAATGCGGAAGCCGGAACGACCGTCGCCTAAAGGTTTGCCTACCGGGCCGGATGTAACCATTTCCATATCGTCGTCCTTTCCTAATGAATTGCGGTGATAGTGCCCGGCAAAAATATACCGGACGCCGTTTGCCTTTAAAATAGCCAAATATTTTTCTCGGGTTGCCACAGGAATATTAAAATACTGGTCTGCCTCACCGGGTTGGCTCAAAAAGAAGGGATGGTGCATAAAAACCATGACCGATGCGTAATGTTGGGCCTTTGCATCTTCCAGGGTTTTAAGCAGCCACCGTTCCTGCTCCATGGCCTCCACCGGAACATGTTCCGGGCTATGCAGGTACACCGAATTCAACACTATACCAAGCATAGATTTATACCTGAAGCTGTAGTAATCGGGCCCGAAAGCCTTTCTATAGGCAGCAATAGTGGCCGGGTCGGGCGTATTGCCAACGTCGTGATTCCCGGGCACATTGTATAAAGGAATGTTTGCGTTCAGCTGCTGTGCTATTCTTTTATATTCCGCTATTTGCGCTGTATCGGATCCCCGGTTAACCAGATCACCCGTAACCACGGCAAAGGCGGGTTTTAAACGATTGGCTTCCCGGATGGCTTTTGTAAACAGGGCGGTTTCCTTTTCAAAGGATTTGTTCTCCTCAAACATCCCGAACTGGGGATCAGACATCTGGATAAAATAAAATGAATCCTCGTGGATCTTGCCGGAAACACAACTTCCCGGTAAAATGCCGGCGCCCAGCACTACCCACCACAACTGAATAGAAAAAACGTTGAAAATCGACCTCATGCTATCAACTTAATTAAAATGCATACAACTACCAGCCAGGGTTTTGTGGTTGGAGATTCGGATTCACATCTATTTCCTTTTGTGGGATGGGCCATAACAGGTACTGCTGATTAAACTTCACACCCTGCTCGTTTACGTACGAAAAAGCATCTTCAAAACTACCGGTCTTTAAATTATACGTTTTATGGGTGCGTTGGATGTCGAAATAAGATTTGTTCTCATACGCGAGCTCATGGTAGCGCTCGCGCCAAATCGCTTCCCTAAAAGCGTCTTTGCTTAATCCCTGCAGGTCAGGCAGGGTAGCTCTCCTTCGTATTTTATTAACCTGGTCATATGCCAATTGGCTGGGACCGTTCACTTCGTTTGACGCTTCTGCATAAATTAACAACACCTCCGGGTACCGCAATATCGTCCAGTTCTCATCCGAATTGGCATCCCCCTTTGCGCCTGCTGCTTCCTCCAAATAGAATTTGTAGAGGGCCGGGGGAAACTTAACAATGTTGGTGGTGCTGCCGGTGGCATAATCCTGTGTAAAATAAAATTGCTTCTGCCCTACCCGTTTGTCGCCGGTCTCATAAGAATTGACAAATTCCTGGATAGGAGAAACTGTCAACAGATCACTCGTAAGTTTGGAAATTCCTTTTGGCGAAACAAATTCGGTGATGCGATTGGTTTTAACGCCGGCCAGGTACTGAGCCTGGAAAATCAATTCGTCTTTGTTTTTATGTGCCCGGTCATGCAGGTAGCCGTAATTATCAAACAAGCTGTAGGCGTTGCCATCAATCACTTCTTTTGCCTTGGTAGCGGCTAAAGTATAGTATTCAGCCCCTTTGTTCAACGGGTAACCTGCCATTGTCAGATACACAGAAGCCAGTAATGATTTTGAGGCGCCGACACTCGCTTTACCGGTCTTATCTACGAGCGGTAAACCAGATGTTTCTGCCATTTTCAGGTCGCTTACAATGAGGTCATACACCTTTTCTTTGGGCGATCGCGCGGGGAACAAGGAGGGGCTGGCAAAATCGATCGGTTCCTTGAGTAGCGGGATATCGCCATAAAGTTGCACGAGGTAGTAATAATATAAAGCCCGCAGAAAATACGCTTCGCCGAGCAAACTCTTCTTTGCAGACTCATCCATCTGTATGGCAGGTATACGCTGGATAGCAAGATTAGCATTGGAGACGCCATTATAAAACCCGGTCCAAAGGATATAATAGACGGGTTCGTTAGCAGAGTTGGTGTGCAGGATGGAATTCATTTTATATTGAGAACCGCCCGGCAGTATATGGCCGGCTGGCATTTCGAGCAACGACCAAACCGCATCTCCCCGATATTCAATTTCTGTAGTAAGGATTTGTAGCATGGGGTAGATGCCCGCTACAGCGGCAACTGCCTGCGTGGACGTGGTAAAGTAGGATTGCTGGGTGAGTGCGGAAGGATTCTGTTCTTTTAAAAACGATTTTTGGCAGGATGGGAGCAGGATCATCGCCAGCGCCCCGCATGCAAACAGAGTATTTTTCATTTCACTTTTATTTAATGTTAAAACGACACATTTAAACCAAACATAAGGGTTCTCGGTTTGGGATAGTTGGTATAGGTAATCCCCTGGGAAAAGGCCGTATTGTAATTGTTTAATTCGGGATCGTACCCAAAATAATGGGTTACCAGAAAGAAGTTTTGTAAAGACACAAATACTCGCAGGTCGGATACCTTCATTTTACTCGCAATTCCTTTATCGAAACTGTAGGACAGCAACAGGTTTTTCCCCCGGACAAAAGATCCATCCGAAAGCTTCCGGGTATCCATCAGGTAGCTGTAACCGGTCGGCCTTACCTGCTCCAGTGCAACATCCTGGTTGGTGGGTGTCCATGAGTTCAGCACGGTTGCATAATTATTGGCAATACCGAAACGACCTTCGCTTGAATTACGGGTATTATTGAAGATATAATTCCCCTTTTGGTATTGAAGCTCCACAATCAGGTAAAAGTTCTTATACCGGAAGCTGTTAGAAAACGTGCCGTAAAAATCCGGAATTCCTTTGCCGATGATAATACGGTCATTCGCATTAATTACGCCATCGTGGTTCTGGTCCCTGAAGATGACATCACCTGGCAATTTTCCGTAGGCCTTTGCCTCGTCTGCCTGTTTGGTACCGTAGATGCCATCCCGTACATAACCGAAAATAGAACCCACCGAAGCGCCGACGCGCAGTATCTGGTTGTCTTTAAACCCATAGATGATATCTTCATTATGCGCGCCCAATGCGGTTATCCTGTTTTGCAACCAGGAGAAATTAAAGTCGGTAGACCAGCTAAAATCTTTGCGCTGGACGTTGATGGTATTGATGGTCACTTCCACCCCTTTGTTTTCCATATTACCGATATTCTTCGTTACGGTAGTGAATCCGCTGGTAGAGGGGACCGGTGCATCTAATAACAAATCAACGGTCTGCTTATAGTATGCATCCAGGGTAATATTTATCCGGCTTTTGAATAGGCTGAGGTCAGTACCGATATTAAACTGCCTGGTTTTCTCCCATTTCAGATCAGGATTGGCCAGCGTACCGATTGCAACACCGCTGGCACGACCGCCAAAAATATAAGCGTTGGTGCTGAGGTTGGCTAACGACCGGTAGGAGCCGATCGCGGAGTTACCCGTTAGGCCATAACTCAGCCGTAGTTTCCAGTCTGAAATAACGCTGATTTCGGCCAGGAAAGCCTCTTTCGATATCCGCCAGGCAATTGCTGCGGAGGGGAAAAAGGCAAACTTGTTGTTTTCACCAAAGCGGGAGGAACCATCAAACCGACCGGTTGCGGTAAAGAGGTATTTATCGTTGAGGTTGTAATTTACTCTTCCAAAATAGGAAGACATCTGGTAGGCAGAAGCCGCTGAGCTGGGTGCTTGCGGGGTAGCGCCGGCACCGAGGTTGAAATAGTTGTAGTAGTCATCCGGCATTAAAGTAGTAGCGGCCGTCCATCCCAGGAAGTTTTGCTTTTGCTGCTCGGTACCCAGCAACACATTTATGCTGTTGTTTTCATTAAGCTGTCTGCTGTAGTTCAGCCGGTTTGACCATACCCAAAAATTGGTTTCGCTACTATTGATCGAAGCGCTGTTCTTACGCGTGCCACCCTGCAATTTTGAGCTGTTAAACCGGGGGTTTATTGCATCTAAAACATTTGCCCCGAAGGTTGACGTAAATTCGAGGCCCTTGATCAGTTTTACATTGGCATAGGCACTTCCGTTGAAGGCATTTGTTTTGTTGATGATAATATTTTCGTATGCCTCAGAAAGGGGATTGTCAAGCTTTTCCAGGCCCGCGTAGTCGCCCCCGTACCCATAGGCTCCGTCTTTGTATTGATAGGGAATAAATGGTACCATCTCTACAATGTTGCGAATCACGTTATAGGAACCGTTGGCATCGTCCACCCCATTTTCCGTTTTTTTACTATAGCTGGCTGTGGCACCCACTTTCAGCCAATCCTTCACCGTCTGGTCCACCGTTACCCGCGCATTGTAACGTTTCTGATAGCTTTCCCTGATAATACCGTTGTCATCGGCATAGCCCATAAAGAATCCATAATTGGTGTTGTTGTTACCGCCCGTTACAGACACATTGTGGTTTTGACTTACCGAGGTACGGAAAACCATTTTACTCCAGTCGATATCATAAATCGGCTGAGGTATTCCATTCGCATCCAACGTAAAGAGTTCGTGGTTACCAAACGTGTTTCCCGCCAGGTAGGCTTTTCGCTTGTCCACCGGGTTTTGGTATTTGCCCGACGCATACCCTACGGGATCAAATTTCTGGGCGTTTTGGTAAACCACTTCTTCCAGGTCGAGCCACTGGCGTGCATTCATCACCTTGAGATTCCTCGAGGGTGGCAGCTGATTGATGCTGATAAAATTATTGTAGGTCACTACATTTTTATTCTTACTGCCTCTTTTGGTGGTGACCATAATGACGCCGTTAGACCCTTTGGTACCATAAATCGCCGTGGCCGATGCATCCTTCAACACGTCTATTCGATCGATATCGTTGGGGTTGATATTAGACAAGCCTTCTGTCCACTCCACGCCATCAACAATATAAAGTGGATCGTTAGAGGCGTTAATGGAACTGAAGCCACGGATGGAAACAGACGTCCTCCCACCCGGTCTTCCGGAATTGGTCGTCACATTCACCCCCGCAAGCTTTCCCGCCAGCGATTGTTCCACATTGATAGCAGGACGCTCCATTAATTCCTGTCCTTTCACGCTGCCGACCACCCCGGTCAGGTCAGCTTTCTTTACTGTACCATAACCCACCACGACAACCTCACCCAATGTGCCCGCAGAAACTTTTAGTTGGACGGATAGACTTATCGGCTGACCTTTTTGATACCGATAGCCCTCCAGTACTTTATCCGCATAGCCCACATGGGTAAATGAAAAAGTAAAGCTATCCCCTTCTTTGAGCGTGTTGAACGAAAAAGAACCATCCGCCGCGGTGGCCGTCGTGGCTGAAAAATCACCTGGCTTGTTCTTGATCGAAACAGTAACATCAGGCAGCAGTTCTCCCTGCTCATTTTTAACCGATCCCTTGACGGCAGGTTGAATTTGCTGGGCCTGCAGTGCAACACAAGTGCAGAGGGACAGCAGCAGCACAGTAAACAATTGAACGAGTAGATAACGTTGTTTCATGTTATAGACGTTTTAGATACAAAAGATCTTATCTGCCGTGGACGTACCTGCACGGCCGAACAGGTGTGTTATTTCCTGTACAGGGAATGGGAGTTACTTGATGGCATAAAGCGCAGTACAACAAATCCATTATGCGTCAACCGGACGCAGGAACGGCTACCCGGAATCTTTAAGGCGGCGAATGTTCCGGATCGAAAAAGGACCGGTGTTCCGGCAGCGATTGAAAACGGATGTGTTAGCGGTAAAGCGCTTAAGCAGTTAGATGTGTTCATTATGGCTATGCTGATTTCTAAGGATTAGTCGGCAAATGTATCCTGATCTGGGAAACGGCTAAATTAACTATGCGTTACCAAATTGTAACAGCAATAATATAGCAACACCGCGACGCAGAAATATTTAAAAGCAAATTAAACAAGTATTAAATGTTTCTTTCTGGAAATAAATACAAGGTTCTTTTATTAACTGTCGGGGATAAATCCTTAGTTCCTTACACAGTAGGAAAGACGGAAATATTTACTACCGTTGTAACCCATGCCGACCTATTACCCATCAGCGGATGTAGGTTTCCGGGGGTAGCGCACAATCACTGGAAAGAAATCGCCGGTGAGTTTTGTAGCGGATAGTTATTGGGAGTACAAAAAACGCGGAGGGCGGGTCCCCATTTCGGGGAAATACCACGTTTGGTGCTTCAATAATGGATCCGAAGAATGGCTTACCGGGTTAGAAATAATGCTCGGTGGCCGAATAACAACGTGCTGTTGTTATTTTGGCTGTTGCCAACTTTTTTTACATTCATTTGCTGGTCTTTCAAGTTAGCAACCGGTAAGGTTTTTTACCTCAAATGTATATTACCCCATTACAAATTGAAAATATCAATAAGATTAGACACGTCTTGCCCTGCCTGCTTCTGACATTTATGCATAATGTTTTTATTTAGCCATTTTGAACAGAATTATAGAGTCTTCCTATAGTTTACAATTGCCCACCCATTGAATAAAGCTGCAAAGCCTATCATGGCCAGAAACTGATATTTAATATCTGCAAAACCACTGCCTTTCAACACGACCATACGCATAACCTGGATGAAGTAAGTTACCGGGCTGCAATTGGCAATAAACTTTGCCCAATTGGGCATACTATCTACGGAAGTAAATAAACCACTCATCAAAATGAATATCATCATGAAGAAGAAAGCCACTGACATAGCTTGGTGCTGGTTTTCGCAGTAAGTAGAAATTAATAAGCCAATGCCTAATATGGCTATGAGGAAAATCGAAAGAAATAAATACAGCAACAAAATACTGCCTTGCGGCACGATGCCGTATACCAACTTAACCACCAGAAATAAGCCTACGGAAAATATGAAAACACCTATTATCCAGGCTGTGAAAAATGATATTTTCAAAATTAACAATGATCTGGAACAGGATATAGGAGTTGGTAAATCCCATGTTCTAAATTCTGGTACTCAGAAATATTCCGTACTGGATCGTTAAGATTGCTATCGCCGAGGAATTTTCCCGGATGGATGACAAACAACAAATGGCAGGAGGTCTAATGGATGCGCAGTTTATTACCAACCCAAAGCAATCACTAAGACCCGGAACGTTTTCCAGCCCCTTACTGCTTCAGCCAACAGCCAGGTTGAGAGGATTTCTCCGCAAGTATTACCAACTTCACCAACGAAAGATATTTTAATCGCAGAATAACCATGTATCCCGACCTGCGTATTTTACCCGTTGATGAAGAACATTTATTGTCGCAATAGGCGTTAGCATTTAGCGAGGATGATATTAAAGTCTCACAATTGCCGCCCGCAGTGCTTGCCCATGTGAAGGACAACTATAAAAGCGCACCTATTAAAGAAGGAGCAGTTATTACAACACCGGATGGACCTGTGAACTGTGAAGCAGCAGCGAATTAGATGGATGTTCCTTTTGATGCAAAAGGACGCTTTACCAATGAGTCTCAGGACTAGCTTAATTTAACTTTGGCCCCCACTCGGTTTACGTATCCCTGCTGCTTTCCAGCAGCCGAAATTTTTTTCCGGTCTGCACTATTTCATATTTCGCCTTTTCTTTGGCTTTTCTACAAAAATGGTATTGGATGGGCCTTATATTGACAAGGAGCAAAGATGATCCAAACTACTTACTGCCTTCCATTGAATATACAAGTACTTTGAATGAGCCGGGGATCACAGTCCTGGTTCCATTCTCGAATTGAGGAGCGCTTAAGTAAATTTTATGGGATTTTGTATCCAAGGCCAGCGTTTTTGCCCGATTTTCAGTGGTCAGTGTCTGAACAACTGCATAGAGGTCCGGTGATTGCTGCTTGATAATAGTGGTCGTTCCGTCTCCATTCGAACAAAATATCAACTTTGTTCCAGGGTCGTAGGCCACCGCATCAACGCCTGCACCAATTGGTAGTGTTGTAATCACTTTCCCAGACCTGAGGTCCAGAACACTCAACCCTTTATTTTCACGGCAAGCTGTGAAAAGACGGCCATTGGCCAAATCCAT
>JBBROE010000082.1:0-20438 GCA_038229695.1 Chitinophagales bacterium | reverse complement strand
CCTTTTTTTTACAATATTTTTTTACTTTTTTAAAGGTGGATGGCTTCGCCGTAAGCCACTTCAATGGCCTCCTTTACGGCTTCACTGATGGTCGGGTGGGGGTGTATGCTATCCAGTACTTCCTGGTAAGTGGTCTCCAGTTTCCTGGCTACTACCGTTTCCGCGATCATCTCAGTTACATTGTAGCCGATCATATGCGTACCCAGCCACTCACCATATTTGGCATCGAAAATCACTTTTACAAACCCATCTGTAGCACCGGCTGCAGTGGCCTTTCCACTTGCACTCAGCGGAAATTTACCCACTTTGATTTCATAACCCGCATCCCTGGCCGCTTTTTCGGTATACCCTACTGAAGAAACCTCAGGTGTGCAGTAGGTACAGCCTGGCACATTGCCATAATCAAGCGGCTCGGGCTGGTGCTGGTATTTCTTCTCATTATACGCGATCTTTTCCACGCAGATGATGCCTTCCTTGCTGGCAACGTGGGCAAGCGCCGGACCGGGAATGCAGTCGCCGATCGAGTAAACGCCGGGTACATTGGTCTGGTAAAACTTATCGACCGCCACGCGTCCCTTATCTAATTTTACCCCGTTCTCCTCCAGGCCGATGCCCTCTATATTGGCGGTGATACCAACCGCACTCAGTACAACGTCTGCTTCCAGGCTTATTTCCCCGTTGGCGGTTTTTATTTTTGCTTTCACGCCGCTGCCGCTGGTATCCAGTGATTCCACGGACGCATTGGTCATGATGTCAATGCCCTGTTTCTTCAGTTGTTTTTCCAGTTCCTTTGAAATGTCTTCATCTTCCACTGGTACCACCCGCGGCAAAAATTCGACTACAGTTACTTTAGTGCCCATACTGTTATAGAAATAGGCGAATTCGATGCCGATGGCACCGCTTCCTACAACGATCATCGTTTTCGGCTGTCCGGGCAGCGTCATCGCCTCGCGGTAACCAAATACTTTTTTACCGTCCTGTTTCAGGTTGGGTAATTCGCGGCTCCTGGCGCCGGTGGCAATGATGATATGCCGTCCTTCCACCGTTTCTTTTCCGCCATCCGTTTTGGTTACTTCCAGTTTTCCTTTACCGGTCATTTTCGCAAAACCCATGATCACATCGATCTTGTTTTTACGCATTAGGAACTGCACGCCCTTACTCATTTTATCGGCTACGCCCCGGCTGCGTTTGATAACCGCGGGAAAGTCCTGTTTTCCACTCGCTTCTATTCCATAATCTTTCGCATGGTTGATGTAATCCATCACGTTGGCACTTTTAATAAGTGCCTTGGTGGGAATGCAGCCCCAGTTCAGGCAGATGCCGCCGAGGCTTTCCTTTTCTATTATCGCTGTCTTAAATCCCAGTTGCGAGGCGCGGATAGCTGCCACATATCCACCCGGTCCGCTTCCCACAACAATCAGATCATATGCCATACTGTTTTTTTTAAGTGTTTAAAATGCCCCGCGAAGCTACTTTAGAACGGCGAAACAGCCAAAACCCCCGATAGCCGGCGGGGAGGCATATCGCCTGCTACAGGCTGAACTTTTGATGTTTATTTGCTGCAACTTCCGCCAGCAGGTCGTTTTTTTTGTAATGGGGGCCAATAAAAAATCCGGGGACTCCCCGGATTTGCATGCATTGATAACCGCGTGTTACCGGCTGTTGGCATCATTCATACGGATGCTCCTGCCCTTATATTTTTTTCCGTCGATGGACCGGATCATCTGGTTGGCTACTGATTTGTCGACCTCTACCCAGCTGTTCATTTCCTTCATGTCGATCCTGCCAAGTACTTCTTTTTTCAGATCGCTCATATCGAGGATAAACTGCAGGAAACTGGCTTTAAAAAACCCGTCTTTGGTACCCAGGTTCACAAAAAGTCGCATGAAGTCTCCACCGCTATTGCCGTTACCGGCCACCCCTTCGCGGCGTCCGTATTCGCGGCCCTGCGGGCGATTAAATTCACGGTTGCCCCCAACAGGAATTCTTTCCCTAGGTTCTCTCAGCCGTTCGCGTACATTCAGATCTTCAGCGTTTTCATAATACTTCAGGAAGCGGTCAAATTCCATGGCGGCCATTCGTTTCAACACTTCTTCCTTGCTCACTTCTGCAAATTTCTCTTCCAGCATCGGCATGTAGCTTTCATAAAAGCCATGGCTGATATCCGTCTGCAGCAGTTTCTCCATAAAATGAAAGAACTGCTTCCGGCACACATCTTTTCCTCCCGGAATTTCAAGCTTGTGAAAAGGAACTTTAATTAACCGTTCGATTTGTTTCAGGCGGCCTATTTCCCGGCTGTGCACGATGCTCATGCATATGCCGGTATTGCCTGCGCGGCCGGTTCTTCCGCTGCGGTGGGTGTACACTTCTATGTCGTCGGGCAATTCAAAATTGATGACATGCGAAATATCTTTTACATCTATCCCGCGCGCAGCCACATCGGTGGCAATCAGCAACTGCAGGTGCCGTTCCCTGAAATCACCCATCACTTTATCGCGCTGACCCTGGGTGAGGTCACCGTGCAGTGCATCGATATCGTATCCCTCGCGGGTAAGTTTTTCCGCGATGGCCTGCGCATCTGCTTTGGTCCTCGTGAAAATGATCCCGTACATGCCCGGGTTGAAATCGATGAGCCGTTTCAGGGTGTCATACCGGTGCTGGGCAGACGAAACATAATACTGGTGATCAATATTTTTATTTGCGGTGTTAACCTGCCCGACGGTTACTTCTATGGGTTCTTTCATGTACCGCTTGCTCACCCGGCGTATTTCCGGGGGCATGGTGGCACTGAACAGCCAGGTGCTTTCGCGGCCCGGGGTATTTTTTAAGATGAATTCAATATCATCCTGGAAACCCATGTTCAGCATTTCGTCCGCCTCATCGAGCACCACGTATTTTATCTGCTCCAGGTTAATGGCTTTCCGTTCAATTAAGTCGATAAGCCGGCCGGGTGTGGCCACTACAATCTGCACGCCTCTTTTCAAATCCCTTATCTGCAGGCCGATAGACGTACCGCCATAAACGGCCAGTACGTGAATGGCAGGTATATATTTTTTGAACAGTTCAATTTCGCCCACGATCTGCATACAGAGCTCGCGGGTAGGGCAAACGATGAGTGCCTGCGGATGGCGGGCAGCCGCATCGATGAGGTTAAGCAGGGGTAACCCGAAAGCCGCCGTTTTGCCGGTGCCTGTCTGTGCCAGTCCAATGAAATCGGTAGTGCCGCTGATGAGTACCGGGATCGCTTTTTCCTGGATGGTGGTGGGGTTCACGTATCCCAGGTCGGTAACTGCTTTCACCAATCGCTCCTCAATACCAATCTCTTCAAATGTCATCATATTTTTTCGCTGATTTTCGCAAATGTACTATAAATGACCGCCTTGGCCTAATCTGTTACCGCAGCCGGCCCGACTAACCTGTTCTTTCCTGGTCTGGTTCCTGCCTTCAACAAAATCCTGCCGGGCAATTTTAGCCGTATTTCGATTGCCCCCATACTGGCTGCAGCACGAAAGAGGAGCCGTACAGCAACTGAAATTCAATTGCTTTACCTTTGCCGGCGGCCGCCAGGGCGGGCCTTCCGGCCCTCCGGCCATGGTAAATAATCTAACAACATGAAACTTGACGTACTGGCTATCGGCGTACACCCGGATGACGTGGAACTGGGTTGCTCCGGCACTATTTTGAACGAATTGAAGCTTGGAAAGAAGGTGGGTATCCTCGATCTCACCCAGGGCGAACTGGGAACGCGCGGTACTGCGGAGACGCGGGCAGCCGAAGCCGCAAAAGCAGCCGCCATCCTGGGCGTACAGGTCCGTGAAAACCTGAAGATGCGGGATGGTTTTTTTAAGAACGATGAAGCACACCAGTTACGGCTGATTGCGGCGATCAGAAAGTACCGGCCCGATGTGGTGCTCGGTAACATCCGGGACGACCGGCATCCCGATCATGGGCGGGCAGGGCGGCTCATTGCTGACGCCTGTTTCTTATCCGGGCTGGTAAAAATCGAAACCAGGGATGCAGATGGCGCGTTGCAGGAAAAATGGCGGCCCATGCAGGTGCTGCATTACCTGCAGGACTGGTACCATGAACCTGACCTGCTGATAGATGTAACCGAAGTGTTCGAACAACGCATGCAATCGGTGGAAGCCTACCAGACCCAGTTCCATACCGGTAAAGACGCCGCTGAAGGGCCGCAGACCTATATTTCCACACCCGGCTTTTATGAAAGTATCGTTGCGCGGGCGCGCCTGATGGGTAAACGCATCGGGGTAAAATATGCCGAAGCCTTCGTATCGGAGAAGAAGCTCGGCATCCGGAGTCTCGATGCCCTGGTTTCAGTCGAAACATAATCCCCCGGCATCAATATGACCCGGCG
Source organism: Chitinophagales bacterium (assembly GCA_038229695.1). GTDB lineage: Bacteria > Bacteroidota > Bacteroidia > Chitinophagales > Chitinophagaceae > JACMLD01. Next base: position 16,063 of record JBBROE010000082.1, on the reverse strand, counting down.
CTCGTGTGCTGGAGGGCGTGATTTTTTCAGATAAAGGTTAGACAGTTGCGAGGGATTGTCGGGCCATTGTCATATCCTCGCCAATATGCCTATAATTTTAAGTTACGGGCATACAAAGGCGACCTGAATTGCCGTTTATAACCGTTCGGGACGTACCTTTGTCACGTAAAATTCAATTAAAAGATTCGCTCATGTCAGTGCCTAAATTTTCCAGTGTCCAGCACTCGTTTCATACCGAGCTTAAAACACGGATCAACAACTATTTTGAAAAGTCGGGTAAATCGACCTACGGCAACTTCAGCCTGTTTTTCAAAGCCATTCTCCTGATCACCTTGTTTGCGGCGTTATACATTCACCTTGTGTTTTTTACCCCAGGAACGGTGCTCTCCGTGCTGGAATGTCTCCTGCTGGGCGGGATTGTGTCCGCCATCGGTTTCAACGTGATGCACGACGGTGCGCACGGCAGTTTCAGTAAGCACAAATACATCAATATGTTTGCTGCTTTTTCCCTGAATGTGCTGGGGGGCAGCAGTTTTATGTGGAATGTAAAACACAATATCATCCATCACGCCTACACCAACGTAGACGGTGTGGATGACGATATCGATATCCAGCCCTGGATGCGTATGAGCGGTACCCAGAAGAAATATAAGCTGCATAAATTCCAGCACTGGTATTTCTGGGTGTTGTACTGCCTGCTGTATATCCTCTGGATTTTTGTACTGGATTACCAGAAATATTTCAAAGCTAAGGTGGGCGCAATGCCCCTCAAAAAAATGTCGCTGCGCGACCATTTCGTTTTCTGGGGATTTAAATTATTCAATGCATTCCTTTTCGTTGCCCTTCCGATCTGGATGCTTGGCTTTACATCCTGGCTGGTAGGATTTCTTATTTTCACTTCTTTTGCCGGGTTGGTACTCAGCCTCGTTTTCCAGCTTGCTCATACGGTGGAACATACCGCCTTTCCCATGCCGGATGCAGTAAGCGGCAGGCTCGACGATGAGTGGGCGGTTCACCAGATTAAGACCACGGCCAATTTTGCCACCCGCAACAAGCTGGTGTCCTGGCTGGTGGGCGGGTTGAATTTCCAGATTGAACACCACCTGTTTCCCAAAATTTCACACATACATTATCCCCAGATTAGTAAGATCATCCGGCAGGCCTGCCAGGAGTATGGGGTAGATTATCTTGAATACCCGAGGGTGCGTTACGCCATTGCCTCGCATGTGTCTTTCCTGCGGCAAATGGGCAGAAAATAATGTAATTAAATACGGACCCGGAATCATGCAGGCTTTGCGTGGTTCCGGGTTTTCATTTGTGCGCCATTGCGGCATAAAGATTAATTTTGCTGCGCGATAAAAACCAACCGATGTCAAAAGTAAATATAGGCCTGGTACAGATGAGTTGCTCGGCTGATAAAGCAGCCAACCTGGAAAAGGCGATTGGAAAAGTGAGGGAAGCCGCGGCGAAAGGCGCACAGATTATCTGCCTGCAGGAGTTATTTACGTCGCTGTATTTCTGTGATGTGGAAGCGTACGAAAATTTTGACTTGGCCGAGCCGGTGCCGGGACCATCCACCGAAAAGCTCAGCACGGTGGCGGCAGAACTGGGCGTTGTTATCATCGCTTCCCTGTTTGAAAAAAGAGCACAGGGCATTTACCACAACACCACCGCCGTTCTGGATGCCGATGGTGCTTACCTGGGCAAATACCGCAAGATGCACATCCCGGACGACCCGGCTTTTTATGAAAAGTTTTATTTTACCCCGGGGGATCTCGGTTATAAAGTATTTAAAACAAAATTTGCCACGATCGGTGTGCTTATTTGCTGGGACCAATGGTACCCGGAAGCCGCACGCATCACGGCGCTAATGGGTGCCGAGATATTATTCTATCCCACGGCCATTGGCTGGTCGACCGAACAGGATGTGCCGACGAATACAGAGCAGTACAATGCCTGGCAGACCATACAGCGGAGTCATGCCGTTGCCAATGGCGTGCATGTGGTAGGGGTTAACCGCACGGGGCTGGAACAAGACGGGGCGATGAAGTTCTGGGGAGGGTCGTTTGTATGCAATCCCTTTGGCACGCTACTTTACCAGGCAGGCCATGATGAGGAAGCGGTGTTTGTGCAGGAGATTGATACCGCGGTGTCCGACAAATACCGGACGCACTGGCCTTTCCTGCGCGACCGGCGTATTGATTCTTACCAGCCGATTACGAAACGGTATATCGACCAGGACTAACTTAATTTCCGCTGCAAAAAAGCCTATAACTTTTATGGAATCATTCCAGGCCACGCCTAAAGCCGACGGTTACCATTTTCCCGCTGAATTTGCCCCGCACCGCGCCACCTGGTTGTCGTGGCCGCATAAAGAGGCATCCTGGCCAGGTAAAATACAAACAATCTTTCCGAGCTACGCGAAATTCATTGGGGCGCTGCTTAAACATGAGCAGGTGTGCATTAATGTTGCTGACGACCAAATGAAAAAATTTGCGACGGAGCAACTGGCGCAACAGGGAGTGGATGCGGCGCGGGTGAATTTCTTTTACCATCCCACCAATGATGCCTGGTGCCGGGATCACGGGCCGGCCTTTCTTATTAATCCCGCCGCTGAGCAAAAGAAAGTGATTGTTGACTGGGGATATAATGCCTGGGGAAATAAATATCCCCCGTATGACCTGGATGATGTGATCCCCACCAAAATTGGTGACGCACTCGGGCTGAAGGTGTATTACCCGGGGATTGTGATGGAAGGGGGGTCGGTCGACTTCAACGGGAAGGGGACACTGATCACCTCCACGGCCTGCCTGCTCAACAAAAACCGCAACCCGCAGCTGAGCCGGGGGCAGGTGGAAACATTTCTGCGCAATTACTATGGCGTTGATCAGGTACTTTGGGTGGAAGAAGGAATCGTGGGGGATGACACCGACGGGCATATCGACGACACCGTTCGTTTTGTGAATGAAGATACCGTGCTTGCGGTAGTGGAACACAACCGGCAGGATGACAATTACCGGCTGCTGCAGGAGAACCTGGAGCAGCTGAAGCAGATGCGGCTGGTCAATGGCCGGCAGCTGAATATTGTGGAATTGCCGATGCCTGAGCCTTTGTTTTATGAAGACCAGCGCCTGCCCTGTTCTTACGCCAATTTTTATATTGCCAATGGCCTGGTGGTAGTGCCCACTTTTAATGTGGCCTCCGACGATGCGGCACTGCGCATTATCAGCGCTTGTTTTCCCGGCCGGGAAACGATAGGTATCGATTCGTCTGACCTGATTTGGGGGTTGGGCAGCTTTCATTGCCTGAGCCAGCAGGAACCTGCCGTGTAAGTATACGTGCTGTTCTACCGGGGCGCGCAGCGAAGCGATGCGGCTGAAGGGTGCGACGCAACGATGATCCCCCGTGTGCTGATGATGGGTAAAAAAATTCACTATCGCTGCGATACGCTACTCTTTTATCCAGTTCACTTTTTCCGACACCGGTTGCCTGCTACCCGCTGGCGAGGCAGTCTCTATTACACCTACATATAAAAATCCCATCAACAGATCGTCGTTTCCGAGGTTAAAGAACGGGCGGGCGGCCCCGTTGTAGGTAATACTCCCGGTGGTCCAGTAACACCCGATGCCATAAGCCGTGGCCGTGAGCCACATGTTCTGGACGGCGCAGGCCACCGCAGCCATTTCTTCGGTCGCCGGTATATTTTTCTCCGGGTGTCGTTTCATGCCGATGGAAATGATATGGGAAGCCAGCAGCGGGGTGTCGAGCAGCTTTTGGTAAGTGGCATCATGAAAACCTTCTCCGGCGCTGTTTCGGTAAACGGCCGCCTGCAACCGGGCGAACGTATGCAAACCCTTACCGGTGAAAACAGTAAACTGCCAGGGTTCCGTCATTTTATGGGTCGGCGCCCAGGTGGCGTTCTCGAGCAGCTGGTGGATGATGTGGTCATCGACGGTTGCACCGGGTACATACTGGCGGGGAAAGGTGCTGCGTCGCTGGCGGATGAGGCGATAGAATTCGCCGGGGTTAAATGGTTCCATATAAAGCGCGTAAGCTGTAAAGGTAAGCGGCGTGGCGGATACAATTTTCGATGGATAGCTACGTTATCTAAGCGTCCAGATCCACGAAAACCCAAATCCACTCGTATGAACAACCCTTATCTGAACCAGCAGGATTATCTTGCCCAGAAATTCCGGTACATGGAGGAACATGTGCAGCAAATGTCACGCCTCGCTTTACTGAAGTTACAGTCGCTCCAGCTCGTGCGCAACAACAGGAATATCGGGGATGAGCGCAGGCAGGAGATGGAAGAGTTTATCCATACCACGCTGATGAATATGGTGACCAACGATTACGTGCTGAGCGAGGAAGGATTTTATTTCTCCGAATTTTCCAACTAGTATTTCTCCTTGGGTAACCGGTGCAGGCACTCCTTCCCGGCACGCGCATAAATTTATGCCGCCCATTCGTGCAAAATGGAATAATTTCCGGCTTTATTTCTGCGTAACGCAAAATACAGCTGGTTATGAAACATGTAATTTCCCTCCTGTTCGCCTGCTTTCTTTTAGCTTATACCGTAGATGCGCAACCGCTACGCGTGGGCGTTGCGGGTATCAACCATGATCATGCTTACGGGCTGATGTCCCAGTTTAAAAAAGGGCAGGTGATCATTATCGGGATTGCAGAGCCCGACCGGCAACTGGTGGAGCGGTATAAAAAACGGTACCAGCTGCCCGATTCACTATTTTACCCCTCTTTGCAGGTCATGCTCGAACATATTCATCCGGATGCGGTGCTGGCGTACAATGCCATTGCCGATCATGTTTCCGTGGTGGAAGCCTGTGCGCCGAAGCATATCCCCGTGATGGTGGAGAAGCCGCTGGCGACTACCGTAGCCCAGGCGGATCGCATTGCTGCGCTTGCCCGGCAATACAATATCCCGGTGCTGACTAATTATGAAACTACCTGGTATGCCAGCAACCAGCAGGTTTACCGCATGGTCACCGATTCAGCTGCGGTGGGAAGGGTGACCAAGATGCAGGTGCATATGGGACACCAGGGGCCCAAAGAAATTGGCTGCAGCGCGGATTTCCTGAAATGGCTGACGGACCCGGTTAAAAACGGGGGCGGCGCGGTGATGGACTTTGGCTGTTATGGGGCAAACCTGATGACCTGGCTGATGGACGGGCGTCCACCCGTGGCCGTTAGTGCGGTCATTCGTCACCTCAAGCCGTCCGTTTACCCTGACGTGGATGACGACGCCACTATACTTCTGGAATACGGCAATGGGGCCACCGGGGTAATACAGGCTTCGTGGGACTGGCCATTCGGCATTAAAGACTGGGAAGTATTTGGCGAGAAAGCCTACCTCCATGCCCTGAACGGGAATGACCTGCAGCGGCGCAACCAGGGAAAATATGAAGACATCCCGGTGGCGCCCGCACCTTACAGCAATAACCTGGACTACCTCGCCGACGTCCTCAATGGAAAAATAAAACCCGGTAATGACCTGTCGTCCTTGCCTAATAACCTCATCGTGGTGCGTATCCTTGAAAAGGCAAAGCAATCAGCACGCGAAGGCCGTAAGATCGCCTGGGAATAAACCGCGCTAGTTAATTTTCTTTGGTTCTGATAAAGCGTACGTAATCGGCTGGCGTTTATAAGCGTTCACCGTTCTGCCGTTTTGCCTCGCGGGGATCCACGGTCCGCTGGCTTTGATCACGCGTATACTTTCTGCCCTTAACAACGGTGGCCCGCTGAGGACTTCCACGGTACTGACGCGTCCAGCAGTATCCACGATAAATTGAAGGAGGACAGTGCCTTTAATTTCCTTGTCTATTGCAGCCTGCGGGTAAATTAAGGTCTTAAACAGGTATTTCCCCCAGGCACCGTTTCCCCCGGGATATTGCGGTTCGATTTCCACCTTCGTGAACAGCTTGCCAAATCCCCTCGTGGGGTCAGGCGTTGTGTCAGCCGGGGCGGCAGCGGAAGATCGCACTATGGCAGGATGCTTTTCTTCGGTTAGCTGTTGCCGGTAGTTTACGATCCCGCCCAGTATTTTTTCCGCAATTTTTTCCTGGTTGGCTTCCGTGCTGATGAACAGGGCATCAGCAGGATTGTTGAGATAGCCGCATTCCAGCAGGACTGACGGGCATTCCGTTTTATCCAGTACGGCGACACCCGTGGCCGACTCATGGATATGTTCATCCACCGAATAAAGGGTTTTGAGGCTGGTAAGCAGCGACAAAGCCAGCAGGAGGGCCGGCTGATCCGATTTTTTACCCGACAGGTAGGCCTCGAATCCTGTCTTCTGCGTAGCGGAATTGTTGTCCGCATTGGTGTGGATGGAAATAAAAAGGTCGGGCCGGATGGCACGGCTGAAGGCTATGCGATTTTGCAAATCAGCCGCCAGGGTGCCGGCATTGCCCACCGGCTGGTCCGATGAACGCGTGAGGACAACGTTAACCTGGTAGCGGCCTCCTAGGGCTTTTATTTTTTGGGCGATGGCGAGGTTGATGTCTTTTTCCAACAGCCCGTTGCTGTTCTGGGCACCGGTGAAGGAACCGCCGTGACCCGGGTCGACGACAACGGTAAAATTATCCGTAGGCCCGGTACGGCCGGGATGGGCGGTTGAGTAACGGAAAGTGAATGCGCACGTGAGCAGCAGAAGTACCGGAATTGCAAACAGGCGGCTGCCATAACTGTAGCGGCGATGGGGATGGATGAGCATGGTAATGCGGCGTTTTAACTGGTTATTAAACATTGGGTGGGTGAGTTGGGGACTGTCACCGTTCCCGGCGAAATGAAGCAGCATTTCAGCATAACTGGAGCGATCCGCCAGGCGCGCCGCTGCGGCGTCCGCCATGAATTCATGGAGCGTCATGAGTTCCCTGCGGATGTGGTAAAAGAACGGGTTAAACCATCCTGCGCAGCAGGCGATTTCCAGGAGGAGCCGGTCGGCGCTGTGGTGTTGGCGGACATGGTATTGTTCATGCGCCAGCGCCTGTCTTCCGGCAAGACTCTCCAGAGAAAGATGCCGGTCCCAGAAAATGCGGTTAAAAAACGAGAAGGGTGCGCCGGGTGCCTCCGTTAAATACAGCAGGCAGCCGTCCATTTCCCGTGCGGGAAGCCGTGCGGACAGTTTCCGGATATGCAGCAGTGCCTGCAGGAGCCGGAACAGCCCCGTGGCTATACCTGCGCAGTACAGGATGATTAGCCATTGCTGCCCCGAAAAGTAACTGGTGAAGCCATGCCCCCCGGGATAGATGATGATTGGTTCTTCCCAGCTTCCCTCCATGATCACCGAGAGGGTACTGGGCAGCGACGTAGGTCCAGAACTTCCGGCCAGCCAGGGTATAGGGATGGACACCATTGCCAGCACAAAACCCAAGGGAATGATCGCGAGCAGGAAGAGCCGGTTGTAGCGGTGGAATAATTTATTGCGGAGGAAATAATGGTAATATCCGTAGAGGAGGCCGCTGGCCAGAACCAGCCTGACGGCAAAGGTGGCAGGGGTCATACATCCAGTTTTTTTAATGACTTAATCTGCTGCAGCAGGGACTCCAGTTCCTCGGGGCTGAGTTTGTTCTCGCTCATGAATTGGGAGACCAGCCGGGCCGGGGAGCCTTCGAAATAACCCTTCATCACCTGGTTGAGCGATTTGCGGCCGTATTCTTCCTTGCTGATAAGGGGATGATAGAGATTGTTGCGGCCCTGGGTCTGGTAAGCGACGTATTTTTTGTCCACCAAAATTTTCAGCAGGGTGGCGACCGTATTGGTGTGCGGTTTGGGTTCAGGGGTATGTTCGAGGATGTCTTTCAGAAACCCCTGTTTCAATGTCCAGAGCACCTGCATCACCTGATCTTCGGATTTGGTAAGCGCTTTCATGATAACTAATTTTTTAGTTGTTCCCTAAAAGTATAACTAAATCTTTAGTTACCAATTTTATTTTTAAGTTTTTCGCCAATTAAATCAGCCCGGGTTCACCCAGAATTTAACAGGTGCTTTTGCTGAAAGTGCCAGCGGGTGCAGGTTTGCGATGAACTATCCCCAAGGCCTACGTGTTTTTTGGAGCAGGTGGAAATAATTCAGCAGGATGTACGTCATAGTATTTTCTTAAAACGTTATGACATCTCAACATTAAAATTTAATTTCGTAGCGGTTCAGGACGAATAGAAGGCTTAACAGCCCTTTTGCATATTACTGCAGCATTCCCCGAACATTATTTGTCCGTAGTCCGTTACTTATCGTACCCGCCCTGGTATCGTTATTTTTATACCTTAAGACAATTCATGAGACAGTTAAAAATTGCTACTCAGATCACCAATCGTGACTCACAGGCGGTAGAAAAGTATTTGCAGGAAATTTCCAAGATTTCGATGATTACGCCGGAGGAGGAGACTATCCTGGCGCAACGCATCAAGATGGGTGATCAGCGGGCATTGGACAAACTGGTACAGGCCAACCTCAGGTTCGTGGTATCAGTAGCCAAACAATACCAGCACCAGGGGTTATCGCTCAGCGATTTAATCAACGAGGGCAACCTCGGCTTAATCAAAGCTGCCCAGCGGTTCGATGAAACCAAGGGTTTTAAGTTCATTTCCTACGCCGTATGGTGGATTCGCCAGTCGATTCTCCAGGCGCTGGCGGAGCAGGGAAGGCTAGTCCGCCTGCCGCAGAATAAAATCGGCACCTATAACAAAGCCAATAAAGCTTATATGGCCTTTGAACAGGAGCATGAGCGCGAGCCGTCAACTGAAGAACTGGCCGAGTTGCTAGAAATGAGTGAGACAGAAATTAACAATATTTTTCAAAGCAATACCCGCCATACCTCCCTGGACGCCCCGGTACACGAGGCAGAGGATGTGGCCATGGGCGATTTGCTGGAAGGGGGAGTTGATACGGATGACGATGTAATGAAAGATTCTCTGCGCAGCGAGATCCGCCGTGTGCTGAAGTCGCTGAGCCCGCGTGAAGCTGAAATCGTGAATGCTTATTTCGGCCTGGATGGCGAAAACGGGGTAACCATTGAACAAATCGGTCAGAAATACGATTTAACAAAGGAGCGCATCCGCCAGATAAAGGAAAGGGCGATCAAGCGCCTGCAGAAGGCCCGCTACAGCAATGCACTAAAGGCTTACCTGGGATAGACTCCCGTAAATGAATAATGAGTCCTTTAGCAGCAATGGTAAAGGACTTTTTTTTTGGCCGGAAGATTCATCGCAGGGCGGGGGGTAGGCAGCGGATTTGGCAAGAACGCTATCCTTGTTGAACGAAAATTTTTTGCTTCTATGGGTAAATGGATACTGGTTATTGCGGGATGCCTTGGATGTTGCGCCTGCGAGAAAGCCATCGTGTTTAAGCTGGACAGCACCGAGTCTGAGCTGGTGGTGGAGGCGACGATCGAAAACGGACAGCCCCCGATGGTCATTTTATCAAACAGTTATAGTTATTTCAGCAGCATTTCTGCCGATTTGCTGGCGGCCTCCTTCGTGCACGGGGCAATCATCACTATGTCTAACGGCCAGAAGACCCAGCAGCTGAAGGAATATTCGGTTCCCACCCCGGCCAACCTGAACGTGTACTATTATGGCCCGGATTCCAGCCAGCCTGCCAGCCTTTTTGCAGGTGCATTCAATACTACCTACCAACTGACCATAAAAGCCAATGGGCAAATCCTTACTGCTTCTACTACCATACCGCTGCTGGCAAAAAAAGTGGACTCCGCCTGGTGGAAAAAAGCCCCGGACAACCCGGACAGCTCGAAGGTAGTCCTTGTAGCCAGGGTTGCCGATCCCAAAGGATATGGAAATTATACCCGCTATTTCACGAAGGCAAACAGCCAGCCTTTTTACCCGGGTCTCAACTCTGTTTTCGACGACCAGATCACAGACGGAACCACTTATACCGTAGATGTGGAGCGGGGGGTTAACCGGAACGAGAAGCTTGACACCAAGAACTATTCTTTTTTTTCGCGGGGAGACACCATAACCCTTAAACTGTCTAATATTGACAAAGCCACGTTTGATTTCTGGCGGACGATGGAATACAGCTACGGCAGTATCGGGAACCCGTTTTCCTCGCCGACGAAAGTGCTGGGCAATATCAACGGCGGCCTGGGGTATTTCGGTGGGTATGCCTCGCAGTACATCACCGTAACCGTTCCCAAATAGGGTCGGTCAGGCTGCTGAATGAGGATGACGAAAGCTATTATTATTTCGTCGAACCTGTGAATCAAGAAATTGTTTGTTTATTTGCCGTTTGACATTGTAAATCGGGATAAAATTATGGGGACTGTAGAAAAAGTTCATTGTTTGATAATAGGATCCGGACCAGCGGGCTATACCGCCGCCATCTATGCGGCGAGGGCCAATATGAATCCCGTGATGTACCAGGGGATTCAGCCGGGCGGGCAGCTGACCATCACCACGGAGGTGGAAAATTACCCCGGTTATGCCGATGGCATCCAGGGTCCGGAAATGATGGTTCATTTTGAAAAACAGGCAGTGCGCATGGGCGCTGATGTCCGCTTCGGGCTCGCAACAAAAGTCGATTTTTCCAGGCGGCCCTATAAAGTATGGATCGATGATGAAAAGGAGATGGAAGCTGATGCGGTCGTCATTGCCACCGGTGCCTCTGCCAAATGGCTCGGGCTCGAAAGTGAACAACGGTTAAATGGTTCAGGAGTCAGCGCCTGTGCGGTGTGTGACGGCACGTTTTTCAAGGGACGTGAAGTAGCGATTGTCGGCGCCGGCGACACGGCCTGTGAAGAAGCCCTTTACCTGTCCAAGCTGTGCAGCACGGTGCATATGATCGTCCGCAGGGGAGAAGAAGGGATGAAGGCGTCAAAAGTGATGCAGGACCGGGTGAAGGCCACGCCCAACATCAAGATTTACTGGAACAGTGAGACCGAAGAGATCATTGGCCAGTCGAAAACTGAGGCGGTACGGCTTGTCAACAGGATTTCCGGTGAAAAAACGAGCATACCGATCAGCGGCTTTTTTGTGGCCATCGGGCATGAACCGAATTCAGCGATTTTTAAAGATTTCCTGGAGATGGACGAAGCTGGTTATATCAAAACAGTGCCGGGTACTTCAAAGACCAATATCGAAGGTGTTTTCGCTGCAGGAGATGTGCAGGACAAGATATACAGGCAGGCGGTAACCGCAGCGGGCAGCGGCTGCATGGCTGCCCTGGATGCAGAACGATATTTATCAGCCAACCACAACTCGACGCATTATTGATCGTCGGGTAACAGGGAACCTGGCCCCGGCTTCTCCGCGTAAAATATTTACATGATAACCGTTCATTTGTCACAGCTTCGTTTTTTTGCCCATCATGGGGTTTTTGACGGCGAAGCAGCGACCGGTGGCGGTTTCGAACTGGATCTTGACGTGAGTTACGAGGAAAAGAATAATGCCATCCGCCACCTCAAAGACGTTATCGACTACGGCGCGCTTTTCAGCCTGGTAAAGCAACAGATGTACCGGCCCTCGCCGCTGCTGGAAGAAGTGGCGCAGGAGATCATCAATTCTGTGCTGGCCAGCTGGCCCTATGTCGGGGAAATAAAAATTTCGCTGTACAAATTGCAGCCACCCATAGAAAATTTCCAGGGGAAAGCAGGAATTACCATTCACCGGAAATTTTTACAGCCATGAGAAAACTGCTCTTCCGGCTTCTTGTAGCTGCCTGCCTGCCCCTTTCGCTGGCAGCACAACAACCGGCCAACCACGCTGCCGTCGGCCTCACTGACCTGCAGGCCCTGGACCGTTACCGGCAACTGCTTAAAAGCACGCCGGCGGACCTTGCCGCGCTCTGCAAATGCAGCGAATTGTGCAGTACCATTGGTCACCAGCAGGCGGATCGCCAGGAAAAGCTGCGTTATTTCACCAGTGCAAAAGACTATGCGCATCGGGCGCTGGTCGTCAACCCCCAGAATTCCGAAGCAAATTTTGTAATGTCCATTGCTATGGGAAGACTAGCCCTGCTACTGAGTGGCCGGGAGAAAATGGCGGCCGTTGACGACATAAAGAAATACGCAGAAACCGCCATCCGTTGCGACCCCTCCAATTACAAGCCCTACCATGTGCTGGCCCGCTGGCATTACGAGGTGAGCGACCTCAACGCTTTTGAGCGTGGTATGGCGCGGCTGTTGTATGGCGCACTTCCACCAGCTTCCCTGCAGGCCGCGATTTATAATTACGAGAAATGCCGGTCGCTCATGCCGGGCCTTAGTGTAAATTACCTGGAACTGGCCAAGTGCTACCACCGCAGTGACGACGACCGCAAAGCGGTGTCCCTGCTGCAGACCGCGATAGGTATGCCGGTGACTGATGCTGATGATACCGCCGTGAAAGCGGAAGCAACGGGATTACTCAACCAGTGGACCCATTGATCAAATTACCTTATTGCGCCATCGCCCACTGCGCAAATAAATCATCGCGAAGGTGAACATAAACCCCCAGTAAATCCATTCGCTCATCCAGCCAATCACGAGGGAAAGCTGCAATTTTTCCAGTACCAGCCACACGTATAAACAATACAATACAATGGTCATGATTTCGATCAGCAGGCTCACCCTGGTATTGCCGGTTCCGGTGATGGCACTTACACAGACCACTGAAAAAGACATCATCACCAACGCGGAGGAAACGATGCGTACCACTGGTATGGCGTGTTCCACCCATTCCGGCCGCTGGCCATAAATGCTGAGAAATGCGGAGGGAAAAAGATTCAGTAAAAGACAAACTACCAGGGAGATGCCGGTACTTATTTTTACAATTTTCCAGATCAGCTCCATCACCTGGTCCTGTAATCCCTGTCCGATCACATTACTCACCATGCTGCTGCAGGTGGCTGCCAGCGCCCAGGAAAACATCCCGAATAAGCCGAAGATATTTCTCATGGTATTGCTGATAGACAGGTCCATTTCGCCATGGTGCTCAATGAGGATGTAGAAAAAATTCCAGCTGACGATGCTGATGCCGTGCTGGAAGATCAGCGGGGCCGACTGGGAAAAGATTGAACGGGTGGTCCTGGCATCATATCCAAAACTACTGAAGAGCGAGAATCTTTTGCCGATGCCTTTGAAATGGATTACGGCAAAGACAACCGCCATGCCGAAAAATTCTGCAATAATGGAGGAAATTGCTGCCCCGTTAAAACCAAACCGGTGAAATCCCAGGTGTCCGAAAATCAGGGTGTAATCGAAAAATACGTTGGTAACCGCCTCCGCGGCAGTGCCGGCCACCAGGTATTTACTTTGATTGGTACCGACCAGCAGCGCGTTGCGCATCTGGTAAACATAGAGGAAGGGGAGCCCCCAAATCCGGATTTTTAAAAAAGAAACCGATTGCCGGAGTATCCTCTCTTCATGAATACTATACCGCAAAATCTGCGGGGCGGCTGTGTAAGTGAGGAGAATACCAACGGCCGCAATGGCCAGGGAGATAAAAACGCCGTGAATAAATAACTTCCCTATTTCCTCCGGGCGGTTTTCGCCGGCGCGGCGCGAAATCAGGGCCTGCAGCCCATTGTTCAGCCCAAACCCGATAGCTGCGAAGATGAGGTAATATACGCCGGTGATCGCGCCTGCTGCGAGCGCTTCTTCGCTCAGCTGGCCAAGAAAAATATTGTTAGTGATATAATTGAACTGCGGCACCAGGATGCCCAGGCTGATGGGGATAGCGATAGCAAGAATTTGCCGGTACCCGGTATTTACCGTCAGTTCGTTGTATCGTGCTGTAATGGGCATATCAAATGGCTGCAAACCTAATAATTATATGGTCATCCCGGAACACGCTTCCTGTTCAACAGTAAAATATAGTATTTTGCAACACTTTATATGTACGAGCAATTATATGACATTACCATAGCGGAAAGCCGTTCCGCTCATTTGCAGGGTCACCTTTTGCTGGAGGTTGGGCAAACCCTGTTTGCCTACACAGTACTGGACGCAGAAAAAAAACTATTGCAGCTTCGTGTATACCGGATAGCCATTCCGGCCAACGGCGACCTGGCGCTGGAAGTCGGTCATATCATTCGGGGGGAGCCGGCACTGCAGGGCAGTTATGAGAGCACAACGATTGTCTATAATTTCCCGGAGAATGTGATTGTTCCGGAAACCGGCTTTAGTGCCGGAAACGGCGGTGCACTGGTTGAACTGATGCATGGTGACCTTAACAAGGGGATCACCCTGAGCGAAAGAATCCAGGGCCGATCTTTTTACAATGTGTACCGGGTACCGCTGGACGTGCACCGGTTGCTGCAGCGGCAGTACAACCATGGCAAGAGCTGGCACTACTACAGCCTTTGGCGGTTGCTGGAGGACCGGCGAGAAACCCCGGATTCCACTTCATTTTGCGTGACTTTCTATCCCAACCGCCTGATGGTGATGGTCACCCGGGACAATGTACTACAGCTTGTGCAGGCCTTTGAATACGAGGTGGCCGGCGATGTAGCCTATTACCTCCTGAACATCTGCCAGCAACTCCTGCTGTCCCCTGAATCTGTGGTCATGCACCTGTCTGGTATGATCGATGAGTCATCGTCGCTATACCTTGAGATTATCAAATATTTCGGGAAGGCAGCCATGGATCATTTTGCCTATGCTACCTCCGTTCCCGCGCTACGCGAATACCCCGAACACTTTTTTTCACCGTTGCTGAATATGGCTTTATGCGTATCATAAGTGGCAAATATGGGGGCAGAAGGCTGCAGCCGCCTGCGCAAATGCCGCATACGCGCCCGACCACCGATATTGCCCGGGAAGGTCTGTTCAATATCCTGCAGAATAATATACCGCTCGAAGGCATCAAGACCCTGGATTTGTTTGGCGGTACCGGTACCATAAGTTTTGAACTGGCATCACGGGGGGCCGAAGACCTGACCATCGTGGAGAAGGATGACAGGATGTACGATTTTATCAGCCAGTCGGCCGCGGCCTTACAAATTTCCCTTTGCCGGGTGATAAAGTCCGATGTCTTCCGGTTTGTGGAACAATGCACGGATCAGTTTGATTTCATCTTTGCCGGTCCGCCGTATGCACTCGCTGCGATTGACAGGATACCGGAACTGGTAACCAGTAAACGACTGTTGCTGCCCGGCGGATGGTTCGTGCTGGAACACAACCCAAGAAACAACTATACCGGGTTTCCCCTGTTTAAGACGTCGAGGAATTACGGTAGTACGGTGTTCTCCATTTTTGTAGCGGAAACATCGCCGGTCTGAAAGCCGGCACCACCGGATTCTGACCGCAAAAATTTACAACCTATTATTTTGACAGCACCTTTATTTATCACCGGAATTGGTACCGGCATTGGCAAAACCCTGGTAGCTGCTATTGTTGCTGAGGCAACCGGCGCAGATTATTGGAAACCGGTACAGGCGGGTTTGTCGGCCGGTACAGACAGTCAGTGGATGGCCACCGTGCTCGGCGGAGCAGTACCCCGTATTCACCCGGAAGTGTATTCGCTGGCGATGCCCGCGTCACCCCATATTGCGGCACGCGCTGAGCATCGTATCCTACAACTTGCCGATATCGTTTCGGCGGCCGGGGATATACAGTCGGCCTGCCGCGCAGCGGGAAAACCACTGGTCATCGAAGGGGCCGGCGGGCTGCTCGTTCCCCTCAATGATCACGAATTTGTAGCCGATCTCATTCGGCAGTTGCAGGCGAGGGTTATTCTGGTGAGCAGGAATTACCTCGGCAGTATCAACCATTCGCTATTAACCGCGGAGTTTTGCCGGCAGTATAAACTCGACGTGATCGGCTGGATTTTCAATGATCAGTATCTTGACTACGAGGAAGAAATCGTTCAGTGGTCGGGTTTCCCCGCCATCGGCACGATCCCGTTTACTTCATCGCCCGATAAAGATTTCGTGGCTGCACAGGCAGCCCTTTTGCGTACGGCACTTACTATACTGATATGGTAAAATCAGCACTGCGCCGGCTATACCTCAACAAAAGAATGGAGCTGACCCCGGCCGGGCGGTCGAAACTTAATGATTTGCTGCTGATCCAGTTCCAGCAGCTGTCCCTGGGATTTGATCAGGCGGTATTGCT
>JBBROE010000081.1:0-20638 GCA_038229695.1 Chitinophagales bacterium | reverse complement strand
TAATCAGGGATGAGATCGTGCAGGACGAAACGTTCGCGCGCAGTTCGGTGGTATCGAACGGCAAATCCAAAATCGGGTTCATTTACCTGCCGGAGTTTTACGCCGATTTCGATGATCCCAAAGGCCGCCGGTGTGCCGACGATGTGGCGAAAGAAATTGTGAAGCTGAAAGAAGAAAAAGTGGACGGCATTATCCTCGACCTGCGCAATAATGGCGGTGGTTCACTGTATGATGTGGTAAAAATGGTCGGACTTTTTGTGGAGGAAGGACCGGTCGTTCAGGTACGCGACCGCGACGGAAAGCCAAACGTGTTGCGCGACCGTGACCACGGCGTGTTATATGACGGTCCGCTCGCGGTGATGGTAAACGAATTCAGTGCTTCCGCTTCTGAAATTTTTGCCGCTGCCATACAGGATTACAAAAGAGGCTTAATCATCGGCAGCACCACCACCTACGGTAAAGGAACGGTGCAGCGGAATATCGGGCTCGACAAAACCCAGGGTTTTATCACCTCGAACAGTGATCTCGGAACTATCAAACTCACGTTGCAGAAATTTTACCGGATCAACGGCGGATCAACACAGCGCAAAGGGGTTGCTTCAGACATTGTGCTGCCGGACGTGTACGAACATTACAAACTCCGAGAAAAAGATGATCCTGACGCGCTTCCCTGGGACGAGATCCAGAAGGCTGATTACACCGTTTGGAAACCTTATTATGACCCATCCGCCGTTCGTACCAGCAGCGAAGCCAGGATAAATATCAATCCGGCGTTCAACCTTATCAAGACCAACACAGAGTGGCTGGCACAGAAAGAAAATGAAAAAGTGTATTCCCTGAATATAGAAAAATATCGCGACGAGAGAAAGAAGATTACTGATACAAACAAGCAGCTGGAGTCGCTGAACAAGCTGCCGAAAGAGTTAGTCGTAACATCGCTTGCTGCCGATGCCGGCAAGTATGCCCAGGATAAGGATAAAGACGACCGTTTTAAATCCTGGCTCAAAAATCTCCGGAATGATTTGTACCTCAGCGAGACCGTTAACATTATGGACGATATGGTACAGCAGCGCAACCTGGCCCTCAACCGGCTGGCGCCTGTACCTGCTAACCAGTAGTCCAATAAACGTAAACTTACACAAAAAAGCCACCGTAACGGGTGGCTTTCTTGTGTAAAACAGGTTCAAAAAAAAGCTGCCGGCGGTAGCTCCTTTTTGTTGTGAAACTCGCTATGCCTTATCGAAGCTCACACAATCTTTCAATTCCTTATCGGTGTAAGCTAGGTTATACTGTTTAAGTACGTCATCGGGTACGCCGTTCCATTGGTTGGGCCGGTTGCCTACGTAACCCAAATCTTTTACCCCCATTTTGCTGGTATAGAAACCCGTTACGGTCAGGTCGCGCATCTTGTTAAAAAATGCTACGCCCTGGGTGAGTTCGGGTTTGCCCTTAGCTTTTTCCGGATAGGCAATGAGGTCCACCATTTCAATTTTCTGGTTATCGGTGCAATCTTTAAACGCACTGCCATAGCGATTCAGGCACTGTACGTCGAGCCAGCGCAGACCACCGCGCATCGGAGTCTGGTGGCCCGGTACATCCTTAACAATAAATTCAATGAAGGCCGGCACGCCAGCTTCGGAGGCATTGCCGCTCAGGTTGTCCTTTGGCATAATGATATCAGACAGCACAGTGATGGTAATCATTTCATCGTCCGTAAAGAACTTTTCCCCCATTATCTTTTTGTAATTCGCCAGTTCTTCCGGGGTGCGGTCGTAATTGAGGCCTTCATTTGCCGCAGGCTGCGCTGCTTCAATTTTGGTATCCTTGTTTTTGCAGGCCTGCGCCAGTACGCTGGTAGAAACTGTACCCATGATTAGGGCCTTAATCGAATTTCGTCTGTCCATTACTGCTATAATTTATGGATGGTGAGAAAAAAGCCAGCCAGGTATTAAATATTGTTTTTCTTCAACTGGTCTACGATATACTCCGAAGCCCGCATACTCAAGGCAAGGATGGTCCATGTGATATTTTTGTCCGCCTGGCTCACAAACTGCGCGCCGTCTACTACAAAAAGATTCTTGCAATCATGCCCCTGGCTAAATTTGTTCAAGGCAGACTTTTTTGGATCGTTCCCCATCCTTGCCGTGCCTGCTTCATGGATAATTTTACCGGGAGATTCAAGACCGTAATTATTTTCGGGTCCGTCATCATTTCCCCCGGTAATTACCGCTCCCATTTCATGCATAATCTCGCGAAAAGTTTCCTTCATGTGCTTGGCCTGGTTGATCTCGTAGCTGCTGTATTTCACATTGAACCGAAGCACCGGTATGCCAAATTTGTCAACCACGCCCGGATCAATTTCACAAAGGTTACTCTCCAGTGCCATTGCCTCTCCCCTTCCTGCCATACCTACCCCTGCCCCATAAAAATAACGCACGTCTTCTTTCAGTGAGGCACCATATCCGCCGGCATCTTTGGTTTTGCCGTTGACCGCATATTTGCCATTCATTTTTTCCATACCCATCCCTATCCCGTAAGAAGGCATGCCCATACCACCGCCATATTCAATGTGATACCCGCGGGGGAAATCGAGTTTTTTATTATCCAGCCACCACGGAGAATAGACGTGCAGTCCCCCCACGCCGTCTTCGTTGTAGCGCTTGCGTCCGAATAAAGCCGGAATATAGCCACTCATGCCGGCGCCGGTGGAGTCGTGCAGGTATTTTCCCACCACGTTGCTGCTGTTCGACAGCCCATTGGGGTGCCGCTGCGATTTGGAATTCAGCATCAGCCGGGCGCTCTCGCAGGCGCTGGCCGCCAGTACCACCACTTTGCCCATAACCTGGTATTCCTGCATATCGTCTTTATTGATATAGGAAACACCGGTGGCAAGCCCTTCCTTGTTGGTCAGGACTTCCCTTGCCATAGCATTGGTAATGACATCCGTATTTCCGGTCTGTACAGCAGGCCGTACCAGCACAGAGGAAGACGAGAAGTCCCCGTACACTGTGCAGCTCCGGTTACACTGGGCGCAGAAAAAACAGGCTTTTCGGTCTTTATTATCCGGCAGGGCCTTCGTGAGGATGGACAACCTTGACGGAATCACCTTCACCCCCGCCCTTGTCGCGGCATTCTTGATCATCAGCTCATGCAGCCTCGGTTTCGGCGGAGGGAGAAAATACCCGTCCGGGTCGTTTTCCAGGCCTTCATTAGTACCGAACACGCCAATCATCTGGTCGATTCGGTCGTAATACGGTTTTATATCTTCATAGCCGATGGGCCAGTCGTCGCCCAGCCCGTCAATGCTCCTTCGTTTAAAATCCTTCGGGCCAAACCGGAGGGAGATCCTGCCCCAGTGATTGGTTCGACCGCCAACCATGCGCGCACGCCACCAGTCCCACTGCGTCCCCGGCGCATGCGTATACGGCTCGCCCTCAATATCCCATCCATGATAGCATCCATCAAAATCACCGAACGGCCTAAATTTAGTACTCGCCCCGCGGCGCGGACTCTCCCACGGACCTTTCAACTGGGCCGAGTTCTTGGCCGGGTCAAAATCGGGCCCCGCCTCCAGCAGGCATACTTTCAGCCCGGCTTTTGACAACATATAGGCCGCCATGCCACCGCCGGCACCCGAACCCACGATTACTGCATCATACTGTTTTGGTTGTTTTTTGATATTCAATTTTCCCATGCTGGCAAATTATTTCGTAAAGTAATTTGAAAGTTTAAATGTAACTAATAATGCGATTATGCATCCATGAAAAATTAACGGCCGTCCACCAAATCCCATCACTCCATTCCCCTTCCTTCAACAGAAGGGGCCTACGGGTAAACATTAATACTGTTTTAATTTATTTCCACAGAATTTTAATCCAATCTGTGTTAAGTAGTTAACTTTATCGGCTCAGCGACCATCCCCAAAAAATTACAACTATGGCTACCGCAATCACCCAATTACTGCAACAGGCACTTAATAGTAAACCGCTCCAGCAAATCAGCCCAAATACCCAGGAGCTGGACAAATCAGCGGCTGACGTCACCAACGCCAGTAAAATCCAGCAGGCTGTTATCGCGTCTGTGCTCATGGGTTATTATAAACTGACCAGGACCCATGAAGGAGCGGCAATGGTGATTAACGGACCCGGAGAAAAATCATGGACCGATATCCTCTTTGGTGATAATAAGGAGGCCGCCATCTCCAGTATCGCTGCTTACGGGGTCTGCAGCCCGGCCGCGGCAGCCGCGGAAACCGACTATGCCGCTACCGAAACGCAGCAGTTAATTAAACAGGAGGCAGCCTCTTCGGGCGAGTTAACAGAAGACGGAGTGATTACCTACATGAAGGGCCAGCGGAATAATATACTGCCTGTACTGCCTGCTGCCCTGCAGCTCGGCACCTTGCTCGACGATGACACCCTGGACGATCATACCCACAAAATGGATGGCCCGGTTTCCGGCCTGATGCACGCCATTGAAAAAGTTTTTTCCGGTACGCCACCGGCTGACGAAAAATCCTGATAATTTTTTTTCATCATCCCCGCCGGGCATTGCGGTTGCGCATACCTGTTATATGCGCCTGGATGGGCTGCTTAAAAAGCGGTACGGGCCCGCCGGCAGTTCAATCCGTCCGCGATTTTTGCATACAGGCATCCCGCGCGTGCAGGGGAAGCGGGTTCGGGTACCAGCGGCGGTACGCCGGGCAGCATCGTTGCGTCGCAAGCACTTCAACGGCATCACCGCACGGGGCACCTCCGGATGCCGCCACCCCCCGTAAAATCTGCATGCCCCATCATTTGAGGGGCCGTTTTAACCTGGCTCCAGCAGGAAAACCGCGCCGGAAGCGTATCTTTGCGCCGCATGAAAACAAGGACCACCAGGAAAGATAAAGTCAACGTCATCACCCTCGGGTGCAGCAAGAATATGGTTGACAGTGAAGTACTCAGCGGCCAGCTCCTGGCCAATAACATACCGGTGGTTCATGAAAATAAAAAATCGGATCACAATATTGTTGTCGTTAACACCTGTGGCTTTATAGACCGGGCAAAGGAAGAAAGCATCAATACCATCCTCGATCAGCTGGAACTGAAACGGCGGGGTAAGCTCGATAAAGTTTACGTCACCGGCTGCCTCAGCCAGCGCTACCGCGATGACCTGCAGCTGGAGATGCCTGATGTCGATGCCTGGTTCGGAACACTGGAACTGCCAGCCATCCTGAAGCAGTTCAATGCCGATTACAAAACAGAATTGGTCGGCGAGCGCCTGCTGGCAACACCTTCCCACTATGCCTACCTAAAAATTTCAGAAGGCTGCAACCGCACCTGTTCGTTTTGTGCCATCCCGCTCATGCGGGGAAAACACGTCAGCAAACCGATGGAGGAACTGGTGTTAGAAGCCCGCCGCCTCGTGAGCCGCGGCGTGAAAGAAATCCTGCTCATTGCGCAGGAACTCACCTACTACGGCCTGGATATTTATAAGAAACGAATGCTGGGCGATTTACTGCACCGGCTCGCCGATATTGAAGGACTGCACTGGATCAGGCTTCATTACGCATACCCGTCTAAATTTCCGCTTGATATACTCGATGTAATCCGCGAAAGAGACAATATCTGTAATTACCTGGACATCCCGCTGCAGCATGCCAGCGACCATATGCTCACCGCCATGCACCGCAACATCAGCCGTACGGAAATGGAAGAGCTGCTGCAGGCCATACGCGAAACCGTCCCGGGCATTTGCCTTCGTACCACCCTCATCACGGGGTTCCCCGGTGAAACGAGAGCGGATGTAGAATCGGTCAAAGTATTTTTACAGGAGCAACGGTTCGACAGGGTGGGCATCTTCCGGTATTCCCATGAAGAAAACACGACTGCTTATGGCCTGGCTGATAACATCCCCGACACTGAAAAAGAAAGCCGCGCGGAAGAAATCATGGAAGTGCAACAGGAAATTTCATTGGAAAAAAACCAGGAAAAAGTTGGAAAAGTCTTTAAAATTCTAATTGATAAAAAAGAGGCCGGACGGTATATCGGCCGCACTGAATTTGATTCCGTTGAGGTGGATAATGAAGTTATCCTTCCGGGTATGCCCCGGCTGGTGGTGGGCGACTTTGTACAGGCCGTTATCACCAGGGCACACGACTATGATTTGGAGGCGGAAATTCTTCCCTGACTAAGACCAGTAGGCCGCGTAAACGTGCCTGCAATAAACGGCGCATAAAAAGGGCCATCCATAGAAATGGACGGCCTCAACGATTGCTTGCCTATATGAAAAAGTTATTGCGTTTTTTTGTCAGCTTACCGCCATGCCCGGCACACGGGTGAGCTGGTTTTCTTTCCGTTCAATGCCGGCTACCGAAGTCTTCCGGCTTAACAAACCAAAATAAATCCAGCTGACACCGAGGGAAGCTACCATCCCTGCCAGGATGGCCATCTTAGCGGTATCCCTCGTCCCCTCGCCTGAAAACGCAAGCGTAGTCGTAAAAATAGACATCGTGAAACCGATCCCTGCAAGTGTCCCCATCCCGAAGATTCCCCCCCAGCTGGTATTCGACGGCAAATGCGCCATTTTCAGGAAAACCATGAGCCTGCTGAACAGGTATATACCCAATGGTTTTCCCAAAACCAGTCCAAAGAAAACGCCCATACTGATGGAGCCGGTCAGTGAAGCCGTAACATCAGGAGGTATCAGGATGGCCGTGTTCGCAAGGGCAAAAAGGGGAAGAATTACAAAATTAACTGGGCCATGTATCCATTTCTCGATTTTGGGCAGGCTGCCTACCGGCGTGGCAAACGCCACGAGCACGCCCGTGATACTGGCTTCGATCCCTGCATGGAATATGGTAAACCAGAGGAGCAGCGACAGCACGATCTGCAGGATTCCAAATTTTAATTTTAATAGGTTGCAGGCCCATAGCGCAGCATAGAGCAGGGCTGCCGCGCCGAGATACAGCCACTGGATATGTCCGCCATAAAACAGGGCGATGACGATGATCGCGCCAAGGTCGTCGATAATGGCAATGGCCATCAGTAGAATCTTTAAACCAACCGGCACTTTTTTCCCGAGCAACGAAGCTACGCCAAGAGAAAAAGCAATATCGGTGGCGGTGGGAATGCCCCAGCCTTTCACAAATCCGGATTGAAGATTAAATAACAGGTAAATGATCGCGGGTATAAGCATACCGCCCAGTGCCGCGCCGAATGGAAGCACAGCCTTTTTAAAAGATGACAATTCCCCGCTTAATAATTCCCGCTTTATTTCCATGCCCGCGAGCAGGAAGAAAAAGGACATGAGAAAGTCATTGATCCATTTCGCGGACGTCTCTGGCATAACCGTACCCGACAGCAGGGGACGTTGCCAAAGCCGTAGGTAGACATCCCCGAAACCGGAATTGGCGAGGAACAGCGAAACGATGGTAGAGCAAATCAGCAGTACACCGACCGCCCGGCTGTCATTGAAGAAATACCGCAGCGGCGTCATAATTCTGAACCCCAGTCTGCTCTCCTTCCGATTAACCGCTGCCATGTTACAACAATTTATGATTTATCACCATACGACATATCCTACTCACATATCAAAAATATCGAAAAAAAAGATACAAACTTTAAACCAATCAGCAGTTACTTATAATAATATTCACATATAATATATTTTAATGTGTATCAAACGGCCGGGGCTTTTTTTAAGATAGCCAAAACGAAAAAACCCGTATGCCAGGGAACGCAGACGGGAATGAGGTATTTAAAACGGGAAAAAATGATCAGGCAGCGCGGGAAAAAGGGACTGTGCGGACGGTATCACGCGATTTTCGGCGATCTTTCCACCACATGAACAGCGCCAGTGCGCCGATCCAGCCGAATGACACGGCCAGGATTTTTGCCAGTTCCACAACCGCGGGGCTGACTCCGGCAGAAAGGAAGTAAAAAGGATAGTGCGTGACAGACAACAGGAGCATGATATCGTGAGTTTCTGTTGTAAAATTGCAACCTAAAATCGGTTATACCAACGCTGGCAAGCAGTTTCAGCTGTTGGGGCGACATAGGGATGATATTAGTGATAATCCTCATTCGAAATTTGTGGCCACCGGTTCCTGAATTTGAGGACAGGTGACTTACAACATGACGTTATTACTCTGAATTATTACAATTACTGCTGTCGTTGTGCTCAAAATCTACGTTTTTACATGAAGTCGCATCTCCAGAAAAGATATCCACATTTTGCAAAAAAAAGGCTGCCCGGGTGGGGCAGCCTTCATAAGTTGAACAAGTTGGTTAGTCGACGTACCCCAATACGCCCATTTCAGGTATATCAAGACCGGCGATCTCGTCTTCCGCTTTCACGCGTATAGGCGTGATCAGGTTAGACAGTTTAAAGAAGCCGTACATCACCAGGAATACAAATACAAAGCAGACCAGTACGCCGATCAGCTCAGCAACAAATTGTTTTCCATCCCCGTAAAACAAACCTTTGACCGGTCCGGCCACGCCATTCCAGCCATCCCCATATGAGCCATCTGCAAAAAGACCAAGTGCCAGGCAGCCCCAGGCGCCGTTAGCCCCGTGAACCGCGAATGCACCAACGGGGTCATCAATTTTTAACCTGCGGTCAAGGAAGTTATAGGTGAGAATAACCAGTATCCCCGCCACGGCACCGATGATGACGGCGGACAGGGAATTGACGAAAGCACAGGGGGCCGTGATGGCTACCAGTCCGGCCAGCAGCCCGTTACAGAGCATACCCGGATCAGGCTTCTGCCCTTTTGCATACATGAATACCAGGGCAGCGAGCGTGCCTGCCGTACCAGCCATCATTGTATTTACTGCAACTATGGCGATACGGAAATCACCGCCGGCGAGGGTAGATCCGGGATTGAAGCCAAACCAGCCGAGGGCAAGGATGAAAGAACCGAGGATGGCCATGGGAATATTATGTCCCGGGATCGTATTGACCTGCCCGTTAGGACCATATTTCCCGATGCGCGGACCGATCACGATAGCACCAGCAAGGGCGGCTACCCCGCCGACCATATGCACAACCGATGAACCGGCAAAATCAACATGGCCATGGCCCAGTCCGAAGTTGGCGCCGAGCTGTGACAGCCATCCGCCACCCCATACCCAGTTGCCGTAAAGCGGGTACACAAACATGGAAATGAAAAAACCAAAGATCATGAAAGATTTAAACGACCAGCGTTCAGCCATAGAGCCGGTCGGGATGGTAGCCGTTGTATCCATGAACACCATCTGGAACAGGAACAGGGTAAACACACCAACGTCGTACACCTTGCTGTTAAGGAAAAAGCCCACCTTTCCCACCAGGCCAAACGTATGGCCAAACATGGTAACGGTATATTCATCCGGAATCACCCCAGGTGCACCGCCAAGGGTGGCCACATTTAGCGCCCCTCCAAACATAAAGGCGAAACCGCATACCCAGAACCCGAACATACCAATGCCATACACCATGAAATTCATGCCCATGGTATGCGCCACATTTTTCTTCTGGGTAAAGCCGGTTTCAACAAGAGCGAACCCGGCCTGCATAAACATAACAAGGAAGCCCGCGATGAGGGTCCACATGATATTGATGGCAATCTTATTGTGACCGGTTGCATTAGCAATCGTATTGACACTGCTGCTCATTTTGGCGAGCACGGTATCTTTCGAAGCCGCCAAGGTATCGATACCAAGGTCTTTGATGGTTCCGGTGACTGCGCCGGTAGGGTCCTGGGCAATGGAGACGAGCGGAACCATAGCCGTCAGCAGCAGGGCCAGGGTAGTCAGTTTAAAAACCCGGATACTGAGATTGCTCCGGTTCAGCATTTGTTTTGGTTGCATGTTTTTGGTTTTGATGTTTGAAGCTGGTTAGGTGGAGGCATCAGGTTTAATGGTGATGGTAAAGGATTGCTCTATTTTATCTAACGTTAATGGATATCCGAACCAACATGATTAGAAACTATAGATAGCGGCCAGTATAAAAGACCCCGTATTTTTTTTGTATTCCGGCGTGCTGGTGTTCTTCAGGAAATAAGGGTCGCCGGCGAAGTCCGCCCTGTACTCAGGCATAATGATAAGATGATCTGCTGGTTTGATATTGAGGGTGACCGTAGCATCAAAAAAAGACGTCCCCAGGCCGGCCACGGCTTTCTTGTCATCAAAATATTCACCCCTGAGGGTAAACCCGAATTTTGGAGTGGGGTCTGCATTGAGGTAAATCGCTGCCCCTTTCCAGGTATTGGTGGATGCGCCGTCGGGCTTAACGGCTTTGACGGTTCCGTTGAGACCGATGCTGAATTTGTCGGATGCCTTGATGGTGGCTACCAGATCGAACTGGTTCTGCGTGGTGCTGCTGGTATCTTTCCCCCCTACATAATTGAGGTAGACGGTAAGCTTTCCGTCCGTAGTGGCGCCATGCAACTGGGCAAGGAAGAACTTCTTGGTGAAACTGGCCGACAGGTAATCCGTGGGATTGGCCACGCCAACCATGAAACCGAAATTTTTTGACACGGCAACATCCATTTTAAGACCGGTATGGGAGAACGGTCCG
Source organism: Chitinophagales bacterium (assembly GCA_038229695.1). GTDB lineage: Bacteria > Bacteroidota > Bacteroidia > Chitinophagales > Chitinophagaceae > JACMLD01. The sequence goes on along the minus strand of JBBROE010000081.1, from coordinate 10,093 downwards.
TAAGAGAACATATAATCCATGCTGTAATTGCGGTTGAGCTGCGGATCCAGCAGTTCATACCCGACGTGAGTCGCGAACTTACCCATCGTAAAAGTTACCTTATCCGAAGGAGCGTAGGTCACGTAGGCTTGTTTTACTGCCGCCAGAATGCCGGTCTCGTTATAAGAAAATTCGGTTGCTCTCCGGCCAAACCCAAGATCCGCCACGGCGCTCACCTTTCCGAAACTGTGCACCACCTTCAGGGAGGCCATACCCAGTTCAAAGGAATTTTGAGAATTGGTAAAACTGGTAAAGTTGTTGGTCGCGAGTTGTTTTTTTGCATTGGCAAAATTGAAACGATAATACACGTCGACCGACCCGCTGAAGGTTGTGGTGGCTGCCGGCGGAGGAGCGGCCACCGTGGAGTCCTGGGCCCGGCTTTGGAGCAGGCATACGACTCCCAGTGCAGAAAAGCAGAATTTTCTTAACATTGCAGTTGATTTAAAGGTTGAATAAAAGGTATGGCTATATGCGCCCGGCAAGGGGCTTACATATATCTGTACCTTTTTCTATGGCGAGCAGGCTATCTGATTTCGTTGGTCGGTCAATCCATTTGGGTATGCGGGCTAGTCGTTGGCCCTGACAAGCAGCGTTCCCTGCACATAATTCTCATCATGCTGGGAGGCATCAAGCCCAATTTCCTCTTCTTCCAGGCTTACACGAAGCGGAAGTATAAAGTTGATAAATTTGAATATCATAAAGGCAACGACAAAGCTGTACGTCACCACGATCGCCATTCCTATAAACTGTGTCCCAAAAAGATCGCCCCCGTACAACAAGCCCTGGTGGTTCACTTTTCCGTCGGCCAGCACGGCGGCATTTACGGAATGATGGGCAAAAATCCCGGTGAGCAGCATACCGACAATTCCACCCACACCATGACAGGGAAATACATCAAGGGTATCATCAAGCGATGAACCTGCTTTCCAGGAACAGACGAGGTTGGAAATAATCGCGGCTATAAAACCGATGAAGGCACTGTTGGCAACACCTACATACCCTGAGCCGGGCGTGATGGCCACAAGACCCACCACTGCCCCTATGCAGAACCCGAGAACCGAGGGTTTTTTACCACGCAATACATCGAAAAACATCCACGTTAGACCGGCCGACGCAGCAGCCGTGTTGGTGGTGGCAAATGCTGAAACAGCCAAATCATTCGCGGCAAGAGCAGAGCCGGCATTAAACCCAAACCAGCCAAACCACAACAGTCCGGTGCCAATAAGCACATAGGGAACATTAGCGGGGTGCATTTCAATCTTGTCAATATGCGCCTTTCGTCTTTTCAACACGATAGCCCCCGCCAGTGCGGCAGCGCCCGCCGTGATATGTACAACGGTTCCCCCCGCGAAATCCAGCACGCCCATTTTGGCCAGGAAGCCTTCAGGGTGCCAAGCCCAGTGCGCTACAGGGAAATATATTAAGGTACAGAACAGGACGATGAACAAAACATAGGCGGTAAACCGCACCCTTTCGGCAACGGCACCGACAACTAAGGCAGGTGTGATAATGGCAAACATCAGCTGGAACAGGGCGAACAGGGGCATGGGGATCGTGGGTCCACCCGGCCAGGGGGATGAAGAAAATACACCCCTGAAAAAAGCAAAATGAAAAGGATTGCCTATTATTCCATGAATGCTTGGGCCGAAAGACATGCTGAACCCAAACACCAGCCAGATGATACTTACGATGCCGGCTGCCACAAAACTCTTAATCATGGTAGACAGCACATTCTTGCGGTTCACCATACCGCCATAAAAAAACGAAAGACCGGGTGTCATGATAAACACGAGCGCAGTGGCGACGAGGATCCATGACATGTCTGCGCCACTGTACAGCTTCGACCCGTCGAACACGGCGTCCGGACGAATAAAAATCGCTGCTATTGAAACAGCGGCCAGGACCAGGAATGGAAGCGTTCTTTTGAGCGTCAGGTTATTCAAAGTATTAGTTGTTAGTCAAGATTAAACCGGAATGCGTAAATAATTCATACCCTTTTGCTAAAATATATAAAATCTGTTAAACAACATCGAGTAATTAATATATAATTTATCATAATGTATATAACCTATCTAGTGGCTTCCAGTTTTTCTTACAACCTTCTGAATATCAAATAGACCAATTGACACTTATCCACAATTCCGAATTGCATTCGCAATACCATTTACTGGAACAAGTAAACAGCTAAAGTAGACCACGTGTTTTACTCGTATATGGTTAATGTATATATGTTGCGGTATAAAAAAGCCATCCCGGTTGGAGATGGCTGCAGTGTTGATTCTATGTCTATGATTTACAACGCCAGGAGTAGATTTTGATCCTTGCTTTCCAGTATAGAGCTGCCGCCATTTAAGAATTCGTCGACTTTCCGGGCGCACTCCCGCCCTTCGCTGATCGCCCAGACCACGAGGCTCTGTCCACGATGCATATCCCCGGCGGTAAATACTTTGTTGATATTGGTCTGGTAACTTCTTTCGCCCGCTTTTACATTGCCCCGTTCATCCAGGTCGATACCCGATTCCGTCAGCAACCCCTGGTGATCGGGTGACACAAATCCCATAGCCAGCAGGGTCAGCTGGCAGGGTATTACCCGCTCACTGCCGGCCACCTCCGTAAATTGCGCCGGCCGGCCTGGTTCGGATCCTTTCCATTCCAAATCCACAATCTTCAACGCTTTCAGGTTCCCGTCTTCATCGCCCAAAAATTCCTTGGTCGCAATGGCCCATTTACGGTCAGCACCTTCTTCATGAGAACTGGATACTTTCAACGTCATCGGGAACGAAGGCCAGGGCATTAACGACGTGCGCATTTCGGGTGGCTTCGGCAGCAACTCGAACTGGGTGACGGAAATGGCTCCCTGGCGATTGGACGTTCCCACACAATCGCTGCCGGTATCCCCCCCGCCAATAACCACAACATCTTTCCCGGCTGCCAGCAGAACTTCGGAAAATATATTGCTTTCAATCCGGGGGTTGGCATGCGGATCCTTGCCGGCATTGCGTTTGTTCTGTTGTTTTAAAAATTGCATGGCGAAGTAAACGCCTTTTAATTCTCTGCCCGGAATCTTCAAATCCCTTGGTACAGTCGCCCCGCCGGCCAAAACGATTGCCTGGTTTTCGCGCAGCAAATCATTTATCCCGACATTCACGCCCACATGAGCATTGCAGATGAAAACGATGCCTTCTTCTTCCATCAGGCTAATCCTGCGATCCACCACCCATTTTTCCAGTTTAAAATCGGGTATTCCATACCGGAGTAGACCGCCGGGTGCATCATCCCTTTCATATACGGTTACCTGGTGGCCTGCATAATTCAATTGCGCTGCCGCTGCAAGTCCTGCAGGCCCGGAACCAATCACAGCGATCTTTTTACCCGACCGCATATTGGGCTTACGGGCCTTTACAAATCCCTTGTCGAAAGCGATTTCAATTATATGTTTTTCGATTTCCTCGATCGTGATCGCAGGCTGGTTAATACCCAGGACGCAGGCATGCTCACACGGCGCCGGACAAATACGGCCCGTAAATTCAGGGAAGTTATTGGTCGAGATCAGGATATCGTACGCTTCCTGCCAGCTCTTGCGGTAAACCGCGTCATTGAAATCTGGAATTACATTACCCAGCGGGCAGCCGCTATGGCAGAACGGGATGCCGCAATCCATACAGCGCGCTGCCTGGTGATTGAGCTTCTCATCGGAATACCTATCAATAAATTCATGATAATGCTGCAACCGCTCCTGCACCGGCTTTTTCGCCGGCAACTCGCGCGTAAATTCCATAAACCCCGTTGGTTTCCCCATATTAAATCCCTGTTTATTAAAGTTTATTGCAACTGTCAGCCACCTTCCTATTTCCCGGCCTGCACCTGCACCACCCTGCTTTCACTCAGCACTTTTTTATAATCCTTTGGAAATACCTTTACGAAATTTTTCAGCTGGTTGTCGAAGTCATCGAGGACAAACCTCGCCACCGTGCTGGCGGTGTACGCATAGTGTTTCGTTATCAGGTCATTGAGCACGATACCATCTTCGCTGTCAAGCGGATCTAAATCGACCATTTCCCGGTTGCAGTTTTCACTGAATCTCCCCCTCACATCATATACATAGGCAATACCCCCGCTCATCCCTGCAGCAAAGTTTCTGCCCGTGTCACCGAGGATCACCACCTGCCCGCCCGTCATATATTCGCACCCATGATCCCCTACGCCTTCCACCACCACCCGGGCGCCCGAATTGTGCACACCGAACCGCTCGCCGGCCTTGCCGCGTATAAACGACTCACCGGAAGTGGCTCCGTAAAAGGCTACATTTCCAATAATACTGTTGTTCTCCGGAACAAAAGTTGCCTCGCGGCTTGGATAGATGATTAGCCTTGCCCCGCTAAGCCCCTTACCGAAATAATCATTGGCATCACCTTCCAGTTCCATGGTAAGACCGCGGGTGGTAAACGCCCCGAAACTTTGACCTGCCGTGCCGTTGAAATTCACATGAATGCTGTCATCGGGCAGTCCCGCAGCTTTATATTTCTTGGTAATCTCGTTTGATAAAATGGTACCGACGGTTCGGTCTGTATTCCTGATCGCAAAAGAAGCGACCACACGCTGCTGTTCTTCCAGCGCGGGCTTCGCGGCCTCCAGCAGCCGCCAGTCGAGCACCGCATCCAGGCCGTGATCCTGTTTCTCCTGGTTATAGATGCCGGTATAGGCAGAGGCCGGCTCCCGGTAAAGTATAGGTGTTAAATCCAGCTTGCTGTATTTCCAGTGATTGATGTCATCCCTGATCTCCAGGTCATCCACCTGCCCGACCATTTCGTTAACGGTGCGATAGCCGAGGTCTGCCATTATCTCGCGGAGCTCCTGTACCATAAACCGGAAAAAATTAACCACATGTTCTGCATCGCCGGTAAACCTTTTTCTCAATTCCGGATCCTGGGTGGCTACGCCTACCGGGCACGTATTCATGTGGCATTTGCGCATCATGATACAACCCTCTACTATCAGTGCCGCCGTGGCTACCCCCCACTCTTCTGCTCCCAGCAGGGCCGCTATGGCAATGTCCCTTCCCGTCTTCATCTGTCCGTCCGCCTGCAACACCACCCGGCTCCGTAATTTATTTTTCACGAGGGTCTGGTGGGCTTCTGCAAGGCCAAGTTCCCAGGGCAAGCCCGCATGTTTAATCGAACTGATGGGGGAAGCGCCTGTGCCACCATCGAAACCGGCAATCAGGATCACATCTGCCTTTGCCTTCGCCACGCCGGCAGCAATCGTTCCTACACCGGCTTTGGATACCAGCTTCACATTGATACGCGCGGCACGGTTGGCATTCTTCAAATCAAATATGAGCTGTGCCAGATCTTCGATGGAATAGATATCGTGGTGCGGAGGAGGAGAGATCAGGCCTACACCAGGCGTACTGTGCCGGGTTCGGCCAATCCATTCATCTACCTTGTAACCGGGCAGTTGCCCGCCCTCCCCGGGTTTGGCGCCCTGGGCCATCTTGATCTGCAGTTCATCGGCCTCGGTAAGATACTGGCTCGTTACCCCGAAACGTGCGCTGGCAACCTGTTTGATCGCGCTGCGCATATTATCCCCGTTGGGCAATAGCGTGTAGCGGCGTTCATCTTCGCCTCCTTCACCGGTATTACTCTTGCCACCGAGCCGGTTCATGGCAATCGCCAGGGTGGTGTGCGCCTCCCAGGAAATCGATCCGAAACTCATCGCGCCCGTGGCAAAACGGTGGAATATTTTTTCTGCAGGTTCAACTTCTTCAACCGGGATGGCCGGCCTGCTGCGGTTGAACCGGAACAGACTGCGGAGCGTTACCGCCTTCTCACCCTGATCATTAACCGCTTTTGAGTACTTTTTAAACGTGTTGTAATCGTTCATCCGGGTGGCGTACTGCAGCAGGTGAATGGTCTGCGGGTTGAACAAATGCACTTCCCCTTTTCTTTTCCACTGGTATATACCGCCTGCAGGGAGCCGGTCCACCGGAACATTCTTCCGGCTGAATGCGAAATAATGCTTGGCCAGGGCTTCCCGTGCCAGCTCATCGAGCCCTACCCCTTCAATCCGCGAGGTGGCGCCGGTGAAATACATGTTCACGACCTCTTTGTTGAGCCCGAGTATCTCAAATATCTGCGCACCCTGGTAGGATTGCAACGTGGAGATGCCCATCTTCGAAAATACCTTGAGTAACCCGTCGTTTACGGCTTTGATATAATTTTTCCGGAGTTCTTCCCAGGTCAGGGAAGTTTCGATCTCCCCTTTCATTTTCATGTTGCGGATGGTGGCAAGTGCCATGTACGGGTTGATAGCCGTAGCACCGAAGGCCAGGAGGCACGCAAAATGGTGCACCTCCCACACGTCTCCTGCTTCTACCACTATTCCCACCTGCCCGCGCAATCCCTTCCTGATGAGGAAATGATGCACGGCGGCCGCAGCAAGCAGGCTCGGGATGGCCACATGCTCAGAATCCACGGCGCGATCGCACAATACCAGCACTTCAAAGCCGTCGTGCACGGCATCCTCGGCATAGCGGCATAGCCGGTCCAGGCCATTCCGCAGTGAACCGGGTTTTCCATCGGCCCTGAAATAGGTTTGCAGGGTCTTCGCCTGGAAAATTCCGGTGTCAATACTCCGCAGCTTTTCGAGCTCTGTACTGGTGAGTATCGGATGTTTCAGGGCAACGGAATGGCAGTGTTTGGGATCCTCATCCAGCAGGTTGCCGTTATTGCCGACAAATGCAGCCAGGCTCATGACCATTCGCTCCCGGATGGGGTCGATGGGCGGATTGGTTACCTGCGCAAACAGCTGTTTAAAATAGCTGCTGAGGTGCTGGGGCTGATCACTGAGTACTGCGAGTGGAATGTCAGTGCCCATAGAACCTATGGGCTCCTTCCCGTCGGTCGCCATCGGTTTGATGATGGTGTCGATGTCTTCTGCACTATATCCAAAAGCCTTCTGGTAACGCGCAATAGAAGCATCCGACAGGTGGGTGAAGGCCACGCGCGGCTCATCCAGTTCCTCCAGGCGAATTTTATATTGGTTCAGCCAGTCGCCATACGGCTTCTGCGAACATATTTTTGACTTCAGTTCCTGGTCGCTGATGATCCGGCCCTGTTCCATATCCACCACGAACATCTTCCCGGGCTGCAGCCTTCCCTTTTCAATCACCGTCTTCTGGTCGACCGGTAACACCCCTGCTTCCGAGGCCATGATAACCCGGTCATCATTGGTAACGCAATACCGAGACGGGCGCAATCCGTTGCGGTCAAGCGTCGCACCAATTATTTTTCCATCCGTGAACGATATTGAAGCGGGACCATCCCAGGGCTCCATGATCGAAGCATGGTATTCATAAAATGCTTTTTTTACGGGGTCCATTTGATCGTTGCCATCCCAGGCCTCCGGGATGAGCATCATCATCACGTGCGGCAGCGACCGTCCTGTAAAGGTGAGCAGCTCAATCATGTTATCCAGGCAGGCAGAATCCGACTGCCCTGCTGTAACCACGGGAAGCAGCATCTCCATTTCTTCCTTGCTGAAATAGGGTGAACTCAACGCATGTTCACTTGATTTTAGCCAGTTAAGGTTACCCTGCAGTGTGTTGATTTCCCCGTTATGGGCGATATACCGGAAGGGTTGCGCGAGCTTCCAGGACGGAAACGTATTGGTGGCAAAACGCGAATGCACCAGCCCGAACGCTGATACCACCCGCTTGTTACTGAGGTCAGGAAAATAGCTTCGTACCTGCAGGCTGGTGAGCTGTCCCTTGTATACTACTGTCTTATAGGAAAGTGAGGCCACGTAAAATCCAATATTGTCTTTTCTTACGGTACTGTTGATGGTATGACTGGCGTATTTGCGCAGTACGAACAACTTTCGCTCGAAATCATCCGGGTTGGAAATATGGTCGGGGCAAAATATAAACACCTGCTCCATCTCCGGCTCCACACTTAATGCGGTTGGGCCGATGTCTTCCCTGTTCACCGGTACTTTACGGTAACCGATTACCTCCAGGCCAAGTTTCTCCGCTGCGCGGTTAAAAATATCCCGGCACTCCTCCCGTAACCGAATCTCCTGCGGAAAGAAAATGACACCAACCCCGTAGCGGCCGTATGAGGGAAGATGAATGCCCAGTTTAATGCATTCGTCGAAGAAAAATTCATGGGGCGTTTGCAACATAATGCCAGCGCCGTCGCCGGTGTTGCTCTCACAACCGCAGGCGCCGCGGTGCTCCATATTTTCCAGTACCGTCAGGGCATCCGAAACAATCTGGTGATTCTTATTCCCTTTGATATTGGCTACAAATCCAATCCCGCACGCGTCGTGTTCAAATTCAGGGGAGTATAACCCCGTATTGCTTGCCATCGTTGATAAGCTGTTTGGTGAGAAAAATCAATAAAAACAGGCGATTTCACAGGAACTTTACACAGGCAAGCAAGCAACTCTTAAAAATACAAATTTATCAGCAAAAAAACCGCCAAATCATTAACATTTTACTACCCTTTTGGGAGGTAGACTAACCCGGGAAATAAGCCCGCGACCCTCCTACACCAGGTAGCCAAACAGGTTGTCATTTTTGTTGAGCTCGGTATAGTTGATCTGGTATTTTGCCAGGTTATTCAGCAGCGCTTCATAATCTGCCCGGGCCTTTAATTCTACGCCAACCAGCGCCGGGCCGGTTTCCTTGTTGTGCTTCTGCATGTATTCAAACCGCGTGATATCATCGTTAGGCCCGAGCACGTGGTTTACAAATTCGCGCAATGCCCCCGGGCGCTGGGCAAAGCGGATCAAAAAATAATGTTTAAGTCCCTCAAACTGCAGGCTGCGCTCCTTGATTTCCTGCATCCTGTCAATATCATTATTGCTGCCGCTCACTATGCAGACTATATTTTTTCCTTTTATCACCTCGCGGTAATCATCCAGCACGGCGATGGACAATGCCCCGGCCGGCTCCACAACGATAGCATCTTCATTGTATAATTTAAGGATGGTCGAACAAACTTTTCCTTCAGCCACCAGGTGCACATCATGCAGCACATCTTTACAGATACCAAACGTGAGATCCCCCACTCGTTTCACCGCCGCGCCGTCCACGAACCGGTCAATACTTTCGAGGGTCACGGGCTTTCCCGCGAGCATCGACTCATACATGGCCGGGGCGCCCGCAGGCTCCACCCCAATCAGCTGCGTCTGGGGTGAAAACGTATGGAAGTACGCCCCCACACCGGCACTTAAGCCCCCGCCGCCAACGGGCATAAACATATAGTCGACCGTGGCCAGGTCTTCCAGGATCTCCACCCCTACCGTGCCCTGGCCTTCGATAATTTTATAGTCATCAAAGGGAGGGATAAAAACCATATCATGCTCAATCGTATACTTTTTCGCCGTCACCGCGCAATCATCAAAAGTATCGCCGGTGAGCACCACTTCAACGAAATCTTCACCAAACATTTTCGTCTGGTGCACCTTCTGATTCGGCGTTACAAAAGGCATGAAGACCACCCCTTTTGCATTGAGTTTTTTACAACTGTACGCAAATCCCTGCGCGTGGTTGCCGGCACTGGCGCAAACCACCCCTCGCCGCAGCTGATCGGCGGGCAGGGTCGACATCATATTATATGCCCCGCGTAACTTGTAGGATCGCACCACCTGCAAATCTTCCCGCTTAAGGTAAACATTGCAGCTGTACTGCCGGGAGAGGTTCGCGTTCAGCATCAGCGGTGTCCGGTTCACGATCTTTTTCAGTCGTTCTGCTGCAGCGGTAAAATCCAGCCCTACATTTTTTTGCGTTGGCGCATTCATGTTATTCAGATCAGCGCCGGTCAACCAGGGCCGCAGGACCTGGTGACCTACACTTGTTTTATTATTTTACGGGTTGTGCCTGCGGCATTTTTTTCGGTGCGGCCTCTTCGGACTGTTGGTTCTCCGGGCGAAGGCTGCGCACTGTTTTACCCGCCTGCCACATTTCACTTTCCCGGAGCTCTTTCAATTCGGCATCCAGCTTTTCCCGGTAATCGGACTGGCTGTTGCTGTCGATGCTGCGCTGGCTTTC
>JBBROE010000080.1:0-20954 GCA_038229695.1 Chitinophagales bacterium | reverse complement strand
GCTTCATCAAAATCATTGAGGTCAAAATAGACCAGCCGGTTATCACTTTTGTAGGTGCCGAAATTTTCCAGGTGTAAATCGCCTGAGATCCAAACCAGGGGGGATGCCGGAAGCGCTGCTGCGGCATGCAGGTCTTCGTAAAAAATGTGGTTGGTGCCCCGGTAAAAACGGAACATATTCTCCGCCATAGCCGAATATTTCAGTGCGGTTATCTCGGGAATGCGGTCATAATTAAAATCGATGATCCTGCGGGTCAGCGTTTCCATAAAGTACTCGGTTGATTTTTCAAGTTACATAAACGAATGGTATGCCATTGTTAATGGAAGCCGCCGGCAGCGGGTGCATCCGCCAACCTTACCATGGTGCGAAGCCGGCCGAGCCATTTGGAAAGGCGGCGACAGGGCTGACCATACTGGACAAACTGCCGGGCAGAACGGCCATGCCCGTACCGCCACCTGATGTAACCGGTACCTGTAAAAGAAGTATGTCGCTTTTATGTTTTATTTTTAACGAAATGAAGTCGAAGACCTTCCTCTATATCGCACTGGGTACGGATATCCTCATCGCCGTCACCAAATTTACCGTTGCGGCGATCACCGGGAGCTCCGCCATGAGGGCTGAAGGCATTCATTCCGTCATCGACGCCATCAGCCAGGTGCTGCTGATCCGCGGTACCATCATCAGCCGGAAAAAAGCTGATGCGCTGCGGCCGTTCGGTTATGGCAAGGAACTGTATTTCTGGTCATTTATCGTGTCGCTGATCATCTTTATGATGGGCGGCTGCCTGTCGCTTTATGAAGGCATTATACATTTTAAAAAGCCATTCAGCGGCGAAAGCCTGGTCTGGACTTACGTGGTATTGGGTGTATCCTTTGTGTTCACGGTGATTTCAGCCATTTCATCCTTTAATGCGTTTAATAAAAACCGGGGTGATGCCAGCTTCTGGCAGGCGGTGCTTGCCAGCAAGGATCCATCGGTATTCATCGTGGTATTGGGTGACTTGGGGGATATTGCCGGACTTATCCTTGCTTTTGCCGGCGTGTTGCTGGGTCATATTTTTCACAACCCATACTTCGATGGGGCTGCCTCAATCCTCATAGGCATTGTGCTCATCCTGATCTCTTTATTGCTGGTCAGGGAAAGCCGCAGCCTGCTGATGGGCGAAACCATCCGCATCAGCACGATGAAAGAGGTGACCGCTATCGTCGAATCGGACGACGCTATCATCAGTATGCGGCATGGCCTTTCTCAATACCTGGGCCCGGATGAAATCGTGCTGCAGCTGCACGTAGTATTTAAATCCGAACTGACTACCAAAGACATCACTGACGCCATTGGCAGGGTAATCAAAAAAATTCAGGAACGCTACCCGCTCATCAAACAGATCTTCATTGAACCGGTTACCGCATCATAAGGGTAACATTCCGGCACAGTTTTACCATTGTCCATTGTTAAACGCGTGCAGTTGAACCATACAATGACTCCTGATTTTTATTGCGGCACCAGCAACCTCGTATTGCCGGTACCCAAAAAATCATTTCCGCCCGGGTTTGAACAGCGCTCCCGGCTTGGCTATTATGGCACGCTCTTTAACAGCCTTGAAATCAACAGCAGCTTTTACAAGGTGCCGCAGGCCAAAACTTTTATGCGCTGGAGCGGGGAGGTACCGGACCATTTCCGGTTCAGTGTAAAATGCTGGAAACAGGTTACGCACGGCAGGATGCTGCATTACAATCCCGCGGATGTCGATCACTTCCTGGCCTGCGCCAGCGGGGTGGCGGACGAAAAGAAAGGCTGCCTGCTGCTGCAGTTTCCGAAATCCATTGACCCCACGTACCGTGATAAATTAGTCGGCCTGCTAAACCTTATCAGGCAGCACCCGGCATCGGGCCCTTGGCGCCTGTCGGTGGAATTCAGGCATCCCGGATGGTATACCGCTGATGTATACGCGAAAATGGGGGAGGTACAGGCGGCCGTTGTCGTGCATGATATGCCGTACTCGGCTATCGTTCAGCCTCCGGTGAACCTACCCTGGGTGTACTGCCGGTTTCACGGGGTCAAAGGCGATTACCGCGGAGATTACAGCAGCACACAACTGGCAAGGTATGTGATGCGTATACAAAAATGGCGTACTGAGGGCCGGGAGGTGTATGCTTATTTCAACAATACGCTGGGAAACGCCTATGAAAATACGCATATGCTGCATACGCTGATTAACAGATACAGGCGATCTGCTGGTTCTCAACCGGCCAATTGATTTACCTTACGGCTAAATAAGTTACCTGCTGATGAAAATAGCCTTGTCCCTGCTCCTATTAACCGTACTGGCGAGTGACAGCACGGCGCAGTCGCTCTCCTCCACCGATAAGAAAATTACGGCATCCGTTGACGCCGCCCTGCCGGCTACACTGGAGCTGCTTAAAGAAAGCGTCAACATCAACAGTGGCACCTTTAACCTGGAAGGGGTGAAACAAACCGGTGCGCTGTATGCAAAGGCTTTGTCTGCCCTCGGGTTTACCATTGAATGGATCCCGGAGCCGGATTCCCTCCGGCGCGCGGGGCACCTGGTCGCCTACCGAACAGGGAATTAGGAAAACGCATCCTGCTGATTGGCCACCTCGATACCGTTTTTGAACCGGCCATGCCGTCCAATCCTTTTGCGCTACTCAGCGACAGCACCGCCACCGGCCAGGGCGTGAACGACATGAAAGGAGGCGATGTCATCATCATCGCTGCCCTGCAGGCCCTCCAGCGTCAAAAGCTGCTCGACCATACCAGCATCACTGTTTACTTTACCGGCGACGAAGAAAATGCAGGATCACCGAAAGCCGCGAGCCGCGGAGATTTTATTGAACGTGCGAAACAGCATGATGTGGCGCTTGCCTTCGAAGGCGGCAACCTGCAGACCGTGGCAACGGCACGCCGGGGTGCCAGCGAATGGAAACTGGAAACCGAAGGAAAGCAGGCTCATTCATCGGGCATCTTTGGCGCTGCGGGTTACGGCAGCATTTATGAAGCCGCCCGTATCATCAATGCTTTCCGCGAAAAACTGGGCAGCCAGCAATACCTCACTTTCAACCCGGCCTTATTTATCGGGGGCTCCGTAGTGGCGTACAACGATGCGGCACAAAAAGGTTCGGCGAGTGGAAAGACCAATATCATTTCGCCCAAAACCATAGTACTGGGCGATCTTCGTTTTCTGACGGAAGCGCAAAAAGAAAAAGCGCGGGATACGATGCGGATGATTGTGGACCAGCACCTGCCGGGTACCACAGCCCAAATCAGTTTCCAGGATGGTATTCCCTCCATGCCGCCGACTCCCGGGAACGACTCCCTGGTGGCTGTGCTGAACACGCTGAACATGGCTTTGGGCTATGGACCAGTGGTGGCGGGGGATCCGGGTGCAAGAGGCGCCGGGGACATTTCATACATAGCGGCGTACCTGGATTGCCTTGACGGGCTGGGGGCGTCAGGCCGGGGCGCCCATGCGCCGGGAGAAATCATCAACCTCAATGATTTTCCCAAACTGATCAAACGGACTGCCCTGCTGATAGAAAGACTCACACGCTAACGGAAATACCGTTGTGCGTATCAGCCCAGCTTTTCCTCGCCTTCCAGTATTTTATCGGGCGTAATCGGCAGGTCGCGAATCCGCACACCGGTAGCGTTGTATATCGCATTGGCCAGCGCTGGAGCTACGCCAATAAGGGATATTTCCCCGATTCCTTTTGTACCCACCGGGTTGATGATCGGGTCGGGCTTGTCTGTAAAGTACGCGTCTATCTGCTGTACATCGGCATTTACCGGCACATGGTAATCTGCAAAGTTGCCATTAACCAGCCGGCCATACCGGTCATCAATAACCGCTTCTTCGGTCATCGCCATACCGAGGCCGCCAACAGCGCCCCCAATCATCTGGCTGGCCGCAGTCTTATGGCTGACGATCTTTCCGGCATCCACGGTGGCAAAGATTTGTTTCACCTGCATCATACCGGTGAGCGGGTGCACATATACTTTCGCAAAATGTGCAGAGAACGAATACATCGAGTAATTTTTAGCGGTATCGTTTCCCTGTGACTCCTGGCTGAGTTCCAGGTACGGCAGGTTTAGCTTTGGCAGCAGTTCTGACCAGGCGATGGCCTCGGTGCTGTCTTCCGGTTTGCCGGTTAGTCCATAAATTTTCTTCTTAAAAGCTGTGCAGACATCGTGCACTGCTGACCCCACGGAAGACACGGTAGCGGATCCGCCCTGGGTCGGTGCCACCGGCAGGGAGGAGTCGCCGAGTTCAAAGGTTATTTTATCGGTCGGCAGGCCCAAAATATCAGCGGCAATCACGGTCATCGCTGTGCCTGTTCCCGGACCGATATCGCTGGTGGCGCTTTGGATAATGACAGTTCCATCCGGCAGTAATTTAATTTTAGCGTTTGCCTTTCCCCGGTAGGCCCCGAAGGCGCCACAGCCAACGCCATAACCCACCAGCCATTCGCCATCTTTCAACGAACGCGGCACGGCAGGCCGGTTCGACCAGCCAATTTTCTCCATACCCACTTCATAACATTCTTTCAGGTGTTTGCTGCTCCAGGGCAGGTTCCGTTCCGGGTCGGATTCGGTATAATTTTTTAGCCGCAGCGCAATGGGATCCATCTTCAGCACATACGACAGTTCATCCAGCGCACATTCCAGGGCGAAGGCGCCGGTCGCTTCTCCCGGACCGCGCATAGGGGTTGGTACACCCACATTCAGCGGCACGATCTTGTAGCGCGTCATCACATTCGGACTGGCATATAAAAAACGGGAGATGTTGACGGAGTTTTCCGTGAATTCTTCGTAGACGGCCGACTGCGACACCGATTCGTGGGTGATAGCGATTAGCGAGCCATCCGTATTGGCACCAAGACCTATCTTCTGGATGGTCAGCGGGCGGTACCCGACCAGGGTGAACATCTGCTCCCGGGTGAGCGTAAGTTTCACCGGGCGTTTCAGCATCTTCGCCGCCTGCACAGCCGCTACTTCATGCGGCCAGGTACGAAGGGAAGATCCGAAGGCACCACCCACAAAGCGGGAATTGATTTGAACGTTTTTCTCGGGGATATCGAACGCTGCGGCTATGGACCGCTGGGAACTGATGACGCCCTGGGACTTGGTGTACAGGGTAACCCGGTCATCGCCATCCCACCAGGCGGTAGTGACATGCAACTCCATTGGGTTATGCATTTCGGAGGGCAAGCTGTACTCCTGTTTTATTTTTACCGGAGCATTATCCAGCAGGCTTGCGTCGCCACGTGCATAATCTTTATAGCGGCCACCCTGCGGGGTGACGCCCTTTTCCAGGTTGCTCCTGAAATCTGTGGCAAAACTTTCGCGGTTGTATTTGGCCTTGATCAATCCTGCCGCAAACGTAGCCTGCTCAAAAGTATCCGCCACCACCAGCGCAATGGGCTGACCATTGAAATATATTTTATTGTCGGCGAACAGTTTCAGTCCGCGAACCGGCTTGGCTGCGCCTGCCTGGTAACCAGGAACACGGGGTGCATTGAAGTGCGTGATTACGGCCCTGACCCCCGGGCTGCCAGCGGCAGCCTTGCTGTCGATGTCAACAATAGTTCCACTGGTAACAGAAGCCGGCACCAGCACGCCATAGGCAAGATTGGGCAGCGGGTATTCACCGGAATAATGGGCACCGCCCGTTACTTTAAGCCGGCCGTCTACCCTGCTTACCGATTCTCCAATGACTACTTTTTTCATGCTATAATTTTGATCGGGATAGTTAAAACTGTTGTTATGCCGTTGTTAGGCCTTTGCTGCGGCCTGTTGCAGGGCAGCCCGGATCGCATTGGGTGCCATCGTAAGTTTAAACTTATTCAGGACATAGGCTTTTGCCCCCTCCATGCTGATAGCTGCTGCTTTCCGGAAATTTTCATCCACGGGCTTTTTGCCGGCGAGGAAGGCTTCCGCTGCAGTTAACCGCCAGGGCTTGTGGGCAACGCCACCCATGCCCAGGGAGGCGGTATGAATGATGCCGTCCCGGATGTCCAGGGCCGCTGCTACCGATATCAGCGCAAATGCGTAAGAGTTGCGATCCCGCACTTTTACATAGGCTACGTTTTGCGGGTACCGGGATGCGGGAAGGTCTACCGCGATGATCAGTTCACCGGGCAGCAGGTTGTTGTCCTTTTGGGGTTCGTTGCCCGGCAGCCGGTGGAAGTCCGTAAACTTCATACTCCTGTCCCCTTTCGGTCCGCTTACGTGCACCACGGCATCAAGGGTAGCCATGCCCACACTCATATCACTCGGGTTGACGGCGATGCAGGCTGTACTGGCACCAAAGATGGCGTGCATGCGGTTATAGCCTTCCAGCGCGCTGCAGCCGGATCCGGGGGAGCGTTTATTACAGGGCAGCGTAACATCAAAAAAGTAGGGACAGCGGGTACGCTGCATCATATTGCCGCCCGTGGTGGCCATGTTCCGCAGTTGAGCGGAGGCCCCGGCATTGATGGCCAATGACAGGAGCGGATAGTTCTTTTTAACCAGTGGGTGTTCCGCCACTTCGCTGTTGCTGGCGAGGGCGCCGATCCGCAGGCCCGTCAGCGTTTTTTCAATATCGCGGAGCGGCAACGGGTTAATGTCAATCAGCCTGTCGGGCACCACTATGCGCATTTTCATGAGATCGACCAGGTTGGTTCCGCCGGCGAGAAACTGGGCTTCGCCGGTTTTGGTCATAGCTTTGATAGCGGCTTTGCTGTCGGTGGTCCGGATGTATTCGAACTGGTTCATGACATACCTCCCTGTTTTACTTCGGAAATGGCTTTAACGATGTTGGTGTAGGCGCCGCAGCGGCAGATATTACCGCTCATGAATTCGCGGATTTCTTCTGGTGAACCGGCATGGCCTTCTTTGATACAGGCCACTCCCGACATGATTTGTCCCGAGGTGCAGTAGCCGCACTGGAAGCCGTCATGTTTGATGAAGGCTTCCTGCATCGGGTGCAGCTTATCGCCATCCGCCAAGCCTTCAATAGTAGTGATTTTTTTGCCTTCGTTGGTAATGGCCAAACTGAGGCAGGAATTAACCCGTTTACCATCGACGTGCACGGTACAGGCGCCGCACTGTCCCCGGTCACACCCTTTCTTGGTTCCAGTAAGCTGCAGTTCTTCGCGCAGCAAATCCAGCAGGGTTACGCGGGGTTCAACGCTGAGCGTATGTTTTACGCCATTGACTTCCAGGTGAAGGGGCAGCTTTTCGAAGATGCCGGCAAATTTTTCGTCCCAGCGCTCTTCTGCAGCCTTGATAACAGACCCGGGGGCCAGTGCAATGGCAGTGAGCAGGGAAGATTGCTTGATGAAATCCCGGCGTGAAGCCGACGTGGTATCCCCATCCGGGGCAACCGGTATTTTTTTTCTCGCCATAGGTAAACGGTTTCTTAAAGCTGCCAGTAAATTACTACAAAAAATAACAGGGTCTTGTTTAAAGGCAATTAATATCACCGCGTTTAACAAAGTAACTGCTTCCCATGTAGCGGCTTCAACAGGTGTTTTTGCCCCCGTGGGGCGATGAGGAAGAACAGAAACCTCCTTATCGGTGGCTAACAAAAAGGCCCCGGAATTCCGGAGCCTTTGATTATGATACTTACACCCTATTGTTTAGTTGAACAGGTAGCGGATCCCGAACTGCATCTGCCAGCGCGAGAAGATACCGGTATTGTTTACGAAACTGTTTACCAGGGGTACCTGGTTAGTCGGGTCAGCGTAAGGGAAAGAGAATGACGGTGTCTTTCCATCGGCAGCCAGACCCTCGAATGTGAGCGGTGTGGAGGTCGACTGCTGTTTGGCAATACCCCAGTTGCGATTGATGAAGTTGCCTGCGTTGATCAGGTCGAGCGTGAAACGCAGGGTGTGTTTGTCATTTTTGGTCATGAAATAAACATCCTGGGTAAGATTTAAGTCGAGGTGTTTGAACCAAGGGAATACGACGGCATTTGCCTGCACCACTTCTCCGCGGTGGAAAGAGAGGTAACGGTCCTGGTTGATGAAATTGTTCAGCTGGTTCCAGATCTGGTTAGCCGTCCTCGGGTCAGCGGAAGTGCCGGTACCGAGACCGCCCGATCCTGCCTTCACGAGATTGATTTCACTCTGGGTGCGCGGAACGTAGATAAGGTCGTTACCGTTGTTGCCATCACCGTTGAGGTCGTTGCCGTAGGTATAAGAACCTACACCGGTCGGGGCGGCTTCAAAGATCGCACCGATAGAGGTAGCGAAATGTTTGGCATAGGCGATCCGGTAAGACGCGAAAGCGATTACACGATGCGGCTGGTAGAAGTCTGAATAAGCCAGGTTCTGACCATTTGGATCTGCGTTACCTACTGAGCGGCCACTCCAGAGACTGTTTGCTGTACTGCCACCGGTGGCTATGTCTTTTGCCTTGCTGTACGTATACGCCACGCTTACGTTAAGGTTACGGAATTGTTTCTGGATCCGACCGGTAAGGGTATAAGAATAACCCTTGTTGGAATTAGCCAGGAGAATAGCATTGCTGAGGTTGGGGTTGGTCTGCGTAGCACCGCCGGCACCATAGTAATATTTATTGCTGTTGGCTACGGTAAGATAGCGCTGGCGGTTATCCGCACCACTGAGCGCAAACGCATTACTTTCATTGAGGTTTACATTAGAGAAGTAAACCGCGTTGATGTCCTTGGAATAAGACGCTTCAGCAGTGATTACCCAGTCGTCTCCCAGTTTCTTGTCTATCGCCAGGCTGGTTTTCAGCACGGTGGGATATTTAAAGTTATCGCTGGTAACGGCTGCACCGTAGCTGGTCGCGCTCTGAACAGTTGTCGGGGGCGTGGTGTTTACGCCTGCCGGCGGATTCTTCACGGCATCGGACGTGATGGGTACGTTCGTGTAATTACCGCTCGCGATCAGCACCCCGTTGTTACCGGGCTGGTTGGCCAGCCATACAAATGGCGGGGGACCGGTGAAGATACCGAGGCCGCCACGTACCTGGAGGGTGCGGTTGCCCAGCACATCCCAGTTAAATCCTACACGGGGAGACAGCAGTTTTGAATTGCCCGGGGCCTTGCTGATGTTGTAGCTGGCACCATTTTTAAAGGTAAGGGCATTGAAATAGGGGTTGTCGAGGTAAATCTGTTTGTAGATGGTCTCATCGAAACGCAGGCCATAAGTAAGGGTAAAGTTCCTGGTTGCCCTCCATTTGTCCTGGATAAAGACACCGATCTCGGTTGAACCCGCAGAATATAACGGGAACGGACCGCCGGGAATATTAGACCATTCCTGGAAGTACTTGTCCACTGCAGCTCCGCCGTTGGCAGCCGTATAGAAAGCCTGCAGCGAAGGGAACTGGTAACCACCAGCATAGTTTGGTGCAAACGCATCGTCGTATTTGCGGTAGTAGTCCTGGGTACCGAAAGTAATTTCGTGAGCACCTTTGTACAGGGTGGCGATATCCGATACCTGGTAAACGTCGGTGTTGATGAGGTTACCGTACGTAAAGGTTTCGTAGCCAAATGAGGCCAGGATCTGGGAACCGTAGGTATTACCGGAACCGTTCAGGATGTCGATCATCGGCAGTGTGGTACCGGGAACGCCTGGCGCACGCGGGTCACGCTCGCGGGTATAGCCGGCCTGGAATTTATTGCTGAATTTATTGCTGAAGCGGGTATTCAGTTCAGCGATGAAGATATCCGCATTGTTGTTGACGATGTATTTACTGCCGCTGAAAGGCAACCCGTAGGTAAAACTCTGTGAAGCCGGGCCGCGTACAAAACCGGAGCCGCTGCGGCTTGTGCTCTGCGGCCGTTCTGAAGAAGAGCGCAGGTAATTGTATTTCAGGGTGAGGGTATTCTTGCTGTTGATGTTCCAGTCGATCTTCGCCGTTATTTTCCTGCTTTTGGTTACAAAAGAGTAGCCCTGGTAAGAACCCGGATCGTAATTATATTTCGACTTCAGGAAAGACGACAGGGAATCGAGCTGGTTGACGGTAGCCTGTGATACGGAACCGGGGCTCGGGGCATTGGAAGAAGAACTGGCGACAGCGGTATAAGCGGGTGACGTCTCATTTGTTTCTTCGTAGCTGCCGAAGAAAAACAGTTTGTTTTTTACGATAGCCCCGCCGAGATAGGCACCGCGGGCATAATATTTAAAGGTCGGACGGGGAACCTTGGTATTTTCCACGTTGTAACCCTGTGTGCCCGGTCCTTTAAGGTAAGTGTACACGGAACCCTGGAACTGGTTGGTACCGCTTTTGGTAACGGCATTGACGCCGGCACCGGTGAAGCTGCCCTGTTTTACATCATACGGTGATACGTTGACCTGTATCTGGTCGATGGCATCGAGGCTGATGGGCTGCGTACCCACCTGGCCGCCGATGGAGGACGACAATCCGAATCCATTGTTGAAGTTTGCACCATCTACGGTAAGGTTATTAAACTGTGAACTCCGGCCGCCGAAACTTGATTCGTTTGAGGTAGGTTCCAGTTTCGTGTAATCCTGGATAGAGCGGTTGATCGTGGGCAGGCGGAGGATCTGGTCGTGCGAGATCACTTCCTGGCTGCCGGTATGGGCATTGTTGAACAGTTTGTTCTGCCTGGCACCGGTGACTATCACTTCAGTCAGTTCCCCCGATGATTTCAGGCTGAAATCGCCGGTGTATGTCTGGCCGAGGTTAAGGATGATGTTGCTTTGTTTCTCGGCTTTAAAGCCGGTGTAGGTCACTTTAATTTCGTAGGGGCCGCCCACACGCACGTTTGCAAAGTTATAGCGGCCATCTTTACGCGAAGTGGTGGTGTACACGGTGCCTGAGGGCCCGTGGGTGGCTACCACTGTTGCTCCCTGTAAGCCGGCGGTGCCATCGGTGACGGAGCCCTGGATGTCAGCCGTTGTTTCCTGGCTGAATCCCGGAAGGGAAATGCCTGCCATCAGTAAAATGGCAGCGAAACATAAAACTACTCTTCTCATATTCATATTTGTTTTGATGTGCAGTGCGTAATGACCCTATTTCTTACCCGGTGGAAAAAATAAGGAGCGTCAAGTCCGATTTCGGAAAGGATTCATCTTTAGTGGGGAAAGCAACCGGCATGATGTGGCGCCGGCGATGCCGGCACAATGCTAACGAGTCGCGAAAGTAAGGGAAAATCGAGCGCAGCGGTTGAGCTTGACACAATTAAATTCACATCTTGTTAACTTTCATTTTAACCCCCAATCATGCGCAAATATGCGACCTGGACAAGCATCTCATGGTTAACTGAACTTTAAGAAATTGTTACCATAACTAGCCTGCCTGGTGACGGAAGGGATCATCGTATTTTATAAAACAAAAACTGCAGGTGTTGGCCTGCAGCTTTTGTTATTGACCGGCTTTTGCCTTAGAAGATATATTTCACTCCCAGCTGGATGCCATAGGTGGTGGAGGTCGAGTTCACATTGATATACGGTGCCCGTACCAGGTCGCCGTTGAAGGTGGCCAGGGTATAGGTCGGCTCCCCCTTTACGACACTTACCACTTTCAGGGGGTTAGTGACGATGGTTTGTTTCCGGATGCCCCAGTCGTGGTTGACCAGGTTGAGGAAGTTGACGACTGACATGTTGAACTGCAACGTATTGCGGTTCCGGCCGATGTTGGTGAACAGGTCCTGCTGGAAATTGAAATCCAGGCGGTGATAGAACGGGTATCTGGCGGCATTTCTTTCCGAAGTCTGGCCCATGTGGCGGCTCAGGTAATGATCTTTGGAGATGAACTGGAAGAAGGCGTCGGACTGCTGCTGCGCGGTGAAGGCCGGGGTAGTTCCGCTGGCGGCCAGCGGCGCGAATTTAATACCAGACGGATCTTTGGGAATATAGATGAGGTCAGCCGAATTGCCATCATTGTTCAGGTCGCCATTGTAGATATAGCTATAGGTTCCCTGGGAAGCGCCCTCATAGAAGAAGGTGAAGGTGGATGCCAGGTGTTTTAGGTATTCCACGCGATAGCTGAGGGTAGCCACGATACGGTGCGGAACAGCATATTGAGAATAGGACAGCTCGCGGTCATTTTGGGTGCCGGCCGTGGCGTTGATGCTCCATACGGAGGCTGCCTGGCTGCCGGGGTTGGCGGTCACTTCACTGGCATAGGTATAAGTATAGGCGAGTGAACCATATAATCCTTTGGAAAAGCTTTTCGACAGTAAGGCGGTGAGGGAGATGGATCCACCGCGATTGGTGTTCTCCAAGACGATGGCGTTGGCGATGCCGGTGTTCAGGCGGCGCAGGGTATTGCTGGTGCTGCTGAAACGGCCGCGTACGTCTCCAGGACCTGCATTTACCACGGTATCGGTGGCTTTCTGGTTGGCATTGCGCATAACGGCGTCATTCAAATCCTTGGTGTATAACGCTTCAAGCGTAAGGTTCCAGCCCTTGCCCAGTTGTTTATCAACGGCAAAATTGGTACGCCACACCTGCGGGAATTTAAAGTCGGGATCGATCAGGGCAAAACCGCCGCTGGGGGCTACGCTACCGGCCTTGGTCGGGAAGACGGCGGGGTCGAGTGTCGTATTATAAAAAGGATTATAGGCGTGTGGGTCGGGGTTGAACGGGAAATTCTGCAGGTTGCTGGTAACGAGCGCGCCGAACGTATACATACCGCTGGTACTCGGCGCATTGGTCAGGTAAACAAAGGGTATACGACCGGTGAATACGCCGGTTCCGCCGCGGAGGATGGTTGTTTTATCGCCGTCCACATCCCAGCGGAAACCTGCGCGCGGGGAAAACAGCCAGGTGGGTGTGGGCCATTTGCCATCATTATAATGTGTGAGGCTGCCGTCTTTTGCGTAGAAGGATAAGGCGGTGATGGCAGGATTTTCAAGCGGCTGCTCGGGGTAAATCGGGCGGTCGACCCGAACCCCGTAAGTCAGTTTGAAGTTGGGGCTGATGCTCACTTCATCCTGCAGGTAGAGGCCAAGCTGGCCGACTTTCAGGTTTGCGGAGAAGACTGCGTCCTGGCCGGGCACGAGCGAATAGTTCTGAGAAAATAATTTCGGGGCGCGGCTGTTGGTGAAATCGTCCAGCGAACCAAATACATAATAACCCTGGCTACCGGGCATAAACATATTGCCAACCCGCTGGTATTCATAATTGGCACCCGCGGTGATGGTGTGTTTGCCGGCAAAGTAGCTGAAGTTATCGGTGATGGTGTAGACGTCGTTGATCACCTGGTTGTTGTTGCCGTTGAAGGGTTCGTTGCCGAAGCTCAGGTAATTATTTTTGCTGCCGGGCGTCTGACCAATGATATCTACGAAGGGAAAAATGGCCCCGTCGTGTCCTTTGATGGAGCTGATTTTGGTGATGGTGGCCAGGAACTGGTTGGCGATCTTTCCGTGCAGGTTGGTGTTGAGTTCGATGGAGCCGGACCGCACTTTATCCACGATGTTGTAATTCTCATTGGCGAAACCGGATGCATTGGGACCGAAGCGACCCGGGAACGGGGTATAGGAAATGATGCTGCTCTGGCCGCTGGCACCGTTGATGCCGCCGCTGGAACTGATGGTAGAATAGCCCGTATTTTTAAAATCACTGTACTTGACCGTTAGCTTGTTGACGGTGCTGATGTTCCAGTCGATCTTCGCCAGTACCTTATAATTATCAGAGGTGAAATTGGGAAAGTTGTCGTAGGCGCCGGGGTTGAAATTGTACTTGCTCTGCAGAAAGTCAGACAGTTTCTTCAGGGAATCGATCGGTACGTTGGTGACCGTGCCGTTACCTGATCCGCCTTTGGGTACATAGGTAACGCCGGGCTGGCTGCTTTTCTCAATTTCACCGCTGAGGAAGAAAAAAAGTTTATTCTTAATGAGCGGTCCGCTGAAGGTTCCGCCATAGATTTTATTGCTGGTAGCGGGCGGCGCAGGGAGTTTGGTACCGGCCACATTAGTACCGTTATAGCCCTGGTTGCGGTAGGAACCGTAGGCACTTCCGTGAAAGGTATTGGTACCGCTTTTGGTGATGGCATTTACGCCGGCACCGGTGAAGCCGGATTGTTTCACATCGTAGGGGGAGATGTTCACGGAAATCTCCTGGAAGGCATCCAGCGCGATGGGGTTACCGCCACCTGGCAGCAGGTCGCTGGATAGCCCGAAGTTGTTGTTGAGGTTGGCGCCGTCCACTGTGACGTTGTTCAGCCTGCCGTCGCGGCCCGCGAAGCTGTTGCCGTTGGCCTGCGGTGTTACGCGGGTGAAATCGGTGATGCTGCGGGAGATGGTGGGCAGGGTGCTTAGCATGCGGGGGTTGATGTTGGTGGTAGCCCCGTTGCGCTCGTTGGCATTTCTCCTCCCTGAAGGTGCTGTAAATACAAAGGTGGCCAGTTCCGTTGCGCTGGCCGTCATCCGGGTGTTCAGGTTATAGGCATCACCCAGGATAAGGGTGATGTTATCGGTGACCTCAGGCTTATACCCTACATAGTTTATCGTTACGGTGTACGGACCTCCTGCGCGGAGCCCGGGCATGTTGAACACGCCGCCTTTGTTGGCAATGGTTTGGTATTTTGTTCCCGATGGCACATGCACGGCTGTGATGGTCGCTCCGGGGAGGCCCTCCCCTTTGCTGTCCGTTACGGTTCCGGTTAGGGCGCTGGTGGTAACCTGGGAAAAAGCAGCGGGATGCACCAATATAAGTACAAGCAGCGCTGCCAGGAAGGGCACAATTGTCTTACGCATATCAGTAAAATTTTTTGTAGGCATTCTTTATTCCAGCTGCAAAGAAAGGGAATTCCGGCGATTGTTAATGAAATGCAAAGCAGCCTGGAATCAGGGCAAAAAAGGAGTGAAAAATGCTGCACCCCCGGTAAATTAAAGCGGTGGCGGTTCCCTGCAGGCTGAATTAAACATAAAAGCCCCGTCATTCGTTACTTTTGTATAAATAATGTGCATGCTGGATACTATCGAACAGGCTATTGAGGATATTAAAGCGGGAAAGCTGGTGATCGTGGTGGATGACGAAGACCGTGAGAATGAGGGTGATTTTGTGACCGCGGCCCATAATGTTACCCCGGAGGTCATCAACTTCATGAGTAAACACGGGCGCGGACTGATCTGCGCGCCGCTGATGGAAGAACGGTGCGATGAACTGGAGCTTGGGCTGATGGTGAATAATAACACGGCTTTGCATGAAACCGCCTTTACCGTGTCCATCGACCTGCTGGGGCATGGCTGTACCACGGGTATTTCGGCGCACGACCGGGCGAAAACCATCCAGGCACTGATCAATCCGACTACCAAACCGGCCGATTTGGGTCGCCCCGGACATATTTTTCCGCTTCGCGCGAAGAAAGGGGGCGTTTTACGCAGGGCCGGACATACCGAAGCAACGATAGACCTGGCCCGGCTGGCTGGCTTTGAGCCGGCGGCGGTGCTGGTAGAGATCATGAATGAAGACGGCAGCATGGCGCGGCTGCCCGAGCTGAAGGAGATTGCTAAAAAGTTTGACCTGAAACTGGTTTCCATCAAGGACCTGATTGAATACCGGCTGCAAACCGATTCGCTTATTGAAGAGATTGTGCGCGTGGATATGCCAACACAGTTCGGGCATTTTAAACTGGTTGCATTCCGCGAAAAAAATACGGGCAGCGAACACCTGGCCCTCATTAAGGGAGAGTGGAAAAAAGACGAGCCGGTGCTGACGCGCGTGCATTCTTCGTGTTTTACGGGAGATATCCTGGGCTCCATGCGGTGCGATTGCGGCGAGCAGTTGCATAAGGCCATGCAGATGGTGGAAAAAGAAGGCAAGGGCGCAATATTGTATATGAACCAGGAAGGCCGCGGCATTGGGCTGGTCAATAAATTAAAAGCTTACAAACTCCAGGAAGAGGGCATGGATACGGTGGAGGCCAACCTGCACCTGGGCTTCCAGATGGATCAGCGCGACTATGGCATCGGTGCGCAGATGCTGCGTTACCTGGGCATTACCCGGCTGCGGCTGATGAGTAATAATCCCAAGAAGCGGGCGGGCCTGCTGGGCTATGGCATCGAAATTGTGGAAACCGTTCCGATTGAAGCGATACCCAATCCGCACAATGAAAAATACCTGGCCACGAAACGCGATAAGATGGGGCATATCCTCTCCCCTTTTACAGGGTCCGCTTCTCCCCTGAACGGACTATAGTGCTTACTACAACAGTCAACAATTTGCGGACCGGTCCGTTATAAGCGCGTTGACTTTATTTTATAATGAAGAAAGTCGGCCCAAGCCGGCTTTTTTTAATGACCCACTGCTATGATGAGATCAATGCTGACCGGGTTTTTTGCGGGCATGTGCGCGATCGGTTCTGCGCAGAACGCGACTTTTAAGGACCTACTGCAGTATTACCAGTCTGCCAAAAATTTCAATGGTGTGGTGCTGGTGGCCACCAATAGCCATATCGATTACCTCGATGCGGCAGGATTGTCGAGCCGGCAGTCGGGCACCACCCTCAACAGCAAATCAAAATTTAAAATTGCTTCCGTTACAAAGACGTTCACGGCCGTGCTGATTTTGCAGCTGGTGGAAAAGGGGAAACTGGACCTGCATGCGCCTATCGGCAAATACCTGCCGGATTACACCGGTGAGGGAAAAAACAAAATAACGATTGAAAACCTGCTCACCTATAGTTCCGGGTTGCCGAACTGCGAAAGTTATGTGGGCGACGCGATTTACAGCAGCCCGATCAGCCGCGACAGTTTCATCTTTAAATATTGCAGCGGCCCGCTGGATACGGTGCCGGGCACTGCGTTCAGTTATGACAACGGGGATTACGTACTCCTTGGCAAGATTGCCGAGCAGGCCGGCGGCCGGCCGTTTGACAAGTTGTTGCAGGAAAATATCCTGGACCCATTGGGTATGGTGAATACCGGTGTGCTGCGCAGCAGCGATATTGTGACCGGGCTGGTACAGGCGTACACGTATGATGACAGTACCCATGCTTTTTCAGCCGACAAGCCCTATTATATCGACAACTTTTTTTCCGCTGGCGCGATGTATTCCACGGCGGAGGACCTGTTGAAATTTGACCAGGGCATCTTTACTCACCAGCTGCTGAAAAAAGCCACGGTGGACCTGATGCTGACCCCTCACCCTGCACTGGGCAATGTGGGACTGGCTTTCTGGATTGCCGAAAAATATGGACCCATCAAAACAAAATTCGCTTACCGGCCGGGCGGCATTTACGGCAGCAGTGCGAACTGGATACATGTGATTGACAGTAACCGCAGCATCATCGTGCTGAGCAATACCAATGCGACCGATCTGTTTGGGATGAGCCAGCAGCTGAATGCTGTTGCGACGCATGCCCCGGTTGCCTTCCCGGTAACGGCCACTAAAAACCAACCCGCGTTTGATGCCACCGCACTGGCGGGCACCTGGACGCTCGATTTGCGCCCATCTCCTAACAGTGAGGCCTACCTGAAAGATTTTATACTGACGCCGGGGCCGGGAAAGACTTTCAGCGGTCAATTCTACGGTTCTCCGTTCACGGGCGGGCAGTTCCTGACGGTGTGGCCGGTGCAGTATTTCGCATTCCATACCAGTGACCAGGCAAACGACTATTACCATTCCGGGTTTATCGACGGGAATACGATTTCCGGGGTAAGTTATTCCGCGAGCCGGCAGTTCCTTTCTCACTGGACCGGCACTAAAAAGAAACCGTAAGAGCGATCGACGGTTCCATCGCTATTTCCATTCCCCGCTGCAGCAGTTGTTCCTTACCGTTATGCCGTACACGGGTGCGACGCAACAATGCTGAACAGGGTGCTACTGCCCGGTTCAAAAAATTATTCCAACATCATTAACGCTGTTATTGATCGGCCGCCGACGGCTTAGGCCCGGTGAGCAGCCCTGCTTTGGGGTTTACAGGTTTCTTCTTTTTAAAAAGATCTTCGATGCTGTCGAATTCTCGGCGGTAAGAGATGCCGGCTCCGCTGCGGCTCTGCTTGCCCGTAAGGTTGGTAAGGTAGCTGCGGTTTTCGCGGTAGAATAAATTAAAGACCAGTTTGCCATCGCTGGTGAGTTTGTACTGGGCAGTTACGTCGGGCAGGAACTGGAAGTTGTTGCGGGTATTGGCAGCGGACGTGTTGTTGAGGCCGAAATCCAGCGCGCTGCCTACGATGAACGTAAGCCGTTCATTGAAATAACTTTTGTTGATGGAGAACGTGGTGCTCACGCGATCGGGGAGGTATTGGGTCTGCGCGGCCACGTCTGCCAGCACGGCACCGTTGTAGGCGGAGGCGCTGATGTTGATGCGGAAACTGGGATCGCGAAATACATTTTGCAATACGTTGCTGAAGGCGCGGCTGAGCTGGTTGGAGACCACACCGGAGAGGCTGTTGAGGAAGATACCCTGGAAGGCCGACGCGCCGGCATTGAAGACCGCGGTGGAATTGGAAAGCGGTCCGAAACTGTTGAAGACGATGAGGAGTGAGCTCTGTTTATTGCGTTCGTTCTCGTCGCGTTCTATGACGCTGAGTATACCGAAGGGACCGGTAACGCTGGGGTCGTTGGCGAGGGAGCTGTTGGGCGGCAGTTCAATATCAAATTTAAAGTTAAGTTTCTTGAGCTTTCCGGTGATGGTAGTCTTAACGAGTACATCGGCTACATAGTTCTTGACGTTGTTGGACAGGGCATTGACCGCCGAATTGTTCAGGTCGCCGAAGCGTACGTTGGGCGCGGTGTACTCGGCTACCACGTTGATGTCTGCATTATAGGGATCATCATTCCACTGGATATAATTGTCGTCTCCCTCGCGGAGGTGAAATCTTCTTTTGATAGACTGGAAAGTAAACATATAGTCGCCGCGGTCGATATCCAGGCGGCCGTTGAGGGACAGGTTTTCGTTGGTGCCTACGCGCATATTGAGGACGCCGCGACCTACGGCGCTGATCTGGTCACCGGCAGCCTCATCGAGGATTACGTTAATGCGGGCGAGGGGGTTGGCCGTCATTTTCAGGTTCACGGTCAGGTTGTTTTCCTGGCGGGTGGTGCTCGTCTGTTTCATTTCGCGGCCATAGACTTTCCAGGTGAGGAAGTCGGCTTCGCCGTCCACGCGGCTGCTGGCGATGGGCAGGCTGATGAGGGAGCTGTCGGTGGGTTCACCCTGTATATCCATCTGCATGTCTTCCTGCGGGCCCTGGAGGGTAAAGGTGGCGCGGGCGATGGCGCGGCCATAGAATTGTTTGTTATCGGTATTGCTGGTATTGAGCACGAGGAGACGATTGGTTTTGATGCGGAAATCAAAAGCCATGTCCTTAAAATTATTGTGATAGAGTTTTGCCGTTTGTACGTCGGCGGTGTTGTTGAGATCATCTTTAAACTGGAAGCTGCCGAAGTCGATACCGTCTTCCTGCATTTTCACTACCGCTTTAGGAATATGGTAGGTGCATTTCGTATAATCCACCATCATGGCGGCATCGGTAAGCGTGAGGTTGCCGAGGTATTTGAGGTTGCTGCCTTTACCCACCACGCGAAGATCGCCGGAGGCAAAGCCCTCCACGTGGCTGAAGATGCCGGCGAGGTATTTCTGCAGCAGGTGTACGCTGGTGTGTTCTCGGATATGGGTGGTGAGGTCGATACCCACACCGGTGCTGTCGGCGGTGTTGATGAACCCGGAGAGGTCGAAGTTATAATTGTTGTTTTCTGATTTGGTAGCCACCACCAGCCTGCCGGAAGATTTGGAGTAACCGGTGGTGATATCAAGGCGGCCGATGGAATCGTCGTCGAGCCGGAACTGTTCCGCATTGGCGTTCACATCCACGTTCATGTTGCCGAAGGGATCGCGGATGTCTACGGTGCCGGTGAGCAGTCCTTCCAGGCGGTTACTTTTTACAAAGAAGGGGGCAAAGTCGCCGATATTAATTTTTTTTAGGTCGATGCCGAGGTCTGTGCCGCTGCCCACTTCGGAAGCATGGGAAGAGACGAGGATTTGCTGATCGCCGCTGTAGATCCTGAGTCCTTCCGTGGTGATGATATCGCGGGTGAGGGTGAGTTCGCCGTTTTTATCGATCGTCCAGCGTTTGCCGTTGATGTCGAACGTAGAGGGATCAAATACAACGGAGAACCCGTTGGAGCGCGACTGGAAGGTGCCCGAAATATCCGCCGCGTTGAGGGCCTGGCTGGCGCTGGTGGTGATGTTGATTTTAGACAGGTCGTTGGCCGAGTGTACGGTGACGCGGGTACCGGGAAAGTGGAGACTGTCGTTCACGAAGACGTCGCCGACAGCAAGGGCGAGACCTAGTGAATCGAGGTTTCCCCTTCCCGTTAGTACGGTATTGCTGAAGCTGATATTTTTGTAGCCAAACTGGGGCACTTCTGCATCAAGGTTAAAGAGGTTGCTTTTGTTGTTGATACGACCGCTGAAGCTGCTGTTGTTGAAGCCGCGCAGGTTCCTGTCGACTAGATCCAGGTATTCGTTTATGTTGCGGGTGGTGACGACGAAGCTGAAATTCTCGTTGGTGAATTTACGGGTGGAAGGATGGATATAGCTGGGGTAATAGCGATGCAGGAAAACCTGGAATGCGGCGGGCAGTTCGCGGATGGAATATTCGCCTGCCAGGGCGGCGTCGAATTCATTGCTTTCGACCACGATGCTTTTGCTGTTACCGGTTTTTTTAGATTCGATGGCGAGGGAGTCAAAAGAAATCCGGATCCCATTTTTGAAGACCGAGGCGTCATAGACTTTGGCGGTTCCCAGGAAATCGTCGATGTTGTCGCCGGTAAAATCTACCAGGAAGCTGCCGTTGAGGTCGATATCATCGCGGGTATAAAGTTTCAGCCGTTTGAGGTTGGCTTTATCAATTTTTGCCGAAAAGTTGAACCGGGGATCGGTCGTGCTGAAGTCCACGAGGCCGTTGAGGTGGAGCCCCAGGTTATCGTCCGTAGTTTGCAGTTCCCCGTTGAAGAGACGTTTGGCGAGGGTTCCGTTGACGCGGATATTTTTGTAGGCGTAGTCGT
>JBBROE010000079.1:0-21048 GCA_038229695.1 Chitinophagales bacterium | reverse complement strand
GTTTGTATTCGAGCAGCAACAATCCGAAAGCGAAGAACAACTGATCGCAACAGCCATCCGGAAAACGTTCGGGGGCCTCATAGAAATCAACCAATTTACACGGCAGCCGGCTACGCTGGATAAGCTGGTAATCGGTGTAAAATGCGGGGGCAGCGATGGCTTCAGTGGCATCAGCGCCAACCCGGCCGTGGGCTATGCAGCCGACCTGGTGGTAGCGCTCGGAGGAAAAATACTGCTTGCCGAATTTCCTGAACTCTGCGGTGCCGAGCAACAACTGATTGACCGGACGCGAGACGAAACAGCGGCACGTAAATTTATGTCGCTCATGACCACCTACAACGAAGAAGCCCACCGTGCAGGGTCCGGATTTCATATGAATCCCTCGCCCGGCAACATCAGGGATGGCCTCATCACCGACGCCATAAAAAGTACCGGTGCGGCCAAGAAAGGCGGCACATCGCCTGTTGAAGATGTGCTGGATTACACCGAACCGGCCACCAAAGCGGGACTCAGTCTCGTCTGCACACCAGGCAACGATGTGGAAGCAACAACAGGGAAAGCCGCGAGCGGGGCCACCCTCATCCTTTTCACCACCGGGTTGGGTACGCCTACGGGAAACCCGGTTTGCCCAACGATAAAAGTGGCCACCAATAACGTCCTTGCCAGGCGTATGGCCGATATTATTGACATCAACACCGGTCCCATCATCGAAGGCGAACAATCAATTGCGGAGATGGGCAGGGAGATCCTGGAATACTGCATCAAAGCCGCCTCCGGGGAAATCATCCCCAAAGCGGTGCAGCTGAACCAGGACGATTTCATACCCTGGAAACGGGGCGTCAGCCTTTAGCGGCTGATCATCACCGGTAGCAAAAAAAAGTAAACCGGGTTAACCATAATGCTATGCAGACGAATTACCAGGACAGCAGGCGGATGTCGCCCCTCACGGGGGGCAGCGGCGTTTTCATGGATGAAAATTTTATGCTGTCCGGCAAAGCCGCCCGGCAATTGTACCACGACTATGCCGCCGATATGCCCATCATCGACTATCACTGCCACCTGCCACCGCAGCAGATAGCCGAAGACAGGATCTTTGAAAATCTTTCCGCTGCCTGGCTGCACGGTGACCACTATAAATGGCGCGCGATGCGGGCAAACGGGGTAGCCGAAGCATTTTGTACCGGTAACAAGTCTGACCCCGAGAAATTTTCCGCCTGGGCAGCCACCGTTCCCTACACCCTGCGCAACCCACTCTATCACTGGACCCATCTTGAACTTCGCCGTTATTTTGACGAACAACGGCTGCTCGGACCAGATACTGCATCGTCTGTTTATGCGCATTGCTCGGAGCTGCTGCAGACCGCGGCATACAGCGTAAAGAACCTATTGCGCAAAATGAAGGTCACTCATATCTGTACCACCGACGATCCCCTCGACAGCCTGACTTTCCATACGCTGCTGAGAACCGGCGGGTTCGAAATTCCTGTGTTGCCGGCCTTCCGGCCAGACAATGCCATGAATGCAGATGACCCCGTGAAATTCAACGACTATGTTCACCGGCTGGAAATTCTCACCGGCCCGGTTATAAACCGGTATGATGATTACCTCTCCGCCTTAAAAAACAGGCATGACTTCTTTGCGGCCAACGGCTGCTGCGTGTCGGATCATGGCCTAGAGCAAATCTATGCAGACGATTTTACACAGTCAGAAGTGGAAACAATTTTTAATAACCTGCGTGCCGGCAAAACGCCGGATGATCTGCAACGCCGTAAATTTAAATCGGCCATGCTGCTGCAATTTGCAGAATGGGACTGGGAGAAGGGCTGGGTACAACAATATCACCTTGGCGCGCTGCGCAACAACAATGCGCGTATGCTGCGCATCACCGGTCCTGACGCAGGATGGGATTCCATAGGCGATTACAGCCAGGGCCGTGCGATGTCTAAATTTTTTAACCGGTTGGACAGTACCGACAAACTGGCAAAAACAATCATCTATAACCTTAACCCCGCCGACAACGCACTCTTCGCCTCGATGATTGGCAACTTCAACGATGGTTCTGTCGCGGGGAAGGTGCAATATGGTTCCGGATGGTGGTTCCTTGACCAGAAAGACGGCATGATTAGCCAGATGAATGTACTGTCCAACATGGGACTGATCAGCCGCTTCGTGGGCATGCTCACTGATTCGCGCAGCTTTCTCTCTTTTCCGCGCCACGAATATTTCAGGCGCATACTCTGTAATCTTTTTGGATCGGAAATAGAGCGGGGTGAACTTCCCGACGACAAAAACTGGATTGGCGGCATCATCCGCGACATCTGTTATAATAATGCAAAACAGTATTTTAATTTCCAACCTGCGGCGGCAATGGCTGCCGGGGTATAACCTGTAAAAGAACCCATGGATCTATTCAACCTCACAGGAAAAACAGCCCTGGTAACCGGGTGTAACCGCGGTATCGGGCAGGCCATGGCCATCGGTCTCGCGGAGGCCGGGGCAGACATCATCGGCGTCTCCGGGTCAATGCAAAAAGACAGTGAAACAGAAAGGGCCATAACAGCGCTTGGACGGCAGTTCCATCCCTACCAGTGTAATTTGGGCGACCGGTCCGCCCTCTATAAATTCCTGGAAGCCGTACAGGCTGCACACCCGGTGATCGATATCCTGCTGAACAATGCCGGAACGATAAAGCGCATGCCGGCAGCCAACCACAGCGACGCAGACTGGGATGAAGTGCTGGCGATCAACCTCGATGCACCGTTTGTCCTTGCCCGTGAGTTGGGGAAGAAGATGCTGGACCGCGGTCATGGAAAAATAATCTTCACCTGTTCCCTGCTCAGCTTCCAGGGTGGCATCAATGTTCCGGGATATGCGGCCAGCAAAGGGGCATTGGCCAGCCTCGTTAAGGCGCTCGCCAACGAATGGGCATCAAAGGGCGTCAATGTAAACGGCATCGCACCGGGCTACATCGCAACGGACAATACGGAGGCTTTGCGCAACGATGAAGACAGGAGTAACTCCATCCTGGCAAGAATTCCTGCCGGGCGGTGGGGACAGCCACAGGATTTTAAAGGGCCGGCTGTCTTTCTCGGCAGCTCCGCCAGCGACTATGTACATGGCACCCTATTGCTGGTAGATGGCGGCTGGATGGGACGATAGCCAGTTAAACCAGTAAATAAACGCATCAACAATATTATAACCGCTACTTTTAAAGGATCAGCGCGATTTAAA
Source organism: Chitinophagales bacterium (assembly GCA_038229695.1). Lineage (GTDB taxonomy): Bacteria > Bacteroidota > Bacteroidia > Chitinophagales > Chitinophagaceae > JACMLD01. The sequence goes on along the minus strand of JBBROE010000079.1, from coordinate 17,817 downwards.
CAGACAAAACATGGAAACAAGATTTCAGCATAGCGCAGCAGAGACAGGCAGCATGGATACCGGCGAATTGCGGTCCGCGTTTCTTGTCAGGGATTTGATGCAAACGGGTAAGCTCACCCTGGTGTATACCCATTATGACCGCATGATTATCGGGGGTGCCGTACCGGTAGCTGAGGCGCTTACGCTGCCGGCAGAAGAAGAGCTGAAGTCGGCTTTCTTTCTCGAGCGCCGTGAAATGGGAATCATCAACGTCGGCGGTAAGGGTACCGTTAGGGCCGCCGGTTCTGGTTACGATCTCGATAAACTGGAATGTCTCTACCTTGGCCGCGGGGTGAAGGACGTCAGTTTTACGAGTGCGGATAAGGCGGATCCGGCCCGCTTCTACCTGCTGTCGGCACCTGCACACCAGCAGTATCCCAGCACCAAAATGACCAGGGAAGCGGCTGCGCCATTGCAGCTCGGCGAGGCAGCCACCTCCAACAAACGATCGCTCTATAAATATATTCATGAAGGCGGCATACAAAGTTGCCAGCTGGTAATGGGTCTAACGGTGCTGGACACTGGAAATGTCTGGAACTCCATCCCGGCACATACCCACACCCGCCGGATGGAAGTATATTTTTATTTTGATGTGCCGGCTGACCAGCGCGTCATGCATTTTATGGGTGAGCCGCAGCAGACACGGCACCTCGTTATGGGTAATGCCGAAGCGGTGGTCTCGCCGCCCTGGAGCGTGCATTTTGGCTGTGGCACGTCCAACTACGGATTTATCTGGGGTATGGCCGGAGAGAACAAGGCTTTCACCGATATGGATCCCGCACCGGTAAACAGTATTTTATAAAAAATATTTTCACCATAGAAATAAACCATCATGTCTAAAAAAGTTGTAACCCTGGGAGAGATTATGCTGCGCTTGTCCACCCCCGATTTTAAACGGTTTGTACAGGCCGACAGCTTCGATATCACCTATGGCGGCGGCGAAGCCAACGTAGCGGCTGCCCTTTGCAATTATGGCCTGGAAGGTACTTTCGTAACGAAGGTGCCCAACAATCCGATCGGCCAAAGCGCCATCAATCACCTGCGCCGCTATGGCGTGGATACCCGCTTCATCGCCCGCGGCGGCGATCGGCTGGGCATTTATTTTCTCGAGACCGGTGCTTCCATGCGCGCCTCGCAAGTCGTCTACGATCGCTCCGGTGCCGCCATCTCTACAGTCGACAGCAGCGAATTCGATTTTGATAAAATCCTGGAAGGTGCCAGCTGGTTTCACACGACCGGCATCACTCCTGCACTGAGCGACAAGGCAGCAGCCCTGACCGAAACGGCGCTGAAAGCGGCCAAAGCCAAAGGCATCACCACCAGCATCGATCTCAACTACCGGAAGAAGCTTTGGACAAAGGAAAAGGCAAGAGAAGTGATGTCGCGGCTCTGCCAGTACGTGGATGTCTGCATCGGTAATGAAGAAGACGCAGATACCACGCTGGGCTTCAAAGCCAAGGATACCGATGTCACTAAAGGAGAACTGGACCTCGAAGGTTTCAAAGATGTATTCCGGCAGATGAATGAGAAATTTGGGTTTAAGTACATCGCCTCTTCCTTGCGCGAAAGCCACAGCGCCAGTGACAATGGCTGGAGCGCGCTGGTGTACGACGGCAATGAATTTTATCATACTAAAAAATATGATGTGCGCATCATCGACCGCGTCGGCAGCGGGGACTCTTTCGCCAGCGGTTTTATCTACGGGCTGGTAACCGGCATGCCTTTGCCGGAAGCAGCGGAATTCGGGGTCGCAGCGTCTGCGCTCAAACACACTATACCGGGCGATATGAACCATGCCACACTCGCCGAAGTAAAGGATTTGATAAAAGGCGATGGAAGCGGAAGGGTACAGCGATAGAATTTTTACGGAGCCCGGCCGGAGGTGCGCGCATCAGCATCGTTGCGTCGCACACGTGTACGGCATACCAACAGTCAACAACAATACTATGATCATCGATACAATAGACAATGCATCGCGGTATTTTTCCGTCCACCCCCTGTTCCGGCAGGCGTTCGGGTATATCGCAACCACAGGTCTGGATACCCTCGAAGCGGGGAAATATTCAATTGAGGAGGACCAACTCCATGCCTCCCTTATGCATAAAAAGGGCATGACCGAGCAGGAGTCCACTGCTAAATTTGAATGCCATAACAAACACATCGACATACAGCTTTGCCTGCAGGGTCCCGAGCGGTTTGGCTGGAAACCGCGCGCCACCTGTACCCGCGAAAATGGGGATTACAACGACGCTAAGGATGTTCAGCTGTACAACGACCGGCCCGACATGTTTTTTGAATTACAGGCCGGCCAGTTTGCGATCTTTTTTCCGGAAGACGTACATGCGCCCCTCATCGGTGAAGGTCAAATCAGGAAGCTCGTCATCAAAGTGAAAATATAATTCCGGCCCATTGGGGTTCGGCTAAACTCACAACAATATTCCAACGTATGAATAGTATCGAAACGGTAACCCATGGCATCGTACAACAGGGGATGCTTCCCCTCTTCTTCAACGCCGATGAAACGGTGAGCAAAGAAGTGCTGAAAGCGCTGTATCGTGCGGGCATCATGGCTGTTGAATACACCAATCGCGGCGAAGCCGCCTTTGCCAACTTCAAACAGCTGGTGGCGCTGCGCAATGCAGAAATGCCCGGGCTACTCCTTGGCATTGGTACCATCAAGAACCTGTCATCCGCCCGCCAGTACGTGGAGGCCGCCGCCGATTTCCTGGTGAGTCCGGGGTTTGTGCCGGAAGTGGCCGATTATGCCCGTTCCAAAGCTGTTTTCTATGCGCCCGGCTGTATGACACCCAGCGAGATCATCGCTGCAGAAAATGCCGGCATCGGCTTCATCAAACTGTTCCCCGGCAATATGCTGGGACCAGAGTTTTTATCCGGCATAAAAGATATTTTTCCCAAACTGTTGTTTATGCCCACCGGCGGCGTGGATACAACCGCAGAAAATATCGGTGGCTGGTTCAAAGCCGGCGTATGCGCGGTAGGCATGGGCAGCAAACTCATCAGTAAAAAGTTAATGGAAAATAAAGATTATGCAGCCATTGAATCCTTGACCCGGGAAGTGATGGCTACAATTGATAAAGTAAAAAAGGGGAGCTAACGGTTTCGGCACTTGCATTTTTCCACCCTCTCTGCACCGCAGGTTGATTAAATTGCCATCATGAATAAAACGAGCATCGGGAAATACCGCTGGACGATTTGCGGCCTGCTTTTTTTCGCCACCACGGTCAACTATCTTGACCGGCAGGTGCTCAGCCTGCTGCAACCTTACCTGGCAGAAAAGTTTCACTGGACCAATAATGATTATGCCAATATCACGGCGATCTTCCAGTTTGTATATGCATTCTCCATGCTGTTTGCGGGGCGTATCATCGATAAGCTCGGCACAAAAAAAGGGTATGCCATTGCCATCGTCATCTGGTCACTCGGCGCCATCATCCATGCCCTGGCTATTCCTATCGGGAAAGAAGTCTCGCTGATGCTCGGCCTCCTGGGTATCACCGCATTTTCGGTGTCCGTGCTCGGCTTCATGTTTTCCCGCGCTGTGCTCGCGCTGGGTGAAGCCGGGAATTTCCCGGCAGCGATCAAAGCTACGGCAGATTATTTTCCCAAAAAGGAACGGTCTTTTGCTACAGGGATATTCAATTCGGGAGCCAATGTGGGTGCCGTCCTGGCCCCGCTCACCGTTCCGTGGATCCGGGTAAACTGGGGCTGGGGCGCTGCATTTATCATCATCGGGGGTATTGGCCTACTCTGGCTGGTACTGTGGTTGATTTACTACGACAAACCCGAAGAGCAGAAGCGCCTGTCTGCCGCGGAAAGAAATTATATCCTTAGTGAGGAAGAAGAAGTAGACGAAAATACCGGGACGACCCGTGTCTCCTGGACACTCCTGCTGCAATACCGGCAGACCTGGGCGTTCACCCTGGGCAAATTTCTTACTGACGGCGTCTGGTGGTTTTTTCTTTTCTGGCTGCCTGCCTACATGAAAGCGCAATACAATATGGTGGACGAAGCGATCATGATTCCCCTTGCCCTGTTGTATACGCTGGCCATGGTGGGCAGCGTAGCCGGGGGCTGGCTTCCGATGTATTATATCCGCCAGGGTTACAAAGTGTACGATGGCCGAATGAAGGCGATGCTCATCATCGCCGCCTTCCCGCTGGTGGTGCTGGCCGCACAACCGCTTGGCTACATCAGCTTCTGGATACCGGTATTCCTAATCGGCATCGGGGCTTCCGCCCACCAGGCCTGGTCGGCTAATATATTCACTACGGTGTCCGATATGTTTCCGAAGAAAGCGGTCGGTTCGGTGGTGGGGATAGGGGGTATGGCCGGTGGGCTGGGAGGGGTGTTCATGTCTAAGCTGGGCGGAGCACTGTTTGATCATTATAAATCGCTCGGTCATATCCAGACCGGTTATACGATTATGTTTACCATTTGCGCCCTGGCTTATCTCGTAGCATGGTCGGTCATGAAAATACTGGTACCGCGATACCGGCCTGTAACGGACTTATAAACATCAAACAACTACTGCGCATTGCTGTAGTAAGGTTGTAATACCCTGCCGGTCCGGCAAACGTTATGGTGATTTTTTCTGGCTTGTAAGAGACGGCTGCAGGGATTAATAATCGCTTTAGATACACTTATTTCCTTATTTTCGGCCTTCAAAATATTGTTTCAGCAAAACTATTGCGATGAAAACGATGGCCCGCCTGTACATAGCCTTATCTTTTTTAACTGTGTTAAATATGAGTTGCAGTAACAATGCTACTGAAAAAACTGCGGATGCCGCCGGTGTAACCAGGGCTGATTTCGGGCAGGCCGATGGCAAGCCGGTTTACCTGTATACGCTCACCAATAAAAAAGGTGACCAGGTAAAGATCAGTAACTATGGTGGTACCGTTACTTCCTGGGTATCTCCCGACAAAAACGGCAATCGCAGCAGCATCGTCCTGGGTTTCGACAGCCTCAGCGGCTACCTGGCCAAACCCCCGTATTTCGGGGCGCTGGTAGGCCGTTACGGCAACCGTATCGCCAGCGGACATTTCAAACTCGGCGACAGCATGTATACCCTCGCTGCCAACAATGGTAAAAACCATCTCCATGGCGGCCTAAAGGGATTCGATAAGCAGGTCTGGGAGGCACAGCCATCAGACAGCGCAGCAGCACTTACGCTGTCCTATCTCAGCAAAGACGGGGAAGAAGGTTATCCCGGCAACCTGAAAGTAACGGTTACCTACACCCTAAGTGACGACAACGAACTGGGTATCGATTATAAAGCGGAGACAGACAAGCCAACCCCACTGAACCTCACTAATCACAGTTATTTCAACCTGTCGGGCGATGTCAGTCGCACCATACTTGATGACAAGTTGCAAATCAATGCCGATTTCTATACGCCTGTTGATACCACCCTGATACCAACCGGTGAGCTAAAGCCGGTACAAGGGACACCGTTTGATTTTACCAGCTCCACAGTAATCGGATCACGGATCGCCCAGGTGCCCGGCGGCTATGATCACAATTTTGTGCTCAACAGCAAAGACGGTTCGCTGGCCAAGGCGGCCGTGCTGGAAGACAGCCTCAGCGGCCGGAAGTTGGAAGTATTTACCACCCAACCCGGTATACAATTTTATACCGGCAACTTCCTCGACGGCAGCTTCAAAACCAGCAGTGGCCAGCCGATCAATAAGAACGCCGCGCTTTGCCTGGAAACTCAGCATTTTCCCGATTCACCCAACCAGCCGGGTTTTCCGTCCAGTATACTCAGGCCCGGCGAGCAGTACCATAACATCACCCGGTATAAACTGTCGGTCCGTTAAAATCCCTGCCTCATCACCTTATCCCTGCAGCGGCAGCAACCGCCTTACTATAATGCGTTATCAATCTTTCCTCTTCGATCTAAATGGTACCATGATCGACGACATGTCCTACCATGTCACGGCCTGGCACGATATCCTGACCAACGATTTACGTTCCAGCCTGAGCATTGCCCAGGTGAAAGAACAGATGTATGGAAAAAACGACGAGCTGCTCGTACGCGTATTCGGGAAGCGGAAATTCAGCTACAACAGGATGAAGGAAATTTCCCTCGAAAAAGAGCGCCGTTACCAGGAAGCCTATCTTCCCCACCTGGCACTCATCAATGGACTGGAAGCATTCCTCGCAGCAGCCGCGGACAAGTCCGTGTCGATGGCAATTGGTTCAGCCGCCATACCCTTTAACATTGACTTCGTACTCGATAACCTTCATATCCGCCACTATTTTTCTGCCATCGTGAGTGCCGATGATGTGCCCGTGAGCAAACCTGACCCGGAGACTTTTCTGCTGGCCGCCCGGAGGCTGGATACACCGCCGAACAACTGCCTGGTATTCGAAGATGCGCCCAAAGGAGTGGAAGCCGCCGCACGTGCCGGCATGGATGTAATGGTACTCACCACGATGCACCCGGCCGCCGAATTCGCAGGGTTCACGAACATAATCGGGTTCGTGCAAGACTTCACCGACCCCGCCGTCAGTCGCCTGCTCAGTTAAATACCTGCTCCTGCTGGCTCTACCTGTGGATAAAATAAATGTTGAGTTGACACTTATACTCAAATAAAAGTTATCTTGTTGCTTCAACAGGTTGCTGCCGCTTATGCAAGACGCTTACGTAATTGGGGTGGACTATGGCACTGATTCCGTCCGCGCCGTAATAGTCAACGCCCGCTCGGGGGAGGAAACAGCTGCGTCTGTATATTACTATCCCCGGTGGCAGGCGGGCCTGTACTGCAACCCCGCAAAAAGCCAGTTTCGCCAGCACCCGCTGGATTACCAGGAAGGACTGGAACACACCATCCGGTCTTGCGTGGAAAATGTGGGTCCATCGGTCGCTGCACAGGTAAAAGGAATTTCAGTGGATACAACCGGCTCCACGCCCGTTGCCGTGGATGCCACCGGTACCCCGCTTGCCCTGCTCCCTGGATTTGCCGGCAACCCCAACGCGATGTTTGTGCTGTGGAAAGATCACACCGCCGTAAATGAAGCGGCAGAACTGAATGCGCATGCACAACACTACCCGGTCAATTACCTGCAGTTTGCCGGTGGGATCTACTCGTCCGAATGGTTCTGGGCCAAACTGCTCCATATCCTGCGGGCCGACCCTGCAGTCAGCGCTGCGCTCTGCTCCTGGGTAGAACACTGCGACTGGATACCCTTCCTGCTCACCGGTGGCAGCGATGTCCGCAACATAAAGCGAAGCGTGTGTGCGGCCGGCCATAAGGCCCTTTGGGCCGAAGCATTCAATGGCCTGCCCCCCGATGAATTTTTCTCCGCCTGGGACCACCGGCTGGCGGGTATCACCAGTAAATTATTCCGGGAGACTTATCCCGCTGATCAACCCGCTGGTACCATCAGTGCCGAATGGGCTGCCAGGCTGGGTTTGCCCTCGTCCGTCGTTATCGGCGTAGGCGCATTCGACGCGCACATGGGTGCCGTAGGTGGCCAGATCGAACCCTATCACCTCAGCAAAGTGATGGGTACGTCTACCTGCGATATGCTGGTTGCACCAGTAGCCGAGGTAGACAGTAAACTCATCAGGGGCATCTGCGGGCAGGTACCCGGCTCCGTCATACCCGGCATGATGGGTATGGAGGCCGGGCAATCGGCCTTCGGCGATGCCTATGCCTGGTTTCGCAGCATCCTGCTCTGGCCCCTGGAAAAGATGCTGCCCGAAATGCCGGATGTCGATCCTGCTTTGTTTGATTCGGTCAAATTGGCTATCAGCACCAATATGATAACCGCGCTGAGTAAAAGCGCTGCCGCATTACCGTTATCCTTCGACAATGAACTGGCGGTCGACTGGCTCAATGGTCGCCGTACACCCGATGCCAACCAGGCACTGAAAGGCGCCTTCAGCGGACTCAACCTGGGAACCGATGCCCCCCGCATGTTCAGGGCGCTGGTTGAAGCCACCTGTTTCGGCGCTAAAAAAATAGTGGACCGGTTCCGGGAAGAAGGCATCCCCGTAAAGGGACTGATTGGGCTGGGCGGCGTGGCCAAGAAATCGCCCTTTATTATGCAGATGATGGCCGATGTGATGGGCATGCCCATCCGTATTCACCAGTCGGAACAGACCTGCGCACTCGGTGCCGCCATGTTTGCCGCAACCGCCGCAGGCATTTATCCTTCCGTGGAAAAGGCCATGGCCGCAATGGGCCCCGGTTTCGCGGAGACCTATATACCCGATCCCGAAAAAACAAAGCTGTACCAGGAACGGTATGAAAAATATAACCGCCTGGGCGAATTCATTGTGCACTCCTTACGTGGGGGTGACGAGAATTGACACCGATAACACATCATCAATGGATAAATACCAGTCTATCCGCGAAGCAGCCTATGCGGCCAATATGCAATTGCCGAAACTGAACCTCGTGCTTTTCACCTTCGGTAATGTAAGCGCCGCCGACCGGGCCATGGGAATATTTGCCATCAAACCAAGCGGCGTGCCGTACGACCAGCTGACGCCCGCCAGCATGGTGGTCGTTGACTTTAACGGCCAGACCGTTGATGGAAAAGGCCGTCCCTCATCAGATACCAAAACGCATGCGGTGCTATACAGCCACTGGGAAAATATCGGCGGCATTGTACATACCCATTCCACCTACGCCACCGCCTGGGCGCAATCCTTGCGTGATATTCCGATTTATGGCACCACGCATGCCGACCACCTTACGGTCGACATTCCCTGCATCCCACCTATGAACGATGAAAGCATCAGCGGGGACTATGAACACGAAACCGGTTTCCAGATCATCAATTATATGAAGGAAAAAGACCTCCGGTATACTGACGTGGAAATGGTACTCGTAGGCAACCATGCCCCCTTCACCTGGGGCAGTACACCTGAAAAAGCCGTCTACAACAGCGGGGTATTAGAAACGGTAGCCCACATGTCCTACCTCACTGAACAGATCAACAGCAGCGCTGGCCGGATGAAAGGCGCGCTGATTAAAAAACATTATGAAAGAAAACACGGGCCAGGTGCTTATTACGGGCAATAAACAAAAATGAAAACCCTCCTGCTTTTATTCCTGTTTTCTGCCGGCGGACTGGCCGCAGCCGCCCAGGTGGCCGGCACCCCGCCGATGGGCTGGAACAGCTACAACTGTTTTGGATCCGCTGTGCATGAAGATGAGGTCAGGGCAAACGCCGACTATATGGCGGAAAAATTAAAAACTGCCGGCTGGCAATATATCGTAGTGGATTTCCTGTGGTCTTACGACAATCCTCCCGGCAGCCATATCGGGAATCCTTTCCAGCAAAGACTTTCGGATGGCGCATACATTCCCTGGCTGAGCATGGATCAGTGGGGCCGGCTGATGCCACAACCGGGCAAGTTTCCCTCCGCAACCGGTGAAAAAGGATTTGGGCCGCTGGCAGCATATGTCCACGAAAAGGGACTCAAATTCGGTATCCATGTCATGCGCGGTATTCCGCGGCAGGCGGTGTGGGCAAAATCCCCGGTCAGGGGCGCAACCGGTGTTACGGCCGACATGATAGCCGATACCGCCTCCACCTGTACCTGGATGAATCATATGTACGGGCTCGACATGCAAAAGCCAGGAGCCCAGGCCTACCTCAATTCCCTGCTCAGCCTGTATGCTTCCTGGGGCGTCGATTTTATTAAAGTTGACGACATCTCACGGCCATACCACAGCGCAGAAATAGAGGGCTATAAAAAGGCAATTGACCAGTGTGGCCGCCCGGTTGTGCTAAGCCTGTCACCCGGTGCTTCACCCATCGGGCAGGCAGCCCACCTTGCTGCAAACAGTAATATGTGGCGAATGGCAGATGATTTCTGGGACAACTGGAAAGAGATCGTGCAGATGATGGATTATGCCCGCCAATGGCAGGGCAGGGGCGGCCCCGGCCACTGGCCCGACTGCGATATGCTCCAGGTGGGAAAACTGTCCAAGCGCGGTCCGGTCGGGCAGGAGCGGTACAGCCGGTTTACTGATGACGAACTGTATACCCAGCTTACTTTCTGGTGTATTTTTCGTTCGCCGCTCATGATTGGCGGTAACCTCCCGGAAAGCCGGGACATCGAATTGCGCCTCCTCACCAATCTTGAAGTGCTCGCCGTAAACCAGCAGGGAGAAAACCCCTTGGAGCTGGTGCATACCGACAGCTCACGGATATGGATATCCCAAATGCCCGGACGGCAGGGCGTATATGCCGCATTTTTCAATACCGGCAACAACCCGCAGACCATCATCTTTCCCGCGGCTGCCGCAGGGCTTTCCGGTAAGCTGGTTACGCGGGACCTCTGGAAAAAAATGACTTCGCCAGAAAGCAGGAAAAATTTTTCTGTATTCCTTGCCCCCCACGCATCGGCATTGATCCGGGTTACCCCGGCTCACCCGCAGTCCGTCAAACACCCGGCCTCGTTAACTACGAAACGCTAAAAACATTAACCATGAGAAGAATATTTTTTTTACCCCTGGTTTTTTTACCCGCTGCCACTTTCGCCCAGCAGCAGGATTACCCGGTGCACAGCGTACCCTTCACCCAGGTGCAACTGACTGACCAGTTCTGGCTGCCGAAAATTGAAGTGAACCGGACGGTCACCATACCCGCCTCGTTTGAGCGCTGTGAAAATACAGGCCGGGTGAGCAACTTCACTATGGCCGCAGCGAAATCAGGAAAATTCTGTACGAAATACCCGTTCGATGACACCGATATTTATAAGACCATCGAAGGCGCGTCCTATTCCCTGGCCGTGCATCCAGACCCGGCGCTGGACCGGTATATCGACTCTTTGATTTTCATCATCGGGAAAGCCCAGGAGCCGGATGGATACCTCTATACCGCAAGGACGATCGACCCGGCGCATCCCCACAGCTGGGCAGGCATGGAAAGATGGGTAAAAGAGCGCGAGCTCAGCCATGAACTCTATAATGCAGGTCACCTCTATGAAGCGGCGGCAGCGCATTTTATGGCCACCAAAAAAAGGAATCTGCTGGACATCGCCCTGAAGAATGCTGATTTGGTTTGCCGTGTTTTCGGACCCGGCCGGCGGTTGGTTGCGCCCGGCCATGAAATCGTGGAAATGGGCCTCGTTAAACTGTATCGCTTAACCGCAAAAAAAGAATACCTGGCCACGGCTAAATTTTTCATCGAGCAGCGCGGGCACTATAACGGCTATGATTCCACGAGTACCAATCCCTGGAAAAGCGGTTCCTACTGGCAGGATGATAAACCGGTCACCGAACAGGATGAAGCAGAGGGCCATGCCGTACGCGCCGGCTATTTATACAGCGCCGTAGCCGACGTGGCGGCCCTGACCGGCGACGACTCTTTATTGCAGGCGATCGACCGCATCTGGTTGAATATGGTCAGTAAAAAACTCTATGTGCAGGGAAGCGTCGGCGCTAAAGGCGACGGCGAAAGGTTTGGCGGCAACTACGAACTCCCGAACGAAACCGCGTATAATGAAACCTGCGCCGCCATCGCCAATGTGTACTGGAATTACAGGATGTTCCTCCTGCACGGCGATGCCAAATATTTTGACGTACTGGAGCGGTCGCTGTATAACGGCCTGATCGCTGGCGTAGGGCTCGACGGTAAATCTTTTTTTTATACCAATGCCATGCAGGTGACCAGCGACCCGGGAAGCGGTAACCCGAACGGCTTCAGTTCCGGGAGCGTGGAAGCGTCGCGGTCGGGCTGGTTTGAATGTTCCTGCTGCCCGACCAACCTCGTCAGGCTGCTTCCAGCCCTCCCTGGCTACATCTATGCCCTGAAAGAAGACAATCTCTACGTAAACCTGTTCATCAGCGGCAAAGCACAACTTGCAGTCGGTAAAACCCCCGTTGAAATTATCCAGCAGAACAATTATCCCTGGGACGGCAAACTTTCTTTTACCATCAATCCTCAAAAAAATAAGGCCTTCAATTTGCTGGTGCGGATACCGGGCTGGGTAAATAACCAGGTAGTTCCGTCGGATCTGTACAGCTTCGAACATACATCCGACGCGTTACCCGTCATTACGGTAAATGGCAAGGCCATCGAATACCACCTCGATCATGGTTATGCGGTTATTGCCGGTATGTGGAAGAAGAACGATCGTGTTGACATTGACCTGCCCATGGAAGTCCGCCGCATAACAGCCAATAATAAACTGAAAGAAGACCAGGGAAAAGTAGCGCTTGAACGCGGACCGCTGGTATACTGCGCCGAATGGGTGGACAACAGCGGCCGTGCGGCTAATATCATCATGCCTGCCGGCACTTCTTTTACCCGGGAATTTTTGCCGGACCTGCTGAACGGCGTAACTGTGCTTCACGCCGAAGTGCCTGCGGTGGAGGTAACAAAAGAAGCCGTGCAAACTGTCCGGCAATCCTTTACAGCCATCCCTTATTACAGCTGGGCCAACCGCGGAAAAGGGGAGATGATGATCTGGTTCCCGGAATCCCTGAAAGGCATAAAGCTCCTGGCTGATTAGCCATTTTTCAACAACACAAAAGAAAACAAGGTAATCCACCGCTTAAACCCGCTGCATGATTAATTTAAAAACATTTGACGTTTGGTTCATTACCGGCAGCCAGCATTTATATGGCGACGAGACACTGCGCCAGGTCGCGGACCATGCCCGGCAGATAGTTGCCTCGCTGAAAGGGGTGGAGCAGATACCGGTAAACATTATCTGGAAGGATACGGTGAAGTCGGCCGACGAAATTTTCCAGGTTTGCCAGGATGCCAATACCAGTAAAAACTGTATCGGTATAATCGCCTGGATGCATACTTTCTCGCCGGCAAAAATGTGGATAGGCGGGTTGAAGATTTTACAAAAACCGATGCTTCACCTGCACACGCAGTTCAACCGCGATATTCCCTGGGGTACAATTGATATGGATTTTATGAACCTCAACCAAAGTGCGCACGGTGATCGCGAATTCGGGTTTATGGTCAGCCGTATGCGGATAGAGCGGAAGGTTGTGGCCGGTCACTGGCAGGACCCGCAGGTGCTGCAGCAAATCGGCGGCTGGGCCAGGGCGGCAGCCGGGTGGCGGCACTGGCAAAGCGCCAAGTACGCGCGTTTTGGCGACAACATGCGCAACGTTGCCGTGACCGAAGGCGACAAAGTGGAAGCAGAAATAAAATTTGGCTATTCGGTGAACACCTTTGGTATCGGCGACCTGGTAAAAACAATCGAAGCGACGCCGGATAACGACATCACCCGACTGACGGACGAATATGCCGATACCTATTCCCTTGCGCCCACCCTGTTAAAAGGAGGTTCCGATCATTTTGCGCTGCGCGAAGCCGCAAAGATCGAAATTGGGTTACAACACTTCCTGGAAGACGGCGGATTCAGCGGATTCACCGATACATTTGAAGACCTGCACGGGATGGCGCAGCTGCCCGGTATCGCGGCACAACGCCTGATGGCAAAAGGATATGGTTTTGCCGGCGAGGGCGATTGGAAAACAGCCGCGCTTGTTAACGTAATAAAGGTGATGGCCGCCGGTCTGCCCGGTGGTAACTCATTCATGGAGGACTATACCTATCATTTTAACCCGGAACAGGAATTGGTACTAGGTTCCCACATGCTCGAGATTTGCCCGTCCATCGCCCTGGAAAAGCCGGCGTGCGAGATTCACCCGCTGGGCATTGGCGGTAAATCGGATCCGGTGCGACTGGTCTTTGGCAGTGCCGCCGGCCCGGCGCTCAATGCGTCCATGGTGGATATGGGAAACCGCTTCCGTTTACTCATCAATGAAGTAGAGGCCGTCGCACCTCCGCAACCGCTGCCCCGGCTGCCGGTGGCCAGGGTGCTGTGGAAACCGCTGCCGGATATGAAAACAGGCTGCACCGCCTGGATACTCGCAGGGGGTGCCCACCATACCTGTTACAGCCAAAACCTTAGTGCCAGCGTGCTGGAAGATTTTGCAGGGATGGCCGGGGTTGAACTGGTCCTGATCGGGAAGCACACTACGCTATATGATCTTAAAAATTTACTCCGCTGGAATGAAATCTCTTTCCGCTGATAATGAACGGCCTGTTTTTCGGATAAATATTGAAATTGTTTTAATGCGCTTTTGTATCTAATTTGTTTGCCGGATCGCCATTGTATAAAATACTAACCTAACGTTGCTTATGAACCGATTAGCCAGTTTAGACAAACTTGTCTTTGTCGTTTATTTTTTAATCGTGGCTGTGTATGGATATGCCGTCTACCGGAGGAAGAAAAAGGCGGTAACAGCATCTCATGATTTCTTTCTCGCTGAAGGGTCGCTCACCTGGTGGGCTATCGGCGCATCGTTAATAGCCTCCAACATCTCGGCGGAACAATTCATCGGTATGAGCGGGAACGGTTTCAAAATCGGGCTGGCCATTTCCACTTATGAATGGATGGCTGCCGCGACCCTCGTTATTGTGGCCACCTTTTTCATCCCGGTATACCTCAAGAATAAAATTTATACCATGCCGCAGTTCCTGAGCACGCGGTATAATGATACCGTTGCGATGATCATGGCTGTCTTCTGGCTGTTGCTTTACGTGGTGGTTAACCTTACTTCCATTCTCTACCTGGGTGCACTCGCTGTCAGCAGTATCGCCGGCCTCAACCTCACGGCCTGCATGTACGGACTGGCCATCTTCGCTATTTTCATTACCCTGGGGGGCATGAAGGTGATCGGGTATACAGACGTTATCCAGGTATTCTTTCTCATTCTCGGCGGGCTGGTAACCACTTACCTCGCCCTGAATATGGTGGCTGACCATTTCGGAACGCCGGGCCTCGTGAACGGGTTCAAACAAATGACCCATCATATTAACGATCACTTTCACATGATCCTTCAAAAAAGTAATTCTAATTACGCCAGCCTGCCCGGGCTTACGGTACTGCTCGGCGGTATGTGGATCGTTAACCTCAACTACTGGGGTTGTAACCAGTATATCACCCAGCGGGCACTGGGAGCAGACCTGAAGACGGCCCGCGGCGGCCTCCTCTTCGCCGCGTTCCTGAAGCTGATGATGCCCATCATTGTCGTAATTCCGGGTATCGCTGCTTATATGCTCCACCAGGAAGGAGGCTTCCAGACCGAGATGCTGCAGAATGGAGAAATCAATCCTGACCGGGCCTATCCCATTTTACTCAACCTGCTGCCGGTGGGTCTTAAAGGACTTGCGTTCTCTGCCCTCACCGCGGCGGTAGTGGCATCGCTTGCCGGCAAGGCCAACAGCATTTCCACCATCTTCACCCTCGACATTTACAAAAAGAAGCTGAATATGGCGGCGGATGAAAAGAAAATGGTAAAAGTGGGACGGCTCTGCGTTGTGGTGGCGATGCTGCTCGGGGTAGTGATTGCCCCGCTGATGGGCATCGATAAAAAGGGCGGGTTTGAATTTATCCAGGAATATACGGGCTTCGTGTCGCCCGGTATTTTCGCGATGTTCATACTTGGTTTTTTCTGGAAGAAGGCCACCTCCAATGCAGCGCTCTTCGCCACCATCGGAGGCTTTATCTTATCGGTAGTTTTCAAGTTTCTACCGCGCATCATGGACCTCCATTTCCTGGCCGCCACCGGCTTCTCCACGCCGGTTACCCAAAATGACGGTACCATATTATACGAAATTCCATTCCTGGACAGGATGGGTTTTGTATTCGTCATCTGCATCGTGGCCATGTATATCATCAGTATGGTGGACAACCGGCGCGGCATAGTTCCCAAGGGACTGATTATCGACAGATCAATGTTCAGGCCTAACCGCAGCTTTGCCGTGGGAGCCCTGCTTGTTTTTGGCATTCTTACAGCACTGTACACCATTTTCTGGTAGACCCGGTCTGCCAGGCCAATGACATTACCATTATGACCAACCTGCTCAAGAAGCCCTTGTTGTATAGTGAACATGACAGGCTAAGGATTGCAGTCGACTGTATCATCTTTGGGTTTGACGGAAAACACCTGAAAGGATTGTTCGTTAAGCGCAGCATGGAGCCCCAGAAAGACAAGTGGTCCCTGATGGGCGGATTCGTAAAAGAACTGGAGGGCGTAGACGTTGCCGCCGGCAGGATCTTACACGAACTTACCGGCCTTCGCAATATCTACATGGAGCAACTGTATTGCTTTGGCGATGCCGGGAGAGATCCCGGCGGCAGGGTGATATCAATAGCCTATTTCGCCCTCATCAGGCTGGATGACTATACGCCCGAAATGATGCGTACGCATAATGCCCGCTGGTTCGAACAGGAAAAAACGCCGCGGCTGATTTTTGATCACCGGGAAATGGTGAAGATGGCACGTGAACGGCTTCTACAAAAAGTGTCCAACCATCCCATCGGATTTGAACTGCTCCCGGATAAATTTACCCTCCCACAGCTTCAAAGCCTGTATGAGGCCATTTATGACACAGCGCTGGATAAGCGCAATTTCACCCGGAAAATTTTGTCGCTCGGTATACTCAATAAATTAAAAGAAAAGGAAAAACAATCGTCGAGGAAAGGCGCATTCTATTACACCTTTGATATGGCGCGGTATAAAAAACTGGAAAGCGAAGGCGTTCGGTTTATCTGAATAGTGCTTGGTGGCTGACCACGATTCCCCTGTTATATCTTTTCATTAACCTTCAGCAATATAAACATGAAAAAAAACATTATTTCCGGTCTGCTTTCGGTCATATTCGCCACAACTGTCTTTTCCCAGGCGACCGTGTCGCTTACCGCTTCTGCAACGGCTCCTGTCATCAGCCGGAATATCTACGGCCATTTCGCTGAACACCTCGGGCATTCCATTTACGGCGGTTTTTATGTGGGCGACAGCAGTACCATACCCAATACAAATGGTGTGCGGAACGACATCATTGCCGCCCTGAAAAAACTTAAGATTCCCAATCTCCGGTGGCCAGGCGGCTGTTTCGCCGATACCTATCACTGGAAGGACGGCATCGGGCCCAAAGATAAAAGACCGGCCATGGTCAACAAATGGTGGGGCGGCGTTACCGAAGACAACCGTTTCGGTACACACGATTTTCTGAACATGTGCGAACTCCTCGGTGCGGAACCTTACCTCTCCGGCAACGTGGGCAGCGGCACGGTGCAGGAACTGGCCGACTGGGTGCAATACACCAACTTTAACGGCAAAAGCCCAATGACCGATCTTCGGAAGGCTAACGGCAGGGCACAACCGTGGAAGGTGAAGTTCTGGGGTATCGGCAACGAGGCCTGGGGCTGCGGGGGAAATATGAAGCCCCTCTATTATGCTGATGAATACCGCAAGTACGCCACCTTCATTTCCGACTGGGAAAATTCGGGTGGACTGACCCGTATTGCTTCCGGCGCCAGCGATGCCGATTACAAATGGACGGAAACCCTGATGCAGAATATTCCGCTGAATATGCTCGGTGGCGTTGCCATGCACCATTATTCAGTACTGCAATGGAATCACAAAGGGCCCGCCATCAACTTCACCGCGGAGCAATATTTCGGCATCATGAAACAGGCGCTGCTTATGGATGAACTGGTCACCAAACACGCTGCGGTCATGGATAAATATGACCCCGCCAAAAAAATAGCCCTGGTAGTGGATGAATGGGGCGGCTGGTATGACGTAGAGCCGGGTACTAACCCCGGCTTCCTCTTCCAGCAGAACACCATGCGCGATGCAATGATAGCAGGCGCGACGCTGAATATTTGTAATAACCATGCAGACCGTGTTCGGATTGCGAACCTGGCGCTGTGGGTCTACGTACTTCAGGCGGTGATCCTCACCAACCAGG
>JBBROE010000078.1:0-21176 GCA_038229695.1 Chitinophagales bacterium | reverse complement strand
AGCAGTAACCTCCAGGTGATCAACCCGGATTCAATCGGCAGCAGTTTCAGGGCGGAAAGCATTATTGGCGTTACCGATAACAACGGGCCGGTGTCTAATATTAATGAGCTGGAATACATTCATGGCTACATCTACGCCAACCAGTACATGACGAATTTTATTTTAAAGATCGACCCGGCAAATGGTAAGGTGGTGGGTAAGCTGGACCTGTCCGCGCTCAATGCAGAAGTAAAGAAAAAGCATCCCGGCGCCGAAGTACTCAATGGGATCGCTTATAATGCGTCGACTAATAGTCTTTATATTACCGGCAAGCTCTGGCCAACAATTTATGAATTGAAATTTAATTAAACCCCGCCGGTGTAGATGTTATCGGCGGCGCCTGCTTCCCGATGATATAGATCAATGAACTGCAACGCTCCGGGTTACGCAGCGCGCCTGCGTTGGATCGAAAGCCGGTCCACCCCGAAGCCGGAAGGCTTCCTTTCCCATTTTTATATTGTTCACTGAGCATGGCGATGTAGAAACTGTCGAACCACATCGGCTTTACGGCCAGAAGCATGAGCCCGTGTTGCCGCAGCAGCGTCTTCATCGCGTCAGGCGAGAAATGATAGAGGTGCCTGGGCACGTCATAGGCCGCCCAGAAGCTGCCGTAATGCGTGGCATCATACGACGTGTAGTTCGGCACGGCAACCAGTAACCTGCCTTGCTCTCTCAGCAGCCCTTTTACCTGGTCGAGCGAGGCGTGCAGCTCGTACACATGCTCCAGCACATGCCACATCGTAATCACGTCATAGTTTTCTGCAGGCAGGTTAAACAGGTCCTCAGCAGGATACAGGCTTATACCGTGTAACTGTGCTGCACGCGACCTGGTCTGCTCGTCCTGCTCCAGGCCGGTCACCTGCCAGCCGGCAGTCTTTGCCGCGTGCAGAAATGCCCCGGTACCCGCCCCGATGTCAAGCAGGGCACCCTGCTGCAGGCCAGAGGTCCGCCTGATGAGCTGTAATTTTTTCCGGAGCGTGAGTGCACGCACGAGATGATACAGGCGGTTGACGACGCCCTCACGGGTATCTGTATGCGAAATATATTTATCGGAGGCATAATAAGACCCGGCTTCTTCAGGCGGGGGGATGCCTTGGGTAAAGCGGAGTGAGCAGTCGGCGCATTCCCAGATGCTAAACTGGCGGTGCGAAACTGTGTAATCTGTTGCCTCAAGTTTTTCGGCGATGGAGGCTGACTGGCAGACGGGGCAGGTGTTGCGGGTGATGGTTGGCATACGCTTGCAGGCTACCGCGGACCAGCCGCGTGAACGGTTTGCTGGTTACCGGTAACTCCCCATTTAATCTGATGCCGGTAAAAATGAAAGAATAAAATGCTTGCTCCAATTGCCCCGAGGATCAGGGCGACCAGCCACCAGGGTGCTTTTTCCACCTGTGTCTCCTGCTGAAGATAGCCCGTCATTTCCAGGTTAGTTTTTTCTTTGTCACCGACCAGGACCGCATGCTTTGCGTTGGCTCTTATTACACGGCCGGCATGGACTGCAGGAAATAATTCATACAGCGGGTCATACGGCATGAAAGCAATTTCACCGGAAGCTTCCCGGCTAAAGACGCCAACTGCTTTCCAGGCCACTTCAGCACCCGATTTTAACTGCTGGCACAAGCCCGCTGCAAACTCGGTATACTGTCGTATGGCTTCAAAATCTGTGATATTTATTTTGCCGGCTATATAACTGAAAAAACTGCTGTCGGGTTCATCGGCATACTTGTTCAGCCGGAACTTCAGCTGAACCGGCAGCAGCTGGCGGTTGGCAAAATCAGAAACCGCCGGAACAGTTTCCAGTACCAGCGAGCCCAGGCCGGGTATGCTGATGCTTTTATGCTGAAACAGGTATTTGTTCAAAACCTCGTACATGGTGCTGGATTGCTTTGCAAAGCAAACGGATTTGCGCTGGCCGGCAAAAGTTTTTTTACTCCCCGCGCACCGTTGTGGGAGGAGAAGCGGGTGCTGAAAAGCGATTATATTTGTTGCCCATGGCAAAAGAATCCGGCGATACCCCACTGATGCAGCAACACCGGGCAATCAAACAAAAATATCCCGATGCCATATTGCTGTTCCGGGTCGGGGATTTCTATGAAACCTTCGGGCAGGATGCCATCCTGGCTGCACAAATCCTGGGCATCACGCTTACCCGAAGGAACAATGGGGTTGCCACCGCTTCCGAGCTGGCAGGTTTCCCCTACCATGCCCTGGATACTTACCTCCATAAACTGGTCAGGGCAGGCTACCGGGTGGCCATCTGCGATCAGCTGGAAGATCCGAAGCAGGCCAAAGGGATTGTAAAACGGGGCGTAACCGAGCTGGTAACCCCCGGTATAGCCACCGGTGATAAGTTACTCGAGCACGATAGCAACAATTTTCTCGCTGCCGTTCATTTCACAGACACGGTAAACGGGATCTCTTTACTGGATATTTCCACCGGGGAGTTTTTTGTGGCGGAAGGGAATGCCGAATACATTGATAAATTATTGCAGACATTCCGGCCGGCGGAAGTCATCTTCCCGCGAAGTTTTTTGAAACATTTTCGCGAAACCTTTGGGAACCGGTTTTATACCTATACGCTGGAAGGCTGGATCTTCGATGAACGGTATGCACTGGAAACACTACTGAAACATTTTCAAACCCATTCGCTGAAAGGCTTTGGTATGGAAGACATGCATGCGGGCATCATCGCCGCAGGCGCCATCCTGCATTATCTCCGCGATACCGAGCACCCTAACCTCCAGCATGTAACGTCCCTGCAACGGGTGGAACGGGATGACTACCTGTGGATGGACCGCTTTACCATGCGCAACCTGGAACTTACCGGCAGCAGCACCGAAAACGGCCATACCCTTCATAAAGTGCTGGACAATACGGTCTCCCCGATGGGTGCACGGCTCCTGAAACGCTGGATTGTTCTACCGCTAAAGGACATCCGCAAAATTAACGAAAGACTTGACCTCGTCACCTGGTTCATCAGGGAAACCGATACCAGGGTTGCGATCTCCCAGCATATAAAACTGAGCGGGGATATTGAACGGCTGGCCGGCAAAATACCCCTCAAAAAAATAAATCCCCGCGAGGTGATCCAGGTGGCAAAAGGCCTGGGCCATGCGGCCGCGGTCCGGCAACTGGCCGCTGCCTCGGGCAACGAATACCTGCTCCGTTTGGCAGATGCCATCAATCCATGCGCCTTTATTGCTGATAAAATAAGATTAATTATCAATGACCAGCCGCCTGTTACGGCATCCCGCGGCGGAGTCATCCGGGAGGGTATTCACCCGGAACTCGACGAGCTTCGGCAGATAGCCAGCGGCGGAAAAGAATACCTGGTGCGCCTCCAGGCAAAAGAAGCCGCAGCCACTGGAATTTCTTCGCTCAAGATTGGATTTAATAACGTCTTTGGCTATTACCTGGAAGTGACGCATGCCCACAAAGAAAAGGTGCCTGCGGCGTGGATGCGCAAGCAGACGCTCACCAATGCAGAACGGTATATTACGCCCGAATTAAAAGAATATGAAGAAAAAATCACCGGCGCAGAAGAAAAAATGCTGGCGATAGAACTCGACCTGTATGAAAAATTATTGCTGGAACTACAGGATTATATTGCCCCGATGCAGGTCAATGGGCATGTGTTGGCCGTGCTGGACTGCCTGATTTGTTTTGCATCGAATGCACTGCAGTCGAACTACCGGAAGCCCGAGCTGCACGAAGGGCTGGAAACGACGATTACACAGGGGAGACACCCGGTCATTGAAAAGAACCTGCCTCCCGGAGAATCTTATATTGCCAACGACCTTTTGCTCGACCCGGCCATGCAGCAGATGATTATTCTCACGGGCCCGAACATGAGCGGTAAAAGCGCCCTGCTGCGGCAGGCAGCACTGATTACACTGATGGCACATATGGGCAGTTTTGTTCCAGCAGAAAAAGCCAGCATTGCACTGACCGATAAAATTTTTACCCGTGTGGGCGCTTCCGACAATTTAAGCGGGGGAGAATCCACCTTCATGGTAGAAATGAATGAAACGGCCAGCATCATCAATAATATCACGCCACGCAGCCTGATTATCCTCGATGAGATTGGCCGGGGCACATCCACCTATGACGGTATTTCCATTGCCTGGAGCATTGCTGAATACCTGCACAACTCCCCGCATCAGCCTAAAACCTTATTTGCCACGCACTACCACGAACTCAACGAACTGGAGAACCGCCTGCCACGGGTAAAAAATTTTCATATCACCAATAGGGAGTCGGGCAACAAAATTATTTTCCTGCGCAAACTGGCACCCGGCGGCAGCACCCATAGCTTTGGTATCCATGTTGCCCGTATGGCGGGCATGCCGCCAGCGCTTATCGGCCGGGCCAATGAAATGCTGAAGCAGCTGGAAAATGCACACAGCAGCCAACCCGCAGAAACGCTGAAAAACATGCCGGCGGCAAAACTGCAGCTGTCTATATTCGATGCGCATACTGAAACGTTTGAAGAGATCAGGAAGATGCTGGAAAGTATTGACATCAACCGCCTGACGCCGGTGGAAGCGCTCTTTAAACTGAGCGAGATAAAAAGTATTTTGAAATAGCGCGGAAGCAATTCCCCACCGTTCTTAAAATACCGGCTACCCGTCGCCGTTGCATTTATGGCCTACAGCGGGCTTATTGCCAACGAGTTGAGCGATCGGTAATAAACTGGTATGAGCCTTGTTGAGTAATTGCACAGCCCTGCATACGGCTTCCCCGAACACCTAAATAGTATTGTCATGCTGATTCCCCTTGGCCTCCAGGTAGGTTGGCTTTTCATTCTTGCACTGCCGATTGCGTGTATTGCCTGGACGGTTACCCATGAGGAAGTCTTCCGGGAACCGCGTGAGTTTTGTGTGAGGCAATGCAGCCAGGGGCCATTGCTGAAAAGAAAGTTTTTTTATCTATTTACCTGCGAGTACTGTTTCAGCCATTACGTGACCATCCTGATGCTGTTCATCACCCGCTTTCATTTATTGTATGCAGACTGGCGCGGGTATCTTGTTGCAGGCTTCGCGCTGGTCTGGGTAGCCAATGTGTACATGAGTATTTTTGGCAGGGTAAGAATCGATCTCAAAATTGAAAAGCTCGAGGCTAAGGAAAAGGAAAAGCAACTGGAAAGCTGATCGCTATCCGGGCTGCAGATTATACCATCGCTAAACTTCCCACTATGAGCGGCCATACGGATGCCAAACCAGCACAGGGATTTCAGGAAAAGATATGGATTACGACCGGTATCGTGGCGCTGGTGGTTATTGCGCTGCTTGTATTCAAAACTGTTTTTAACGTGCTGCTGCTGGTGCTGGCTGGTATTATTATAGCTATATATTTTCATGCGGTGGCCCGCAGGTTACACAGTTGGTTTCCGGTACCGGAAAAAACAGCACTCTTGCTCGCCTTCCTTGCAAACCTGGTCGTACTGGCAGCAGCCGCTTGGTTTGCCGGCGCACGCCTTCAGCAACAGGCCGCGGAGCTGGCTGACACCCTTCCGCAAACGTTCCGGCACGCGCGGGACCAGGTAGCCGGGACGGCCGTCGGCCAGAAAGCGATCGACTTGCTGCAATCGTCTGGCAATGCTGATAAAACGGGCAGGTTAATCGCCGGATTTTTTTCCTCCACCTTTGGTATACTCAGCGACGTATACATCATACTTTTGCTGGCGCTTTTTTTTACCGTGGCACCTTCCACCTACTCCAACGGTGTGGTGGCGCTGCTGCCGCCCCGCGCCAAATCAACAGGAAAAAAATTACTCGATGGCTTGGGCGTCGTGCTTCAAAAATGGATCAAGGGGCAGATAGTCGGTTTCTTTTTTATCGGGATACTTACCGGCCTCGGTCTATGGCTGCTGGGCTTGCCGCTGGTACTCACGTTAGCGCTGATTGCAGGCATCTCCAATTCCATCCCCAACTTCGGACCGGTACTCGCAGCAATACCGGCGGTGCTGCTGGCGCTGATGCAGGGTACATCCACCGCCCTGATCGTCGTGGCCTTATACACCGGTATACAGGTTATACAAAGTGCCCTGATGCAGCCGCTGGTACAAAAGAAAATTGTGGACCTGCCGCCCGCCCTGATTATCATCGCCCAGGTAGCGCTTGGAATGACAAGTGGCTTCTGGGGCGTCTTGCTGGCAGCACCCATCGTGGCTATTCTAAAGAAGATCGTAGATGAATTGTATATCAGCCGGCAACCCGCCTTAACCGGGGAGTGATGCTGCTGCCTGCTGACATTTTTTTGCATTGTTAAATATTCATCGTAATATTACAATTAATATGGGAGTCACCAAGACGGCGATATTTACGGAGCGGCAAAACAACCTTGCCCGGATGATGAAGGCATTGGCACATCCCGCGCGGATTGCCATTATCCAATACCTGCTGAAAACGGATGCCTGCGTATGCGGTGAAATTGTTACTGAAGTCGGTCTTGCGCAGGCGACGATTTCGCAGCACCTGAAAGAATTGAAAAATGCGGGGTTAATCAAAGGTACCATAGAGGGGACAAGCGTCTGTTATTGCATCGATGGAAAAAATTTCAGGGCCACTGTGAAAGAACTGGAACGGTTTTTTACGCTTGCACCCGTGCAAAAAAGC
Source organism: Chitinophagales bacterium (assembly GCA_038229695.1). GTDB lineage: Bacteria > Bacteroidota > Bacteroidia > Chitinophagales > Chitinophagaceae > JACMLD01. Next base: position 14,520 of record JBBROE010000078.1, on the reverse strand, counting down.
TGCTGTTAAAAAAATTTAGTTTATTTATCGTAATATTACAATCAATTTAATTTAAAAAATCATGGAAAACACGGAAACCATAAAAGCGATGGTAAGGCAGAAGTACAGTGAGATCGCATTGCAGGAGAAGGCAGATAACCAATCGTCCTGCTGCGGTTCTACCTGTTGCTCCACCGAAGTGTACAATATTATGAGCGAAGACTATTCCACCCTCGGGGGGTATAATGAACAGGCTGACCTCGGCCTTGGCTGTGGGTTACCCACCCAGTTTGCCCGGATCAAAAAGGGCGATGTGGTGATTGATCTCGGTTCCGGGGCGGGGAATGACTGTTTTGTCGCTCGTGCGGAAACAGGGGAAACGGGGAAGGTCATCGGGATTGATTTTACGCCGGCCATGCTGGATAAGGCACGCCTGAACGCAGAAAAACTGCATTTCAACAACGTTGAGTTCAGGCAGGGCGACATTGAACACATGCCGGTTACAGCCGATACAGCTGACGTGGTGGTCAGCAACTGTGTGCTGAACCTGGTACCGGATAAGGATGCTGTATTCAAAGAAATCTACCGGGTGCTTAAGCCGGGCGGCCATTTTAGCATTTCGGATATAGTGCTGGAAGGCGCGTTGCCGCCCGCCATCAGGGAAGCTGCAGAGATGTATGCCGGCTGTGTATCCGGGGCCATCCAGAAACAGGTGTATATGGAATTGATTACCGGCAATGGATTTACAAATATCAGTATCCAGAAAGAAAAAGTAATTACCGTTCCGGAGGATATCCTGTCAAAATATTTATTGCCTGCGCAAATGATCAGCTTTGCTTCCGGGAGCAGTGGCATTTACAGCATAACCGTGTATGCAGAAAAGCCCACAGCTGCCTGTTGTGCGCCGGGATGCTGCGATTAATAACAAAACCAAAACCATGAAAAAGATACTGGTATTATGTACCGGCAACAGTTGCCGGAGCCAGATTGCAGAAGGATACCTCCGTCAATTTGCAGGTGACCGGGCTGAGGTCTACAGCGCGGGGATAGAAACCCATGGGGTGAACCCCAGGGCCATTGCCACGATGAAAGAGGACGGTGTTGACATTTCTGGACATACGTCAAACAACCTGGAAGAATACAGGAATATTGATTTTGACTATGTGATTACCGTGTGTGACAATGCAAAAGAACGCTGCCCGTTTTTCCCGTCGAATGCCAAGAAATTTCACCACAACTTTACCGACCCGGCGAAGGCAGTGGGAACAGAGACGGCGATTAGCCAGGCGTTTGCCCATGTGCGCGATGAAATAAAGCAGTACAGCCGTGATTTTATAGCCAACAACCTATAGTCGTTCTAAAAAAAAGCCGGGCCGTACCACGAAGTACCGACCCGGTTTTTTTTTAAGATTGGGTTAGCAACAGCCACCGCCATCGTAGAACCAGGTGGAACCCGAAATAAAAATATCATCTCGTTTCAGCGCTGCCAGGTTGGCGGCTGTTTTATCACAAACGGCCAACGGCTGGTTGGGTAACAGCACATGCCCTTTCTGGTCATCGAAGCTTTCATCGCTGCCGTAATAAATCGCCGTTTTACCGGTAAATACGCAGGGACCATCTGTGGGCATCGGATCTTTAATAGCACAAACCTCCACACTTTCTATGTACAGCAACTCATCCGTTGCATAGTTTTTGGGATCGAGAATACGGTAAGGCCGCTTTGCGCGGATTTCAATCGTACCGAAACCGATATCGGTGATCATCTTTATATATTCCTTCAACGGTAAAGCACCACTGAGGCACAATGCGCGCAGCCTTTCATCTTCCTGCAGCGCGGCCGGCATCTGCGCTTCACAGGTTGGATCGCTGAGTACGAGCCGTCCACGGGGCTTCAGTACACGGTACATCTCCCGCAGCGCCTGTTTCAGATCCTCCTGCTTAAAAATATTAAAGAGGCAGTTCTGGGCGGCAACATCAATGGAGTTGTCTTCTACGGGCAGGCTAAGCGCATCGCCTTTTCTTAATTCGACGAACTCCGCCCTGAACCAAGGATTGAGTCTTTCTGCTTCTTTAAAATTCTGGCGGCACGCCTGCATCATTTCATCTACTACATCAATCCCCACCACACCTGCTTTCTGGCGGCTGAAATAAGCGAACTGCAGCAGTTCCATTCCGCCGCCGACACCAACATATAAAATTTTCGGGTTGTTGACCAGATCACGGGGATTGACTGTGCTGCCACAGCCATAATTCATCTCCAGCATCTTTTGGGGCATGTCCAGCCCGGGCAACTGCCATACTGGTGTAGTGGTACAGCACAGACCCACCTGCGGGTTTTCTGCAGCTTCTTTATAAACGTTTCTGGTTGTTTCCAGGTAAGTAGCACTCATATGTGTTGTTTATTTATTTTTTAGATAATTCCAAAGATAAACGGACAGTACAGCCCCGGCTACCGGCGCCGCAAAATAGATCCAGAGATGTTGCAGGTGGCCGGATACGACTGCCGGGCCAAACGATCGGGCGGGATTCATAGACGCGCCGCTTATGGGTCCGGCAAACATCGCTTCCAGTAAAACCACGTTGCCGATGGCCAGCCCGGCAAACATCCCGGTTTCCTTACTGCCTGTGGCTACATTGATGATCACGAGCATCAGGAAAAAAGTCAGCAACAATTCCAGGATGAAAGAGCCCATTTCAGTTCCTGCAGGAATGGTTGACCCGAGATATTCATTGCCGGGGAACATTATTTTCAGGACGCCACTGGCAGCCACCGCGCCCAGCAGCTGGCTGGCGATGTAAGGCAGCACCTGTTTTTTGGCAAACCTGCCGGCCGCGGTAAAGGCGATCCTCACCGCCGGGTTAAGGTGGGCCCCCGAAATATCTCCCAGGGCATAAATCAGGCTGGTGACTACGAGCCCGAATGTAATCGACACCCCGATATGAGAGACGCCGCCATGGGTTTGCTGATCAATCACCACGGCTCCCGTTCCGCAAAATATTAATATAAAAGTTCCGGTAAATTCAGCAACGTATTTTCTCACGTAAATGGCTTGATGAAAAATGCCTGAGTTGGTACAAATGCTGCGTGTTTTGGGTTAACAGCACGGCCTATTCCGCCACTGCTCCCCCGCAACTTGAACCCGAACCCGCCGTGCACCCATAGCAATGCTGGTTCACCACTATTTCCCTTTTATTCAGCCGGCCGATGTCAAAACCGGATAGGTGCTGCGATCCGGGTGTGGTCACTTTCATATCCAGCATCTGGTTGAAATCGCAATCATATAAAAAACCATCCCACCCCACGGAGATCGTATTGCGGCACATCACGCCCTTCGCTGCAGCCGGGTTGAAAGCCGCCGTTAGCTTCTCCATATATTTCTCATAGTTCCCGCTTTGCAGCAGGTAGTCGAGGTACCGGCTGATCGGCATATTGGTAATGGCGAAAAGCTGGTTAAATTCAATGCCAAAATCTTTTTCCAATGCCGCCTTATATTCTTTCTCCAGCGCTTCCTGCGAAGGGGGAAGAAAGGCTCCCGCCGGGTTATAGACGAGGTTCAGCACCAGGCCGGTGCCCGGCTTACCATATCCCACTCCATTCAGCAACTGGAGCGCTTTGATGGAGTCTTCGAATACGCCGTTTCCGCGCTGGCGATCGGTGCGGTCCGCGGTGTAAAAGGGAAGTGAGGAGGCGATCTCGATTCCATGCCGCTTATAAAATTCCGGCAGGTCAGCATATTTCTTATTCGCCATGATAATCGTCAGGTTGCAGCGGACGATGATATGCTTCCCCAGTTTCTTTATCTCTTCCACGAACCAGCGGAAGTCGGGGTTCATCTCCGGGGCACCCCCGGTGAGGTCCACCGTTTTAATAGAGGAATGACTCAGCACGTCCAGGCATTGCTGCATGGTTTCACGGGTCATAATTTCCTTTCGGTCGGGGCCGGCATCCACATGGCAGTGCTTACACACCTGGTTACACATTTTACCGACATTAATTTGGAAAATTTCGATGCCGGTGGGTAGCAGCGGGTAAAGGCCAATCGCTTCCATCTGGTTATGAAAATGGACCGGTTTCCATTCCTTCATTCCGCTTCCGTGTTCTAATACGTCTATCTGGTGGCTGCTGTCAGCCAGCGTATTTCCCTGGGCTTTGAGTGACTTCATTAACCGTTTGTAATTTTATGAATCGGCCTACATCGCAATCTCTTTCACCTTGTTCATCATCTGGACCCCATGGACCAGGGCAGCTCCCCCTTTGATGGCCGCGGCAACGTGCACGGCCTCCATCAGCTGCGCTTCACTCCAACCTTTCTCGTAAGCGTCGCTGCTGTAGGCATCGATACAGTAAGGACATTGTACCGCATGTGCCACTGCAAGCGCCACCAGTGATTTTTCGCGGGCCGACAGGGCACTGTCTTTAAATACCTCGGCGTACCAGCCAAAGAATTTCTCTCCCATTTCCTTTTGATAGTCGGTGATATTGCCAAATTTTGACAAATCAGCGGCGTCATAATAGTGGTTGGACATAATGTAGATTTAAGGGTTATTGGCCCGGCAATCTGCAAATTAAGCAAAACCGCTGCCTTATTATTACCCGGGACAATTTTTACATTGCCGGGGTTTGAATAGGCCCCGATTTAGCGCCACCCCCTGTTGTCCCAGGATAATACGAAAAATATCGGTCAGCCGGTTTTAAGACCGGGAAAATGGTGGCGTATTCCAATCGATTTATAACTTTACTTTTAAACAAAACAGGGAATTGCCCGCACAGGCCACCGGCGAATTCCCGCACGATTACTGTATATAACAGGGACAGTCAGGCGTTGCCGACACCATTCATTGCCAAAAAAAACATATGACCACTCCACAAATTATCCTTGCCAAAAGACCGCAAGGACTGCCTACCCTGGACAACTTCAAAACCACTACCCTCACTTTACCCGAGACCGGAGCGGATGAAGTGTTGCTGCATGGGATATATTATTCAGTTGACCCGTATATGCGCGGCCGGATGAGCTCGGCCAAATCGTATGCACCGCCTTTTGAGACCGGGAAGGCTATCAGCGGGGCGGTAGTAGCGAAGGTGCTGGCCAGTAACTCGCCCGGGTTCAGCCCCGGTGATACCGTGACCGGAACGATGCCCTGGCAGGAGAAAATGACGATGCCGGCAAAGCAGCTGCGCAAGATTGACGACCATATAGCGCCGGCCAGTTATTACCTGGGTATTTTAGGGATGACCGGGCTAACCGCCTACTTTGGCCTCCTCCATATTGGCAAACCCAAATCCGGCGAAACCGTGGTGGTATCCGGTGCGGCCGGTGCCGTGGGTATGGTGGTCGGCCAGCTCGCCAAGTTGAAAGGCTGTCGCGTGGTGGGCATAGCAGGTACGGATGAAAAGATTCAAAGCCTGAAAGATGCGTATGGTTTTGATGAAGCCATCAATTACAAAACGGCTGGTAACATGGATGAAGCGATAGCCCGCGCATGCCCCGGTGGCGTAGATGTTTACTTCGACAATGTAGGCGGACCGATATCGGATGCGGTAATCAATCACCTGAACTTCCATGCACGCGTGCCGCTGTGCGGGCAGATTTCATTGTACAACAGCAAAGAAACGCCGATGGGACCGCGGCTGCAGCCCCTGCTCCTGAAACGCAGCGTGCTGATGCAGGGCTTTATCATCGGCAACTTCCAGGCTGAATTTGAAGCAGGCAGAAAACAAATGGCCAGCTGGGTGAAAGACGGAAAACTGAAATTCAGTGAAACGATCGTAGAAGGGTTTGATAAGCTTCCGGAGGCCTTCCTTGATTTATTCAGCGGGAAAAACACGGGTAAGATGATCGTAAAAGCCTGATGTTGCTATGAGATGGCTTTGATTATCCATTATATTTCAGCCGGCGGTCTATTTTTTTATCGAAAGCGCTTCCGTGATCCTGAAGAAATCAAAATCAGCATATCCGCCGGTCGTTTTCGTGGCATAATTGAATAAGGCATACCGGTAACCAATAAACTGCGGGATGCTGTACGTCATTTTTAACGGGGTGCCTGCCGGTATCCATGACTTTCCATCGAGACTGTACAAGAAAACAGCGACATCGTTCCTGTCCGTGAAATTGCATTCCGCTTTCAGAAAAACGGTGTGCAGGTCAGGTGGTAACCGGACTGATTCGGCCAGGGTCAACCTACCCGCGTTGATCATCACCACGCTATTTTTGCTCCCTTCTCTTTTAACTCCCAGCAGGCCATACCGTTGTTGCAACAAAGCCAGTCCCGCAAAATCGCCGTCCTTCAAGCCCGACACATCAAGGGCCACTGTACCGGAGCAGACCGGCCCGATGGTACGTTGCGTCAGGGTATTGCGCGCCAGCAAAAATGAAGTGTCGATCCGGCCGGTTGTCATGCGCAAAAAACCCGGTCTTTCCCGGACAGACCATAGCCTGTTGTCGGGGTTATGGTTCCATTGCCAGACCAGGGGCAAATCAGCTTCACCGGGTTTGCGGCTGAATTCATCGGACGCAACAATCCCCGGAATGAGACTTTTGTTGGCAGGGAGGTGTAGCGTCTCGGGTACCTTTCCAGCCTGACCTGGTACCGGCCAACCGTCTATCCAGGTAACCGGAACGAGGTAAGGAACACGCCCCACCGATCCATAATCCCGGAAGAGATAGGAAAACCACCTGCCATCGGGCGTATCAATTAAACCGCCCTGGGCCACGCCCTGATCCTGCAGACCAATCCTCCCTTCCCAGGGACCGGTGATTTTATCAGCCCGGTGTATCACGACCGTCCGCATACCGCCCGGCGGCCAGGTAATATTAAAGAGGTAATATTTTCCATTCACCTTAAAGAGCTGCGAGCCTTCCGCACCCAGGCCGCCGGCCTTCCCTTCCACTTCACTCGGCGCGCTGGCATTTTCGATCAGCACGCGGTTTTGGCCATTTTCCTGTATCCCGGAAAGATCCGGCTTTACTTCTGCCAGGTATATCTTTCCATTGCCATAGACGAGGTATACTTTTCCATCGTCGTCAAAAAACAGGGTGTTGTCGTGCAGGGCCGGTTTGAACGAGTTCCTTATCCAGGGCCCTGCCTCCACATTTTTTGTAGAAAAGATATAGGTCTTCCCGGTAGTTTGTGCAAAGGTGGACACATAGTACATCCCGTTATAATACCGGAGGCTGCTTGCCCAGGAACCTTTGCCATAGGCGCTTTTCCCATCGACGAGGTTGAGCGCGTCCATATCGGCGAGCGTATCGTAGGCATAGCTCACGAGGCGCCAGTTAACGAGGTCTGTGGAGGCCATGATCGGTAAGCCCGGGCTGAGGTGCATCGTGGTGCTGCTCATGTAATAAGTATTGCCCACCCGTATCATGGACATATCCGGAACATCGGCGAAAATGACGGGGTTGTGCGCAGGTTGTGCAATTGAATAATGCAAGGCAAGCAGGCCGGGCAGCAACAATAATAAAAACTTCATCATTCTAAATTAAAGCTTTTATAGTGTCGCGAATGGACCGGGACCGTTTTCATTGAAGGCAAGATTACCACACAAGAACACGCTGAGAAAGATAGCTTTTACGCAGCACCTGGGTGTCCCTATGCTGCTTGGCTTCCTGGATAATATGAGGTTTTTCCTCCGGAGTAAAAGTCCTTCCTGATTTGACTAAACTGCATTTAAGTGACTACATTGATGTAACGATCCCGTCCGGGCATGCATGGAGCTGGGACAGTATCATCTGGAAGAATGAAATAATCAATCAGGTTGGTCATTTGAGGCTTTGAACGTTGTAACAGGAAGATTCATATCAGAAAAATTACCGAATGAACTTGGCTTGTATCTGGTGTTTACTGTTGCTGTTTCAAAGTATAGACGCACAACTATTTTCCTCAAAAAAGCAATTCGTTGCTCCTTCGCGATACTGGGGCATATCGATTACACCCGCATTGGTATCAAAAGCCACTTGACAGGCGATATAAATGAATATAAGCTCAAAACCGCTCCCCAATTTGGAGCTGAGCTATTGATAAATGATCATTACCGGTTCGAACAGAACTATTCACTTATTTTAGGAGGGGGTCTGAACATACCGGGCTATAATTTCGACTACAATGTTCCCAACAACCGGTTCGATCCGCCTACAACAGCAAATATCACGACGAATAGAGCCGCTTCAAGAGAAATGACCATCATCTACTTCCGGATACCTTTCGAATTGGAGAGAGGTTTTGGGACTCACCAAAACAATGAGTGGGTGTTTCGCGCCGGGGGCAGTTTGTTAATTTCAGTTCAGCAGCCATAAGAAATAAGTGATGCGATTTACTATACGAATGGAGGATCGCAGACCTTTTTGAATCGTTACCAAAATAATAATAATCATGGTAAACCATGGATAAGTTTTCAATTCATCACAGGTCATCAATGGATGTGCAGAAAACAATCATTTCAGGCCAGTCTTAAATTTAATTACAGCCCTACGAAATTCGTGGATGAAGACTATCATTTAATTGTCGGTAATCAGGCAGAAAGACAAGGCCGATACGGAGTAACCGGCTCCTATATTGGCCTCTCCTTTGAATATATATTTGCCAAACAACGACAGTATCTTTAATTTAAGAAAGAAACAATAGCAGTGGCAAGAAGCGGTTTGGAATAAACCGTTCTTCTACACCGCGACAACATTTCGCAAAATAATTGGTGGTACGCTAAAGCTGCCTTGTTTGCAAATTGTACGGACAGTCTAAAAAATAAGGAAGGCTTTCAATTGAAAGCCTTTCCTACAAGTTGGAGAAGTACCCAGGATGGGAGTTGAACCCACACTCGCATTGCTGCGAACAGGATTTTAAGTCCTGCGTGTCTACCAATTCCACCACCCGGGTAAACAGCATTGATTGAAGAAAAAAAAAGCAGATAACAATGTATCTGCTTTAATTCAGAGCGAAAGACCGGGCTCGAACCGGCCACCCCGACCTTGGCAAGGTCGTGCTCTACCAAATGAGCTACTTTCGCTTGCGGAAAAAAGAACTTTTTTTGAGGACTGCAAAAATAAGGATTGCAGCGGACCGGCAAAATATATTTCAGGCTTATTTATATTGCGGCGTATACAACGTATTGCCGGGAATGTTTACTTCCGGGCGACCCTTGTACCGGTGGGCCCATAATCCAAAACTGCCGCCTACGATAAAGGCAACCACGCAAAAAACCTGGAGATAAAACAGGAACACGGAAGAATTCACCCAGCTGTACGTAAAATCCTGTTCTTTGGGGTCTTTATATTCAATCTGATCAACGGTATCCATAACGTAAAAATTTGCTGTTGCAAAAATAGCCCTTCCACCCAATATTACACAGGTTTGCGGTCGATTATTTCCTGGAATTTTCTTTTCCTCCTGGCAAAATAGGCCCATACCAGGCTGCTGTTCAGCCAGCCATGAAGCGCCGTCTCCTGCTTGCGCAAAACCATTTCCCCTTTTTTCCGCAGCCAGTACCACATCAAAAATCCGGTATGCGCCTTTGCCACCGCCAGGAAAAATGTAAGACTGCCGCCCAGCAGGCCTTTCCAGGCGGCCATGGCATCGAGCGCCATCCGTACCGGCATCTTCCAAATCAGTTCCTCCGCCGGAAGATTTTTAAATAACATGATCAGGTTGTTCCGGAAATTGAGGTAGGTTTTCCGGCTTCCTTTCGGCAACGTGCCACCCCCCACATGATATACTACAGACTGCGGGCACGCCATTACCAAATATCCCGCACGCTGCAGGCGCCAGCAAAAATCAATCTCTTCCATGTGCGCAAAAAAATAATCATCCAGTCCCCCGCACGCACGCCATGCCGTTGACCGAACAAACATCGCCGCACCACTGGCCCAGAATACGCTCACAGTATCATCATACTGGCCCTCATCAGCTTCGATAGCGTCAAACACGCGTCCACGCGCAAAGGGATAACCCAGCGCGTCGATCCACCCGCCGGACGCTCCTGCATATTCAAAAAAACCGGGTCGTCGCTCATCTAACAGCTTGGGCTGGCAGGCTCCTACCAGCGGGTTACGGTCCATCAGTTCTATAACCGGCGTTATCCAGGATGCCGTTACCCGCACATCCGAATTTAACAACACAAAATAATCGGCCTCTACTTCTTTCAACGCCACGTTATACCCGCCGGCAAAACCCAGGTTAACCGGCAGCCTGATTACCCGGATGGCAGGATAATAGTGCTGCAACCAGGCCACGCTGTCATCAGCCGATCCATTATCGGCCACAATAATTTCCGCTTCGCGGGATGAATATTGCAGCACGGACGGCAGAAACTCCTCCAGGTAGTTTCGCCCGTTCCAGTTCAGTATAATGATGGCCACTCTCGACATCAGGTATGATTATGTTTCAAAAATAAGCGATGCCGCACCAACTCCTCCAATTAACCACCCGGGACACTCGCCGGGGGCGAGTCAGAAAATCAATTTACATTCGGGTTATGTTTGCATCCCTGTTAAACTGGCGGGCAGGTCTGGCCCTGCTGGCTACCCTTATTGTTGGCAGTTCCATTTTTTATTCCCATTACCTCGCCCAGAAGATCATGAAGGAGGAACGGCTACGCGTAGAGCAATGGGGGGAAGCCGCCAAACTACTCGTCACCGATACCAGCGGTGTCAGTACCCGCCTGGTCACGCTCATCATTCCTGAAAATAAAACCATCCCGATCATCGTCACCAATGAAAAGGGAGATATCGTAGGCACTGCCAACCTTGACTCTGCCCGGGCTACGGCCGACCCACTTTATACCCAGTCGCTCCTGAAACAGTTCCGGCTGCAAAACAAACCCGTGGAATGGATCAATCCCCTGCACGCCGAAGAACGCGATTTTTATTATTATGGCCACACGCGGCTGCTCAATGAAGTCCAGTATTTCCCGCTGATACAATTGTTCATACTGGCACTGTTTATCATCATCACCATTGTGACCATCAGCACGCGCAATAAATCTACCCAGAACCAGGTTTGGGCCGGCATGGCGAAAGAAACCGCCCACCAGCTGGGCACGCCAATTTCCTCGCTGGAAGGATGGATAGAAATGCTGCGCGAGCACCCGGTAAACGACAGCATTACCGCCGAACTCCAAAAAGATGTGAATCGCCTGAAACTGGTTTCAGACCGCTTTGGAAAGATTGGCAGCACGCCCAAACTGGAGCGTGAAAACATCGTGGAAGAAACCGAAAAAATGGTCGAATATATCCGGAAAAGGGCTACCGGTAAAGTGCAGTTCGTACTGGACCACCATGGGCAACCGGAAATTATTGCCGTCATCTCACCGCCGTTGTTCGACTGGGTCATCGAGAACCTCCTGAAAAATGCACTCGATGCGATGGATGGAAAAGGCAAAATAACGATCGACTTCCGTGCCGGCCCGCGAGACCTCATCCTCGATGTGTCGGATACGGGCAAAGGCATCAGCCCCGTAAACATCAGCAGGGTTTTCAAACCCGGCTTTACCACCAAAAAGAGGGGCTGGGGGCTCGGTCTGAGCTTATCGAAAAGAATCGTGGAACAGTTTCATGGTGGCCGGCTAACGGTAAAACAGTCGGAACCCGGGAAGGGAACCACCTTCCGGATTGTGTTGCCGAAGCCCCCTTCCGCTGCATAAGGCAGCGGCCGGCAGCGGGTTTTTTTAAGCACCGATCAATTTCGTTTTTCAACCTAAACCGCTACATTTGCAATCCTGCGGAGGTGGCGAAATTGGTAGACGCACTACTTTGAGGTGGTAGCGCCTTTTACCGGGCGTGGGAGTTCGAATCTCCTCTTCCGCACAATCAACGGGCAGTCATGCAGCATGACTGCCTTTTTTTATGTCACATAACAAATTCATAACCCGTGCAGGGCCATCGCCGGCCGGCACCAGCAAGGTTATATTGCATTCTTTGCTAACTTTAACCACCCGCAACAGGGTAAGAACTTCACAGTCATGTATGATCAGCATAACAGGGATGAGCATGTTTTAGCCGATATCCTCACCGCGGCCAGGCAGCTTTTCGAAAAACAGGGATTGAAGAAAACCACGATGGACGATATTGCCTCCCGGATAGGAAAATGCAAAAGCGCCCTGTACTACTATTTCGCCGGCAAGGACGAAATTTTTGAAGCCGTGGTGCACCAGGAAATGACTGAATTTTTTCGCCAGATCACCATCGAAACCAATGCCGAATTGGGTTCCAAGGAAAAGCTTATTGCCTATTGCCGGACCCGCCTCAAAAAAATCAGCGAACTCTGTAACCTCAATGAAGTGCTGAAGAAAGACCTCATCGATTTCGCGGGGCGCATGGAACTGATCAAAAAGAAATATGACACCCTCCAGGTGGCACTCGTAAAAGATATCATCACGGTCGGTATCCGGCGGGGTGAATTCAGGAAGATGGGCGAAGAATTTATTGAATCCCTATCCTGCCTCATCGTAAGCGCTTCGAAAGGCCTTGAGATACCCCTCCGGGTAGACGATCGCCAACCGGGTTCGCTGAACAAAAGAGCGGAATTTATCGTGAATGTTATGGTGGATGGCATCGGTCCCCAAAAAGTGGCGATGGCTGAACTGGCTTCCTACTAATTATTCGCCGGCGTAAACCGTTGTTCCGGGAGCAGCCGGTTGCCCACCACGCGGAACAACGCAATTCCCACCATAGCGCAGCAGATACCTGCCAGTACATCCAGCACATAGTGGTGACCGGTATAGACAGCAGAAAACCAAATCCCGCCCATCACCGTGGCAAAAACGAAAGACATGATCCGCAATTTATTCTTCACCGCATAATAGAAAACAATAACGGGATAAGCCGAATGCAGGGAAGGCATGGCGGCGAAAATATTTGAACTCTGTGTGTAGATGGATCGGAACACCGGTACATGCACCAGGGCATCGAAACGGGCCAGTCCCGCGGTACTGCCGGCGGTGTGCGGATTGAAAACATACCCATGTATGCTCACATACCAGGGCGGAGCGGCAGGACAACTGTAATAAATGATAAAACCGATTAAGTTGACCAGCAGAAAAGTAAAGGCAAAGAAATAATACTGCCTTCTCCGGGTGAAGTACAAATAGGCGGCAAATGAAAGCGGCACGGGGATCCAACAGAGGTAAAAAAGACCGGCCATAAAATCGATCCACGACTGCTGGTGGATTTGCCAGTATTCATTTGGCGTAAGGACCAGTCCCCCGGGTCCTGTAACACCGAACCATTTTTTTTCAAGCAAATATATACTTTCGATTTGTACCGGGTGGAAGCGGTAGTTGGGAATCGCCTTCATGTAATCGAAGATGATCCAGTAGATAATGAAAATGGAGAATGCGCTGACAAAGCTGCGGGTAGCGGCAGAAGCGAAAAAAAGCAGGTTACAAAGAATAACCAGCGACAGCTGCTCCGGCCGGAACCCGATGAGCCAGAAGGACAAGAGCAGGTAAGCCGCGGAAAGCCCGCCCATAATAAGCAGCAGCCTGGTGGTGAATAATCGGGAAGCCACGCCGCGCCCTTATTTTTTGTTGTCGAAACCGGACTGAAAAAAGATATCCCAGAGCGACGAGCTCACGCCATATCCCTTGCTGGAATCAGCGTAGTGGTGAAGCATGTGGTGCTGCTTGATTTTTTTCAGCACCGGGTTTTTGAAGTTGGCATGGTGGATGGCATAATGGGTCATGTCATAAATCAGGTAGCCGATGAGGAAGCCGGCAAAAAAAGCATCCATCATACGTACCGGCAGCAGCCATAGAAACAACAGGTAAAATAAAACTGCAAGAGGAATACTAGCGGAAGGAGGCAAAACCAGCCGCCTGGCATCACGCGGAAAATCGTGGTGTACGCCATGAAAAATAAAATGCAGCCGAAGTCCCCACTTTGACTTGGGCACAAAATGAAAGATATACCGGTGAAGCAGGTATTCAGTGATGGTCCAGATAAAAATACCCGCCAGCAGGTACAGGAAAAACCATCCCCCGGAATTATTTACAACCGCGAATGACCGGTAGATAAAAAAAGCGATTACCGGGATATAAATAAACAGCGGCACGGAATAATGTACCTTGGAAAGACTTTCCATAATCCCGTTCCTGAACATCCGCTCTGATGCGGTTCCGTTTGACACATAATTCTTCGGCATACTTTATATTTTTAACCGGTCCGTGGTTTCCCTGCCGCTTGACGCATCAATCCCCTTAATTTCCACGTATTCCACCTTGGGCACCCAGAACGAACCGCCATTTATCTTAATAAATATACTTCTCAGTATTATTTTCCTGGCATTTACCGTGGTGTAGACGTTGTACTTATCAGACGCCGGCGACTTCACCAGGTAAAAACTATGGCTTTTCGACCCTGCAAAATGCATCTCGTACCCATCCCCGTTTGGCAATGCGGTCGATTGAATGCCGTATGCAAAAGTACGTTGTATATAAGTAAGTTCCGCCCGCTGGCCATTTTCAGCGTAGCGAATCCAGAAAACATGCACGGGTGAAGTTTTGTCGGGCGCCCCGTTAACCAGGTTTACATCACAGACAATGGTATTCTT
>JBBROE010000077.1:0-21199 GCA_038229695.1 Chitinophagales bacterium | reverse complement strand
ATAAATTCCACCGCGTCAAACCCCTTGACTTCACAGGCAAAGCGGGTCTTGAATTTGGTGGCGTCAAAAAGGGTGATGAAGTCGGCTCCGGAAACACCATTGAGCAACCTGTTCCAGTAGTCTTGTGTATTGTTCCCTATTGGTGTGATTGCGCCGATGCCTGTTACCACTACTCTTTTTAACTCCATAAGACTGTGCGGGATTAATTAAGTGATAAATCCGCCTTTCAAGCACGGATGGCTGAAAGGCGGATCATTCGTTCATTAGGTCCTCTATACAAGTCGGAAAAAGTCTTACTTGGCGTGTTCTTCCAGGTAAGCAACAGCCTGTCCAACAGTAGTAATCGTTTCGGCCTGCTCATCCGGAATAGAAATATTGAATTCCTTCTCGAATTCCATAATCAGTTCTACGGTGTCCAGTGAATCGGCACCCAGGTCGTTGGTGAAAGAAGCCTCGTTGGTAACCTCTGCTTCTTCTACACCCAATTTGTCAACAATGATTTTCTTAACTCTTGTTGCGATGTCTGACATTTTAGTAAAGTTTAGTTACGGCTGCAAAAATATACTTTTTGAATTAACCACAATGATTGCCCGACATTTTATTATTAAGGCTGACTTTACCGAAAAGCCCGCTGAATCCCCGCTTTACGGCATCTTCACAGGCCGCTGGCGATGAAGTCATCTGCTTTTGCTGACCACAGGAAAACAGGAAAACCGGGTTCGGTAGCCGGCGCTGGCTAAGGTAGGGTAATTTATCAGAAAGGGTGTACCCGTGATACCTGCCTATTTACTAATTTCAGCTGCCGGTTATGTCAAAATGGTTAACGATAGTACTGCTCGTCCTTGCCCCAAGCCTTTCGGCGCAATTGACGTATGATAACCTGTTCGTGGACTACGACAGTGCGGTGACGTATAAAAACCTCCGCATCATCCCGATTCGGCGCAAAGGTCCGCCGGCCGACCTGCCCGTTTTGCAGCACACGATCTCGTTGTCGCAGGCCCTGCAGCAAAACCTGGTGCAGGTACAGGAAAGAGGAACTACGGCCATCGAAAATGTGCACTGGCTGTCGCTCTATAACAATTCCGATAAAAATGTGCTGATCTCTTCGGGCGAAATGCTGGCCGGTGGGCGGCAGGATCGGATAGTTACCAAAGACACGCTGGTGATGGCCCGGTCAGGTCGGATCGACCTGCCGGTGATGTGTGTGGAGGAAGGCAGGTGGAGCGAGAAAGATCATAAGTTCCTGTATCAAAAAATGGCGGATATGCATCTCCGTAAGACGATTGATATAACGAGGAGCCAGGTACAGGTTTGGAAAGAAGTAGATGCTCAGCTGGAGAAAGATAAAATCAAAAATAAAACCATTTCATATTTGGCACGGCAAAAAGATAAGGCATACCTGCGCCAGCAAACCGACTACCAGCTATTTTTTGAGAACCGCCTCGCCAAACCCGACAGCTCCGTGGTGGGTATCGCCTGTATATCCGGCAATAAAATTCTGGGATCCGATATTTTCATTGCTTCCCCGTTGTTTTATGGCAAATGGCAGGCGCTGCTGCAAGGGTATATTGAAGAAGCGATTGCCTTCGGCGACACGCCATCGGTGACCAACGCAGCCATGCATGCCTACCTCGACCAGTTCCTGACCGACGAAGCCAGCCAGGAATTATTTGTAAAGAAAAACGGCAAACAATTTAAAGCCGGTGGAAAAGTGATTCACCTGACCACGTATTAATCCATTAAGCGATCAACATGTTTTACTTAGTCAGAACCCCGCTGGCGGTCACCCGGATGCTTTACCCGAAGCGGCTCTGGGCGATGCCCGCCACGGAAAAAAAAATTTACCTCACGTTTGATGACGGTCCGCATCCTGACGCCACGCCCTGGGTACTCGACAAGCTGCGCGAGTATGCTGCGCACGCAACCTTTTTTTGCATAGGAAAAAACGTGGCACAGTATCCGGGTATCTACAAAAGAATTTTGGCGGAAGGTCATACCACCGGCAACCACACCTATCATCATTTCAATGGCCGTAAGACGGCCGACCGTAGCTATTTCGATGACATCATTAAAGCGGCAGGGTTTATTGACAGCCGGTTGTTTCGGCCGCCTTATGGCAGCATGACTTCTTTCCAGGCTAAAAACCTGTCGGGGCAACCTGGGTATACCATTGTAATGTGGTCGGTATTAAGCGGGGACTTTGATGCGGCGGTGACCCCCGAAACCTGTTTTCTGAATGTACAGCAGGCAACCGGGAACGGATCAATTGTCGTTTTTCACGACAGTGAAAAAGCGTTCGCAAAAATGACGTATGCCCTGGAAAATACGCTCCGCTACTTTTCGGAACGGGGGTTCCGGTTTACCTCTCTCCCGGTCGTACCTAACCCCTGAAATGAACCACTGCGGCAACGCCGGAATCAGGCGGCCCATATTGGGACAGGTCCTAAAAAAGTTTGGGCCGGGGTAGAAACCCTGGCCCGTTTTTAATCCGTACCCTATGAAAACTGGTTTAAAGGTATAAACTTATTTTGTGACGGCAAACTAATTTCCTGCGCCGGTATTTTTTCAATTCGCGCAAATAGTTATCCCTGCTGGCTTTCGTGCCGCCGCTTTTGCCACCAAACACTCCTTTCTTTATTCAGTGACTCGTGGGACGGAATACCCTACCGTGCAGGTGGAATAAAAAACTTACCCCGGCTACCCCGTCCGGATCCGCCCTGGCGATTGGCCGGTTAACGGAATATGATAATTTCGCGTGATGCTGATTGACTCTCACTGCCATTTATACGATAAGACCTTTGCCGACGACCGGGACCAGATGATGCACCGGGCGATCAGGGCCGGGGTGGAACGATTTTACCTGCCGGCCATCGACAGTTCCGTGACTTCTGCCATGCTGCAACTGGAGGTGGATTACCCGGGAAAATGCTTTGGTATGATGGGACTGCACCCCTGCTCGGTGGGGGAAAACTACCAGGAAGAATTGCAGTTGGCGGAGGGCTGGCTGCAGCGCCGTTCCTTTGCCGCTATCGGGGAGACCGGGCTGGATTTCTACTGGGATAAAACCTTTATCACCCAGCAGGTGGATGCCTTCACGGTACAAATCGGGTGGGCTAAACAATACCGGGTTCCGCTGGTGATCCATTCCAGGGACTCGACCCCCGAATGCATTGCCCTGGTGAGCCGGCACCAAGATGCGGGGCTGAAGGGCATTTTCCATTGTTTTGGTGGCAGCGTGGAAGAGGCGGAGGCCATCACGCGGATGGGCTTTTACCTCGGCATCGGCGGCATTATCACCTTTAAAAACAGCCGGCTGGGGGAGATGCTCAAGGCCGTTTCGCTGGAACATATGGTATTGGAAACCGATGCACCCTACCTGGCGCCGGCCCCGTTCCGGGGGAAGCGGAATGAAAGCAGCTACCTGCCGCTGGTCGCCGAAAAGCTGGCCGAAATCAAGGGGATCAGTGCAGCCGAAGTGACCCGGGTGACGACGGCCAACGCGCAAAAATTATTCAGTCCATCTACTGCTGCCGATCAGGCATAGAAGGGCCGGTCGATATCCGGGCTGGGTACTGAAAACCATTTGGGTCCGTCCGCTGTGATGTAGGCGCAGTCCTCGATGCGTACGCCGAATTCACCGTAGATGGCGATGGTGGGTTCCACGCTGAAGCACATGCCTTCCTGGATCGGCAGTTTATTGCCGAGCACCATATTGCCCCATTCATGGCCGTCCATGCCAATGCCGTGGCCGGTGCGGTGCGGGCAGCCGGGAATTTTATAGCCGGGGCCGAAACCGGCGTCGGTAAGTACTTTACGGGCGGCGATGTCCACGTTCTCGCAGGGCGCGCCAATCTGTGCCGCGGCAAAACCTGCCGCCTGTGATTTTTTCTGGATGTTCCATACCTCACGCTGGCGTTTGGTGGGCGGGGCGCCGAAGACCACGGTGCGGCTAATATCAGACGAGTAGCCCTGTACCTGGCAGCCGCCATCCATGAGGACGATATCGCCTTTTTTGAGGTGCTGGGGTTCGATGCTGCCATGGGGGTAGGCCGATGCCTTGCCAAAATTGGCGCCGATTTCGCCGTTCACGCCCAGTTTGCTGTGGGCTTCCGCGGTGATGGCCGAGAATTGTGCCGGCGACATGCCCTCTTTTAGGTTGGCTACGCCGACTTTATACGCCGCGATGGTGATGTCGTTTGCTTTTTGCATCAGCGCGATTTCTGCCGGCGACTTAATGAGGCGGCAGGGGATGGTCACCGGGTCGCCGCTGACGAAGTTGAGTTGGGGTGCTTCTTTGCGGATGCCATCGACGATGAAGAAGCGGAGCCGTTCCTCGATGCCGATATTGCCGCTACTGATGCCTAGATCTTTGAAGGTGTTGACTACCTGTTTGTAGGGGCTTTCGTCCTCCTGCCAGACGCGGACGTCCTTGCCAATGGTAATGAGCTGGCGGATGCGTTCCTCCTCGAAGGCCGGGCAGACGTAGTGGATATCGCCTTTGGCCGGGATGATGGCCACCATGGTGCGTTCGCTGGGCCACCAGTTGACGCCGGTGAAATATTTGAGGCCGGTGGTGCCGGCGTCGAGTACCAGGGCGCTGATGTTATTTTCCGTCATCAGTTTCCGCGTTTTTTCGATGCGGGTGAGTCGTTCCTCCTTGGTAATGGGTTGAATGTCGGCCAGCAGGTGCTGCAGCGGGTCCGGGGGCGCGCCGGCAGCAGGATTTTTAAAAGCGGGGAGGCCGGCCAGCAGGGTAGACCCGGCGGAGAGTCGGATGAAATCTCTTCTTTTTAATGACATGGAATCTATTTTGGTTGGGGCGGGCGGGGCCGCCAGCGGGTGAATAAAAAGGAAAGGCAGGGGCTAAAGTTAGGAATTCCGGCGGGTAAAAAGACCGCAAAAATATTCGTTCGCTACGCCCGTATCGCCTATTTTTGCTGCCCGTTTAAAAGGAGAGTTGTCCGAGTGGTTGAAGGAGCACGCCTGGAAAGTGTGTATACGGGAAACCGTATCGAGGGTTCGAATCCCTCACTCTCCGCCAAAACCAGTTATTTAGGTTAAGTTTCTTTAAAGAAAGCCTGCAAAACCCAGTGTTTGCGGGCTTTTTGCATTTTAGCATTACCCACAATTACGTCGCTTTACTGCTATAGTTTCGTGAGTGATTCAGTGAGTATTACCCATCCTTACGTTTACTCACGAATTTTTACTCAAGACTTTGTCTATTAACATTTTATAAGAACTGAACTAGCAATTGCCGGATTGGCAAGTGCGACATTTATAACCTTAAAATGTCTCAGAAAATGGAAAAAAGTTTTGGCCTGTTTTTCTACCTAAAAAAACCAAAAGGTTTCAGTGAAGGGGAGGCTCCTGTCTATCTACGCATAACCGTAAATGGCGATGTCACCGAACTGAGTACAAAACGGAAATACAGCCCGTTGAAATGGAGCAAAAAAGCAGGGCGGGCAGAAGGAAAAACAAATGAAGCAAAATCACTGAATGCCTATCTTGATGTTCTCCAAAGAAAGGTCTATGAGATAAGAAGGCAATTGATGGACCTAGACAAACAAGTCACCGCTGAAAATATCAAGACCATCCTGCAAGGCGGCGAGATCAATGAACAAAGGCACATGCTTATGGAAGTTTTCAGGGAACACAACGACCAGATGTCCGCCCTTGTTGGCAGGGAGTATGCCGAAGGCACGCTGGAGCGCTACGAGACCTCATTCAGGCATACGCGGACCTTCTTGCAATGGAAGTACAACAAAGATGATATTGATATTATGGGACTTGACCATGAGTTCATTACCGGCTATGAGTTCTGGTTAAGGAGCACCCGTAAATGCGACCACAACTCTACTATCAAGTATTTGAGCAATTTCAAGAAGATCGTTAACAGGTGCATCCGTAACGGATGGCTGCAGCGCGACCCCTTCATCGGGTTCAGGATGACAAAAAGGGAAGTAGAAAGGACAGCACTCACTCAAGCAGAACTGAACACCATGTTCGAAAAGCAGTTCCCTGCTGAACGCCTCAATATTGTGAAGGATATTTTCCTTTTTAGCTGCTATACCGGGCTGGCCTATGCTGATGTGAAAAAGCTAAAGCAGTCAGAGGTTGTCATGGGGGTTGATGGGAAACAATGGCTTGCATATCGGAGGCAGAAAACAGATACCACCGCCAAGATACCATTGTTACCGCCGGCGATCAGGTTGATGGAAAAATATCTCGCTCATCCGGAAACCATGGAAAGCAAACGCTTACTCCCCGTACTTAGCAACCAGAAGATGAATGCCTATCTAAAGGAGATCGCAGACATTTGTGGCATCAGTAAGACACTGACCTACCATATCGCGCGCCATACCTTTGCGACGACCATAACGTTGAGCAATGGGGTACCGATAGAGACGGTCTCAAAAATGCTCGGCCATCGCAACCTGAGGACAACACAGCACTATGCAAAAATACTACATAGAAAAATCAGTGAGGACATGGAAAAACTCAAGGAGAAATATGGGTAGTGTTGGGGTGCGATCCCCCTGTACACCGAGGCAGGAAAAATTAGAATTTCGGAGTCCAATTCCGCGGTTATTTTTAATTACCTAATTCCGTTAGTTTGAGAATGGAGCTATACAATTAAGGCAAATTAAATAACGTTTATTTATATGCCATTTTACTAATTTTATTGAATCGGATAGCTTGATTTGGATAAAATTTTACTTCACTTGTTTTTATTTTGCTTTTTGATACTGTTTTTAAGCTGTTTTTTAACACCCTGAAAATAATTATCATTTCAAAATCATCTTCAATTGATAGTTTTTAACCAAATCATCTGTCATTTACTTTCTGTTTGGGAAAGTCATTAGTTCGGCAACCTCAGCCCATTCTGCTTTGTCGAACTTTTGTTGTGTCTGAGATGAAAAAGAGTTATGGTTAATGATAAAAAAATAAATCTTCTTGTCATTTGATTTTAGCAAATAATGCTCAAAATACTAGTCCTCTCAAAACATAGTAATTTAGTAGAGTGTCGCCAATAATTTACATGCAATGAACAGGTATTTGCGATGGTAGGGACATCTGAGTTCTGTTCGCCGAAACAAATGCGGATTAAAAGACTAGTACATAAAATAAGTTAAAAAGCTAAATAGTTAACGTCCCGCCAGGATATGTGTTACATGTAAGCCACTGGCTGTGCGGCGATTTGAACCCCAATTTTATGCTGAGTTTTAAGAGTGAAGTTGCATCCTGCTCGGGACAGTTAACACTTTTTCGCATAAATGGCTGATGCCCCGGCTGTTTGCGGCTTACGCTATGCCTGTTGCCTGCTGCTGACCGATCGTTCCCTGGTGAGCCGGATATTGCTGATGGGCTGGTAGAGCAGGGGTATCTGTTCCACCATGATGTCACATTTATCGAGGCCGAAAGCCTGCTGGTCGCTCAGTCCAAGGCTTTTCAGGATAAAGAAATACTTCAGTAACAGCCCGTCTTTTAATGAAAATTCATTTTCTACCGAGAGAAACTTCTCTATTACCACAAACTTGAAATCCGGTTCATCGTTATATCGCGTGGAACCATCGGGCCTGTTGTGCAGGTTGAGCTCTTTTTCCTGCACCAGGTCCTGCACAATCTTTTTAAAGTACAACTCGGTGCGGGGTTGTACGCGGAAGCCCACGTTGATGTTCACCTTTATTACTTTATTCTCCACCAGTTCTGAAACATCATAGGAAAGGGTATAGGGGCTTTCCGTCCTGTTGATGTGCAGGAACCAATACACATCTGCGCGTTTGGGTTGTTTGGCGAAGATTGATTTCATGGATCGTTCTTCAATATGGTGCCGGGTATTCGCTTTGGTAAGATAAATGAGATGGGTGGCCAGTTTCGCCACAGATTCGTCTTCGCTCAGTTCCCCGATCTGCTGCGCATACTTACCCAGGTCAACGAACCGGGTATAGCGGTTGTTGATTTTACGGGCATAGTACCAGATGTACATGACCATGAAAATGAAGAGCTCGAAAAACAGGAACATCCACCGTTCTTTGATTTTGGCAATGTTAGCAATAAAAAAGGCGCCTTCTATCAGGGCAAATACGGCCAGGATGGAGAACACCGCCACGCGGTTCCATCGGAGGCGGTACAGCAGGAAAAAGCCGAGCAGGATAGTAGTCATCATCATGGCAATGGTGATTGAAAACCCATAGGCGGCTTCCATGTGTTCGGATTTCTGGAAATACAGGACCATGAGTATACAGCCGAACCAAAGTATGCTGTTGATGCTGGGAATATATATCTGTCCGCGCATGTCCGTGGGCTGCCGCACTTTTACCCTTGGCCAGAAGTTCAGGTTGATGGCTTCACTGATAAGCGTAAACGAACCGCTGATCAGCGCCTGTGAAGCGATGATGGTAGCCGCTGTGGCGATGAGGATACCCGGGAAAAGGAACCAGGCGGGCATGATTTCAAAAAAGGGGTTCCGGCCATTTAAATAGGGTTGTCCCTGGTGCATCAGCCAGGCCGCCTGTCCGAGATAGGCCACCACCAGGCTGATTTTTACAAACGCCCAGGTGAGCCGGATGTTGCGGATGCCGCAATGGCCCAGATCGGAATACAATGCTTCTGCCCCGGTAGTACAAAGAAATACAGCTCCCAGTAACCAGAAGCCTTTTGGATAGTGAACCAGGAGGTTGTATCCATAATGCGGGTTAAGCGCTTTGACGATTTCCGGGTAATGGAGCAGCTGCCCGATGCCCATCACCAGCAGCATCGAAAACCAGATGGTCATAATCGGGCCGAATGATTTTCCGATCGCCTGCGTACCAAAACGCTGGAACAAAAAAAGCACGGAGATAATGCCCGCAACAATACCGATGGTGAGTGCATTTCCCGGGACAATAATATTTTCAAGGCCGGGAACAATACTGAGGCCTTCGATGGCTGAGGCGACGGATATGGGCGGCGTGATGATACCATCTGCGAGCAGGGTGGTGGCACCCAGGATCGTGGGTATGACCAGCCCCTTGCCATATCGCCTTACCAGCGCGTACAGCGAAAAAATACCGCCTTCTCCTTCATTGTCTGCTTTAAGCGTTAGCCAGATGTATTTTATGCTGGTTTGAAAAACCAGGGTCCAGAAGATACAGGAAACGCCACCGAAGACAAGCGTTTCATCGATCCGGCGGTTGCCCACCACCGCCTTCAGTACATAGAGCGGGCTGGTGCCGATGTCGCCGTAAATAATTCCCAGGGCAATCAGGAGGCTGGCCGCCGTAACCTTGCGTGAAATACCCGATTTAGCGTGTTCCATTTTGCTATTAGTTGAATAGCAAAGGTTGCTTTTAAGCTATAAAGATTATATAGGAAGAGGGGAACGCGGTATAAAGATTTTATAAAGATGAGGATCAAGGCCTGCCGGTAATTACTAGATAAAGCGATAGCCGATGCCGCTTTCGGTAATGATATGCCTGGGCTGGTTGGGATCTGCTTCGATTTTCTTCCGCAGAGCGCCGATAAACACCCGCAGATATTGCGTGTCATTCTGGTTGCCAGAACCCCAGACTTCTTTCAATATGTAATGGTGCGTCATCACCGTGCCTTCGTTTTTCACGAGCAGCGCAAGCAGTTTGTATTCTGTAGCCGTGAGCTTTACAGGTTGCCCCGCTCGCCTGACGATTCGTCTACCCAGGTCAATAAACAACTCTCCCTTCTCAATGGGTAACGTCGTTTCGGCTGCGCTGTTTTTCCGAAGTGCCGACCGGATACGCGCCAGCAGTTCTGCCGTGCGGAAAGGTTTGGCGAGGTAATCCGTGGCACCGTTGTCGAGCGCCTTTACGATATCGGCTTCACTGTCCTGGACAGACAGGATGATAATGGATTTATTGTACCACATCCTCAATTCCGAGAGCAATTCGTGACCGCTTTTATCAGGCAGGCCGATATCGAGCAGGATCAGGTCCGGCGGGTGGTTGGCGGCCATGATGATTCCCTCTTTGCCGTTTGCCGCTTTCCGGTAAGTGTACGCATTACTTTCGAGGATGATCTCCAGTAATTTTTGCATTGGGGGCTCATCATCTATCACCAATATTTCCGGTCTATTCATTATGCAGTTTATTGATATAGGAGGTTTCCGCAGGAAAACTAACGGTAAAAGTGGCGCCACCCGCCGGGTTGGATGCCAGCGAGATTTGGCCGTGGTGGGCTTCGGTCAGTCCTTTGGCAATAGAGAGGCCAAGCCCGCTCCCTGTCCGGGCCGGATTCGACAGGCGGTAAAACTTATCGAACACCATGGCTTCTTTGGCGATGGGAATACCCGGCCCGTTGTCGGCCACTTTGATAACGCAATGCCCGGCCTGGTGAGCAACGGAAACCGCGACGGTGCTCCCCGCCGGGGAATAGCGAATCGCATTGTGCAGGAGGTTGTACAATACCTGGCCGATAAGCTCGCCATCCAGCCGGAATAACGGCATGTTTTCTTCCGGCAGGAAGATGATACGCTGGCCGTCTTCCACCGGTAGTTTCCGGATGATCGTGCTGACCAGTTCGGAGAAGTCGAACCAGTCGTACCGCACCTGGATCATCCCGGTTTCCACCCGGCTCATGTTCAGCAGGTTCTCCACTTCACGTTTCAAACGAAGGCCGGCCTGGTCGATTTCCTGTAATAACTCCCTGCGCGCGGTGCTGGTAAGCTGCTCGTCCTGGTCGCGGAGCATATCCACGGCGCCAATGATACTGGCAATGGGTGTTTTGAGTTCGTGTGACAGGGAGTTAAAAAGTGTATTGTACAACCGGATGGCATTTTCTTTTTCTTCTTTTCCCTTGGCGCGTTTTTCCGCATCCCTGATCCGGGCGGTCAGTACGGCATTGACCAGGGCAATCACAAAATACAGGAAGAACATCAGCACGTCTTCGGCATGGGTGATGTGAAAAGTGAGTACCGGCGGAATAAAGAAAAAATTCCAGAGCACCGCGCTGGTAATTGCCGCGGCCAAGACGGGTTTGATGTCGAACATCATCGCCAGGAGGGAAACAGTCATTAAGAGGATCAGGGCCACTACTTTGTAACCGATAACGCTTACCGTAAAATAGCAGGTAAGCGCCGCCAGGATAACCAGCCCGATGCAAAGCAGGTACTGAATTCTTTTTGGAAAATCGTGGTTAAACAGCGCGGGAATTTTCATGGTTGCTTTGCAGGTAACGAACCTTGCCCTTTCGGCCAGGAGCCCGTTTGCGAATACTAAGTTATCAATTGCCCGCGATGTAGGGTGTAAACGGTTAAGGCTTCGGGGGATCAGGCCACCATCAGCCCCTACCGTTGCTGGTTATCCGGCAGGGAAGCGTCCTCTCTCTATACCGACCATGTCTCAACTTAAGGGCGTATAAGATGCCGATGGGGAGAATGATGGCGCCTTTGTCCAGCACGCGGCCGGCACCCGTAACCCACCGAGCAACCCATTACAGTTCGGGTAGCTTTTTTCAGTTGTGTGGAAACAGTCCATAGCTATTATTGGTTGTGAACCGGTGCATACTTTCCAAGGTATCCCAGCAGTTCCCTAATCTGTACTGGAAAGCTTACGGAGATTTGGGCATTAGATCTTTAAATAGAAATGTGGATTTTCTTTGGACCGCCTGAGGTTTTCAATTTATTTATAGAAGCCTCACTGCAAATACTCCATCCCCATTTTATTCAGAAATTCTGATGCAATCTTTTTCCACTCTTGTGGAGAGCTTTTTTCCTTCCTCAATGGCAGGGCTGAGCTGCGCGTGTATGGTAAGGTTCTTACGCTTGCGTGCATAGCATTTCTGCAGGTCAGACATTTGCATGGCAAGATCTTGGCTGTCCATGCCGACCATGTGCTGCGAGAAGAAGAGCTCGGGGCCCTGCTTGTGGTTATAGGCCAGTTTCGCCTACAGGCTCTTGTTGGATTTGCCTTGCCGATCATAGCGGTTGGTTTTCCAGCGTTGCTTGTACCAGCAGAATCGTTTGCCGAACCTCCATGAACAGCGATGAACTGGAGGTGCTGATGAGATTCGATATCCTGGCAAAGTTTGTTTTGTACTCCAGTAGTGTTTGCCGAAGCAGCCTCACCTCGTTTAAATCAACCGATCTGGGTCTTTAAATGACAATCCCTGACAGCGACATCTCCCGGCAGTAGGTAGCCGGCTTCACCCCTGCTTTGTTTGCTTTCGCTTTCATTTTTTCAAATTCCGCTTCAGAAAACTTGACCGTCATGGCTTTTTTCTTGGAGTTTTCTTTGTTGCTAGGTTCCATGATTCATATTTGTGTGAATTGTTTTAAATCCTTTTTTGGCCTGCCATAAGAACTGATGAAGCTTACATGAGCTTTTATAACATTTGCGGGGCTTACGAGCTTATACGGGCTTGTATCATCCCCTATCATCCTCCCATTCGCTCATGCAGTCCTGTAAATGCTTATAAATCCTTAAAATGTCCCGTTCCAACTTATTTTTTTCAAATAATGCAACAACATAAGCTGACTGAATCCCAATATGATATTTTATATGTTCGCTGTTTGCAAATCGCGAACAATGAACTATTTTTGCTTTATGAGAGCTCACAATGGTATGCGGCCACAGGATATTGTCATCCTACTTAAAATATTAACTATAGAAAATTCCGACTGGCAATACAGAGATCTTGCCAGTAAACTTTTTATTAGCACTGGTGAAATCGCAGAGTCACTCAACCGCAGTCTGATTGCGGGTTTGGTAGACGACAGCCGTAGGCGTGTGCACCGACAGTCGCTTATGGAATTTGTCACCTATGGTTTGCATTACGTATTTCCCGTTGTACCCGGCACAATGGTAACCGGTATGCCAACTGCACATTCTCATCCGTTTTATATTCCGCATTTTAAATCGGAGTTTAAATATGCATGGCCGGATGAAAACGGGCTTATACGTGGATTGGCCATTACACCATTACATCCCGGTATACCCGGTGCGGCGTTGCTCGACCAATTATTGTATAAATTACTTGCATCCGTCGACATATTGCGCGTAGGAAGCGTGCGTGAAAAGCAATTGGCCATTAAAGAACTGACAAAAATTATTTTACCATGAGTCACGAGGAAAACGTTGCA
Source organism: Chitinophagales bacterium (assembly GCA_038229695.1). Taxonomy (GTDB): domain Bacteria; phylum Bacteroidota; class Bacteroidia; order Chitinophagales; family Chitinophagaceae; genus JACMLD01. The sequence goes on along the minus strand of JBBROE010000077.1, from coordinate 8,109 downwards.
AGGATAAGGGCCGTTCATGCTGCATTGGAAGAGTTGGCAAAGACGTGGTTTACATTGGGGGCGCCACAGTATCATTGTATCGGGATCGTCCGGCATCAGAATTAAGGCGTACGCCGATGTGGATATCGGTTTGGAAATTGTTAAATATGGTGATTATGGCAGCAACGGCCGGTCCGAATATGTATTCTATCCTGTTCACAGTGTTCTAGATTTTAGGGGGGTTTTAATAATGATAACAATATAATATATTTATTTTAAATGAATTAGACAAATTTATTTTCAATTTCTAAGATAATAATAGAATATTCTCGTATATTTCCGTATCAAAAATTGTCATATATTTGCGTATCATTTCGTATCAAACAATTATATGGCCGACAAGATCTATACTTTTTATTTCAACCCGGACTGGATGAAGTTGACAAATGAGATCAGCCGGATAGACCGCTTTGATGCCTCTTGGAAAACCATTGAAAAAAAGGAGGCACTGACCCTTAAACACCTGCGGTCAGTGGCGACCGTCTCCAGTGTGGGAGCTTCAACCCGTATAGAAGGTTCAAAAATGACGGATGCCGAAGTGGAGCTGCTCATCAAAAACCTGGACATCAATACACTGGAAAGCCGGGACCAGCAGGAAGTGGCGGGATATTTCCGGGCGCTAGACATAATAGCGGAATCCTACCCGGACATACAGGTAAGCGAAGGAGATATTAAAAACCTGCACAAAATCCTGTTGAATGATAGCGAGAAGGATGCCTGGCATCGCGGGGGATACAAGCAACAAACGAACAGGGTAGAAGCGAAACAGGCCGATGGCTCAAGGAAGACGGTGTTTGAAACCACACCGGTTGGAAGGGAGACAGAAGAAGCCATGGCGCACCTGATTGAATGGTACCGGTCAGATGAAAAAACCCATTCCCTGATAAAGGCAGCCTTGTTTGTTTATGATTTCCTAAGCATTCACCCTTTCCAGGACGGCAACGGCCGACTAAGCCGTTTACTGGCAACACTGCTGTTGTTGAAGCAAGGCTATACCTGGATTCAATACATCAGCTTTGAGCACGAGATAGAAAGGCGTAAAGCCGATTATTACCGCGAACTGATGAGCTGCCAGTCCAAAAGACCAGGCGAAGAGGTGTATCCATGGGTTGTTTTTTTCCTGGACTGCCTGGTAGCCATTCAGGGTTTGCTGATGGATAAACTCGCGCGCCAGGCAAATGCAGATAAATTATCTGTCCGGGAAAAAAGAATTTACGCAATGATTGAAAACAACCCGGGTGTGCAATCAGGAACCATCGCCACTCAACTCGGCATTGCGTTACCCACATTAAAAAAAATTCTAGCTACTATGGTGAAAAACAGGTTTCTCACAAAACACGGTATTGGCGCCGGTACCCATTACACCACTGAAGACATTATCACGATCAGAAGAGACCTGGTGGCAAGGCTGAGTGATAAAGAAAGAAAAAAGGAGTTTGCACTGCTGGCACCAGGGTCATTTATAGAGATCAAGAAAATCATACTGACGCCTTTATTCGAATGGGAACAACCAGACGAGTGGGCCACTGCTTTAAATAAAGATGGACTCAGCCTGAAAGTGCTGATTCGATCAAGTGATGGTTCGGCTCACCGGCAGAATTATAGTATTTATAATTATAACAGGCCTGATATTTTCCGGCCGGTGTTTACACTCACTAGCCCGATTAGTATTTCTGCTGTTATGTTTGACAACATGCCCATCAACGTTAATTTTCCATTACAAGTTATACTGGAACTGGAAGGCACTGCTGCTGTATTCCAGTTTGATATTATGCTAGTGTATGATGAGGCGCAGGCACAATTGATGATGAGTTGATTATTAAAACCTTACTTATGAATCTTAAAAAAATTATCACATATCTGAAAGCGCATCCGGCAATTGGTGTTACGTTAAACAAATTGTTTGACTACTCCATTGCGAACAAGCAAACGATATTCAACCAGAATGATTTTTCCAAAGAATATGCACTGTTGCTGAAAGAAGGTTGTGTAAATGTGTACCTCATCGGCAATATCTGATTATTAGCGACAATTAAGACAAAAGACTATCGCAAAATTTTACATGTGCGACAACGAAAGCACTTCAAAAGATCACACACCACCACAATCCTTTTTTCCTAAGGGCCATCGGAATAATTTGACTACTGTTACTTCCTGTGCTACTCATAATGAAGATACTTCGTTGGACGATGAGTATGGACGGAATATTTTAACTGCTTCCATTGAAAATAATCAAACTTCAATTGACCACTTCTTCGACAAATCACTGAGGTCTTTTCAGCGACACTACGGTTACCTAAAGCAACGGAGTGCCTGTTTAGACGGTGAGTGAAATGCTTGGCCATCGAAATTTGAAAACGACACTGCATTATACCAAGATACTGGACCATAAGGTGGGAGACGACATGAGGCGATTAAAAGAAAGACTCGCTTCCCGCTAGGGTTGCCAATCATCCGGCCACATAAAGCAACATTCAACGAGGGTTCATTCAAATGGAAAACATGCATTCGACAGGATGGCTGGCGTTCGTGAAGATGCGGGTCTCCACGGCGATTTACGCGTAATCCGGCCGGCCAGTATTAGCGTCGGGTCACCTACCGTTCCAATTATTCCTCCGGAGGATGCTTTCTAGAAGCCAATCAACCGAATGGCCTGGTTCAGCAAAAATATCTTGAACTCTTCCTGAAACTCATCGAGTATTTATCCCCAACTTTTTACACTCATCATAGCCATTTTTGAAAGAGGTAATCAACAGTCTTTCCGAGACATTTATATGACTTTTGGAGATAGTTTCTCTGCTGCCACTACACCGTGCCGGATTGTGCTGCTTGAAATTAAATGAACAAATATAGCTTGACATAAACAGGACATCGCAATCGTTCTAATAAAGAACGTGAGCAGCCTAAGTATGATGATGTGAATAATTTTGCTTCACTCCGCTATTGAAATCCCTTCTCAACCATTACTTTATCTAAATGGCGCAAATCATCTTCGCTGGCCTATTCAACGAGTCATATAAACCAAGGGAAAAACGTTAAAGTTAAAACTCGTTATGATATTCGGAACAAGATGTCCTCATTTTAGCATCATGTTAAATACTTTAGATGGTTAATCATGAATTCAACAATTACCAAAACAATTATTGAAACTCCTCACCGTCCCAACAGTTTAAATAGAGATTGCCTTGTTGTATTGGCCAGATCACGACATTTTCGGCGTGGCGAAGCATACGAAAGTACTTTTTTCGTTTCTACCTCCGATAGCCCCGATTTCAATTCTGCTGCGTAAGTATAAAGTATAATTTTCAAAAGAATAAATAGTTAGATTAAGTTTTTATTACCGTTTTGCGATCCGAAAATTATCATTTTGCTAATTGGATATTTCCATCTGTACGCTCAACGCTGGTTGGTAATTTCGCCAAAACCCTCGTACATGCTTATCAGGATATTTTTACCCCTTCTTTATTTTTTTAGTTTTTTTAGCATGTCTGCACAAGATGCGACTCTCAAGGGTCGCGTTATTGATAAAAAAACGCAGGAGCCGCTGGCAGGTGCCTATGTTCATTTAAATAATAAAAGAGCCGCTGCTATTACGGATGCATTTGGTCAGTATAATATCTCGCATATACTGCCTGGGAGTTATACACTGACCGCTGAGTATGTTGGATATGAAGCGAGTGAACAAACGATTGCGGTTGTAGCTAATGTTGAATTGCGCCTTAATGTTGCATTATCGGAAAAAAAGCAATCCCTGGAAAATGTAAATGTCTATGGCAAAGCATCCTCAGAGTCAGAAGCTTCATCGCGCCGTGCAGAAAAGAACGCGGGCAATATCACTAATATCCTCTCTGCGCAGGCCATGCAGCGTTCACCGGATATTAACGCAGCGAATGCCTTACAGCGGGTGTCTGCTGTAACGCTTCAACGGAACAGCGGTTCTGATGAGGCCTATGCGATTATCAGGGGGTTGGAACCCCGGTACAACACTACGTTGATTAATGGGGTGAAAGTGACAAGCCCCGACCCCGTATCTAGATTTATTTCCCTTAGTGTTGTTCCTTCAGATTTACTCGAGAAAATTGAGGTGAGTAAGACTCTTATTCCGGAAATGGAGGGAGATGCAATCGGAGGAACTGTTAACCTGGTGTTTAAGGATGCTCCGGCTGCCGAAATCTTTAAGTTTAACGGTAGCCTGGGGTACAGCACCATTTTCTTTAACCGGCGCTTCGATGCATTTGACCATGGTGCCGTTCAGCCGAAGAGCATCCACGAGCGATTTGGGGCGAGCTATATTGCAAATCCAGGTAATTTTTCGAGAAGTAATCTTGAGTTCACGGAAAAAAATGCTCCGCTGACATCCTTACTTGGTTTTACGTATGGCCGACGATTCTTTAATAAGAAAATGGGATTTATAGTGTCAGAAAGTTACCAGAATCAGTTTTATGGCACCAATTCACAATTTAATATCGCCCAGCCGGATACCCGGGCCGGCAAAGATTATCAGCCGGTGATTTCAGATGTCGCCAATCGGAAATATTCCACCCAACAGCTGAACAACGGTTTATCTGCCCATCTAGATTACCAGCTCGATGAGAAAAATAAGCTCAGTCTCGACAATGTATTTCTCTACACGTTTATTGCACAGTCAAGGCTTAGTGTTGACACCTCTATACTTGGAGGCAATGGCGGCAGGGTAGGCCCGGGAACAGGTTCTGTGTTCAGCGATGTGCGTTCCGGGATTCAGCGGCAAATTTCGGAAAATCTTAAATTCAGTGGCAGGCACATATTAACTAAACACATATTGTTTGACTGGGCGGGAGTATATTCAAGTGCTTTACAAAAAGCGCCAGACAGGGCGCAGCTCACCACCAACCGACTGGTGAACCCGGACTTCACAGTTACACCGGATTATCTGTATAACGTTTCGAGGATATGGCAGACGAGCCACAATAAAGATCTTAGTATATCAGGCAATCTTGCCTATAAAATGGGAGTTGGAAAAGGCAGTTCTATGGAGCTAAAAGCCGGTGGGCTTTACCGCCACAGCACGAGAGACAATAACCAGGATTTCTACACCCTAAAGCCCGTTCCAACATCGGGTACCGGAGGAAAAGAACCATTTACAGATATCTATGCAGTGAATTGGCTTGTTTATAACGTCACTGGCTCTACAGCAAGCGATAAGGCAAATTATACAGCATATGAAAATATTGCTGCGGGTTACGGAGAAATAAAAATCAGCTTCGCCCATTTTGATCTTAGCGGGGGACTTCGGGTGGAAAAGACAGAACAAGGTTATGACACGCATCCTGTAGTTCTGGACATAAAAAGCAATGCGCAAAAATCCTACACTGACGCGCTTCCGTCCGCACAGTTGAAATACAAGTTAACCGCTAAGTCAAATCTGCGCGCATCGTATTTCAAGTCGATTTCACGGCCAGCCTTATATGAACTTGTTCCTACACCCACATTTGGAGAAAGTACAGATATTACCGGAAATCCGTACGTGAAACACACCGTGGCCAGCAATTTTGACATCAGATATGAACTTTATCCAGGAAGCGAGGAACAGTTTTTCGTGGGTGGGTTCTATAAAACCATTACCAACCCAATTGAATTTGCTTTAGACAACTTATTGGGCGGTCAGGCAAATACTTCTCCTCAAAACTTTGGCACAGCCAAGGTTGCGGGTGGAGAAGTAGTTTACAGTAAATTTTTTGGGAACATTGGCCTCACGGGAAACTACACCTACACTTATTCGACAATAAATACGCCCAAAGTATATACTTCCACAGATCCTGGAGGTGTGACTACCTCGGTTCCGAGGCTACAGAGCAGACCCTTGCAGGGACAGACAGGACATGTTGCGAACCTCTCCCTTTTGTACAAAAATGACAAACAGAAAGCTTTTCTGCAGCTGGCTTATAGTTACTCGAGTAAAACATTATCTTTTGTTTATCCTAATTATGGTTACGACTACTACCTCCAGCCACAATCATTTTTGTCTTTTTCCGGCGAAAAACAAGTTCAAAAGCACTTTGTTATTACTGCAAAGGTGAACAACCTGCTGAACACGCCGTCTACAATCAAGATTGCCGGACTCATTCAATCGAGAGATTTATATAATCTTAGCTTCAATATAGGTTTTCGTTATTCATTGTAATTTAAAAGTGATTTATGCAAATTCGAAATATACAAGCCTCATGTTTTTTATTGGTTGCGGCATTCTTGCTTGGAGCCTGCCAGAAAGATGAAGTAACAAGTTTCACCAAAATCCAGGTTCCCTCTTCGGCGCCCATAGCACCGGGCAATATTTCAGGCTTCATAAAGGGTACCCTCTTAACCGGGCAGACGTATATCATCATTTCAGATATTACCGTAAAGAAGGGAGACACATTGGCGGCCCAACCTGGCGCCATTGTTATTGTAAAAAACAATGCCCAAATTAATATTCAGGGGATATTGAATTTAACAGGCTCAAAGGATCAACCCATCTTCTTCGATTCAGATTCAAAGAAGCCTGGTTCATGGGGAGGCTTTCAGTGCGATAGTGCACAAGCTATTACGATCAAATGGGCGCATATCGATAATACTGGTGGCCCGGATGCAGGTGGTAGCGCAAGGAGAACCATTGTTGTGAATAGGCGAATCCCGGTCGATATCGAGGATAGTTGGTTTACCAACGGTCAGGATGATTTGATGGGATTATTTGGCGCTCAGGTAACCATCCTCCGCAATACCATAAGTTCATCAGGGAGTACGGACGGAGAAGGAATTAATTTGAAGTCCGGTGCTACTGGTGTCGTCGCTTATAATGTCATTTTCAGCCAGGCGGGAAGCGGAATCAAACTGGAAACCAGTAAGTCGATCCCATTTCCGCAAACGGAAGTAGATGTGTATAACAATACGATAGTGTCCATAGGGTGGCGCCGTGGATCCGCTGAACCAGGCCGGGCTGTTTCCGTTGGCGTGAATGCGATTGGACACATTTTCAATAATATTATCGTAAATTGTTACCATGGGATAGAGCTTTTTGATGATGGTGATATCGCCAAGACAACGTACGGCAATAACCTTTTTTATGCAAGTGTTGACACCTATACTGACTTGGTGGATTCAAGCCAAAAGATTAATATCAGGCAAAACTTCTACCCCGCTTCAGGTGTCGGAAAGCCCCATGCTACCGATCTAATTTCAACGAAAGTTGGCAATTTTGACCCATTGTTTGTCCGTTTTGACGGTAAGGTGGCGGCACCAAATGGTTATCCGAACACGTATGATTTCCGGTTGCAGAACGGGTCTCCAGCCTATGGCGCGGGCAATTCAAAATATAACGTCGATTTGGGAGCCTATCCCACCACTGACAACGGAAACCATCATTAACGGAGTCTCAGGGTAATACCAAACCGATCAACATTAATATTTATACATGAGCGCTTCATCGTCTTTGTTTTTGTTTCTTAGCTTTTTAATATTCCCGTTCGCAGAAACGCGCGCGCAGAAAGGCAACTTGTATTCGTTCGAAAAGAAAATTGCATTACCGGGAGATGGAGGATATGATTATTTGTTACTTGATCAGGCAAGCCATCGTCTTTACGTTTCTCACGGAACGACGGTGCACGTAATTGACGTCGACTCAGACTCATTGATAGGTACTATTACAGGCATGGAGGGTAACCACGGGATTGCGGTGGTTCCAAAGGTCAAAAAGGGTTTTATTAGTGACGGAAAATCGAATTCAGTGCTTGTCTTTGATATTAACGACTTCTCTACCCTCAAAACCATTCCTTTGTCTGGCAAAAAACCCGATGCTATTATTTATGACAAATTCTCGGACCGTGTTTTTGCTTTCAATGGCAGCAGCAACAATGCATCTGTAATAGATCCCGTGACCCTTACGGAAATAGCCACGATTGGTCTTGAGGGCGCCCCGGAATTCGCTGTAGCAGATGGCATGGGTAAAATTTATAACAATATCGAGGACAAAAATATTATGGATGTTATCGATGTGAAGTCGATGAAGGTGACTCGTTCCTATCCACTTTCGCCTTGCGGTGGTCCAACAGGGCT
>JBBROE010000076.1:0-21565 GCA_038229695.1 Chitinophagales bacterium | reverse complement strand
TTTTTCTTCATCTTGTTCCAGATGGAATGGATGCTTTTGGGACGGCCCTGGATCTCAAATTTATAATTGCCCTTGTCGAGATTTTCCTTGATAGGCCGGATAAATTCATTGATGTAACGGGTCCGTTCACGGCGGGTTTCAGCAAGCTTGCGGGCAATTTCCTTGTACGTATCCAGTTCCAGGTACTTCATGGCCAGGTCTTCCAGCTCAGTCTTGATGTTGTACAGACCCATGCGGTGCGCGAGTGGCGCATACACGTAAACGGTCTCGGAAGAAATTTTCAGCTGCTTTTCTCTTTTCATGCTTTCAAGCGTTCGCATGTTGTGCAACCGGTCAGCCAGTTTTATCAGAATAACCCGCGGATCATCAGTAAGCGTCAGCAGTATCTTTTTAAAATTCTCTGCCTGCTGGGAAGCATTGACGTCTATTACATTTGATATTTTGGTAAGGCCATCGACAATACGGGAAATCTCGATACCGAATTCACGCTGTACATCTTCGAGGCTGATATCCGTATCCTCCACGGTATCATGAAGCAGGGAACAGATGGTGGATCTGACGCCCAGGCCAATCTCTTCCACACAAATTCGGGCTACCGCAAGCGGATGGAGAATATAGGGCTCGCCGCTCTTCCGGCGCATGGTTTTATGGGCTTCGGCCGACAACTCGAAGGCGCGTCGAATCAACTCCTTGTCGCCCGGTTTCAGCTTGGGTTTCAGGCTGCGTAACAAGGCCCGGTATTCCCTGAGAATGAGCTTTTTTTCCTGTTCTTCGGTGAGGTTGTATTTGGGTATCGCTGCTACAGTATCCATGAACGACGAATTTACGAAAAAGCCCCAGTTTTCTGTTTTAAAAAGCCTACTTTTGCCATCCCAAAATCTGAAATAGCAGCACGGAAGCGGATGTGGCGAAATTGGCAGACGCACCAGACTTAGGATCTGGCGCCGCAAGGCATGTAGGTTCGACCCCTATCATCCGCACCTGATTTTTTGCGACCAGGGAATCAGCCTGTCTATGTTTCACACGGGCATCGGTATTCATTCATATCATTAAACAATCGCTCCCTGAACCGCAGCGAAAATTGTCAGGCGGCGAAGGAAAATATCTCGAATATGGCAACAGTAACCAGGGAAAACATCGGCCTCCTCAATGAGAAAATTACCGTGAAAGTAGCGAAGGATGATTACCTGCCTTCGTTTGAAAAGGCCATTAAAAATTACAGCAAACAGGCCAACATACCGGGCTTTCGCAAAGGCATGGTGCCGGCAGGTATGGTCAAGAAAATGTATGGCTCTTCCTTATTCGCGGATGAAGTGCTGAAAAGTGTGGAAAAAGGCCTTTCTGATTACATGGTGGCTGAAAAACTGGACATTTTCGCACAACCCCTGCCACTTCCTGAAAACGATGCAAGTCAGCTGAGTATGAATAACCCGGCTGAATATGCATTCGCTTTTGAGGTTGGCCTGAAACCCGATTTTACCCTGGCCGACCTGGCTACCGCACCCCTTACCCGGTACAAGGTTACCCCTACAGAAGAAAGTATCACCGAAGAAGTGGAAAGATTGCGGACACGAAATGGCCAGATGACCGAACCTGAATCGGTTTCCAATGATGAGAATGTACTGAACATCACGTTCCAGGAAAGTGATGAATCCGGCACCCCGGTTGAAGGCGGTATAAAAAAGGACAATTCGCTTTTGTTAAAATATTTCAGGGAGGACTTTCGGAGCACCCTGGCCGGCAAAAAGAAAGACGACAACTTTGTTATCCAGCCGTCGAAAGTTTTTGAAGAAAAAGAACTTGATTTTGTATTGAAAGACCTCGATCTTACCCCGGAGGAAGCTGATAAATATTTCCTGGTGACCATCACCAAGATAGGTCATGTAGAAAAGGCGGAGCTCAACGAAGCATTTTTTAAAGCGGCTTTTCCCGGGAAAGAAATTACGGATGAACACGCCTTCAGGGAAGCCGTTAAAGCGGATATCCAGCAGTACTGGGATGCCCAGAGCAGGAACCAGCTGGTTGACAATATCTATCACTACCTACTCGACCAAACCCAAATTATATTTCCCGAATCGTTCCTTAAACGCTGGATGCAGAACGGGGGCGATAAGCCCAAAACTGAAGAAGAAGTGGACAATGAGTTTCCTGGTTTTGTGAATTCCCTGAAATGGACACTGATTGCCGACCAGGTGGTAAAGGGCAATAATATCGAAGTGGCGCCCGACGACCTGCGGGCATTTGCCAAACAACAGCTGTTCAGTTATATGGGGGGCAGTGGTATGGAAATGGACCAGCCCTGGGTAAATGACTACGTGGAGAGAATGATGAAAGACAAGAAATTTGTTGAGGATAGTTATAACCGCATCCAGACGGAGAAAATATTTGCCTGGGCGGAAACGCGGGTACACCCCACGGAACAGGAAACAGGGGCAGCAGAATTTACAAAAATGCAGGAATCACATCAGCATCAACATTAACGCAGTTCCACATTATTAAACAATATAAAGGCTTCGCTTTGCGGAGTCTTTTTTTTGCCCCCGGGGCAATACCGGCATTTCCGGCGCGCGTCAATTTGTCCGGTTTTCCGGTTTGCACGGTATTTGGTAAGAACAATAACTTAAATTGCCTCACCAATAACAGCCATAACCATGATAGACTTAGGTAAAGAATTTAATAATTATGCCGTCAAGCACAGAAACATTTCCAGCAACACGCTCAATGATTACCAGAAATACGAGGTGACCAATCTCACCCCAAACATCATTGAGGAAAGACCGATGAATGTGGCCGTCATGGATGTGTACAGCCGGTTGATGATGGACCGGATCATTTTCCTCGGGTACCCGATCAACGATGAAGTGGCGAATATCGTTACCGCCCAGTTACTTTTTTTAGACAGTACCGATCGCAACCGGGACATCCAGATGTATATCAACTGTCCGGGCGGCAGCGTCTACTCCGGGCTCGGCGTGTATGATACCATGCAGTATGTAACCCCCGATGTCTCGACTATCTGTATTGGTATGGCGGCATCCATGGGGCAGGTACTAATGTGTGCAGGAACCAAAGGAAAAAGAACGGCACTGAAACACAGCCGGATTATGATGCACCAGCCAAGCGGCGCCATTGGCGGACAGGCCAGCGATATTGAAATTACCGTGAATGAAATCAAGAAACTGAAAAAGGAACTCTATGATATCACGGCCTTCCATACCGGGAAAACCCTGAAGCAGATTGAAAAGGACAGCGAACGGGATTATTGGCTGACTGCAATCGAAGCCAAGGAATACGGCCTGGTCGATGAAGTCTTACTCACCAATCCCCGCAAGGATAAAAAGGCAGATTAATCACGGGTAACAAAGTAATTAAGCCAAACGTTATCATTACCATTACAAACGAATTATATGTATTTACATTCTAGACCATTATTTAAACCATTCCGGCTGGACGAAGAACCCGAGGACGAACCCAAGGAAGAAAAGCCACAGCCCGAAGGCATGATGCTGATGAAGAAGCTGGAAAAGTATTTTTTTGAAACCAGGAGTGTCTACCTCTGGGGCGGCGTTGACGACCGGACTGCCAAGGACGTGACCAGCAAACTGCTGTTACTGGATGCCGACAAGCCGGGAGAGGAAATCAAGTTTTTCATCAACAGCCCGGGTGGTATCGTAACCAGCGGGATGGTTATCTACGATACCATGAAAATGTTGAAAAGCCCCGTGAGTACCATCAATATGGGACTGGCCGCATCGATGGGATCCATCCTGCTCAGTGGCGGGGTTAAAGGCCGTCGCTTTATTTATCCCCATGCCGAAGTGATGATCCACCAGCCGAGTATCGGCGGGCATTACCAGGCCGTGAGTGCGGAACTGGAAATACAGGCCAGGCAAACCAAAAAAACAAAAGAAATCTCTGCCCGCATCCTTGCGGAAAACTGCGGTAAGAAATTCGAGCAAATTATGAAGGATTTCGACCGTGACTACTGGATGGATGCGAAAGAATCTATCGAATACGGTATCGTGGATGCCCTCATCACCAAATTATAGGGCGATCACCCGCAAAACGAGCTTAAAACCGCTTCCAGGAGCGGTTTTTTATTTTAACGCCCGGGGGTTGGTTTAACTGAAAAAGTTTGTGATCTTTGTGCTTTCTGAAAACAGCGGAAACCAGTCACTAAAGGGACTACCAGGAAATATGGCAAAAAATACACTGCATTGTTCATTTTGCGGAAGGAGCCGGGACGAGGTGAAAATTCTTATCGCCGGCCAGGAAGGACATATATGCGAGAACTGCGTGGAGCATGCCCAGGAGATCATTGAACAGGAGCTGATGATCCGCAGCGATGCTTCGCCGGGGGCTTCACAGTTTAAGCTGAATGTAAAGAAACCGGTGGAAGTAAAACGGTTTCTCGACGAATACGTCATTGGCCAGGATGATGCCAAGAAAGTGCTGGCTGTCGCCGTTTATAACCACTACAAAAGGCTGCAGCAGAAAGTGACTGACAACGATGTGGAGATTGAGAAAAGCAACATCATCATGGTGGGGGAAACCGGCACCGGAAAAACATTATTGGCGAAGACCATTGCCAAGTTGCTCAACGTTCCTTTCGCCATAGTAGATGCTACAGTATTTACCGAAGCAGGTTACGTGGGAGAAGACGTGGAAAGCATACTCACCCGCCTTCTCCAGGTCTGCAATTACGATGTCGCTGCTGCCGAACGCGGTATCGTGTACATCGATGAAATTGATAAAATAGCCCGCAAGGGAGATAACCCGTCCATTACCCGCGATGTAAGCGGCGAAGGCGTACAGCAGGGAATGCTTAAGCTGCTGGAGGGAACCGATGTGCTTGTTCCCCCGCAGGGAGGCAGGAAACACCCCGAACAAAAGCTCATCAAAATCAACACGCAGAATATTTTATTCATCTGCGGCGGTGCCTTCGACGGTATTGATAAACTTATCGCGCGACGCGTGAACACCAACGCCATCGGGTTCAATGTCAATAAGGAACAGCAGGAAAACATGAAGAAGAATCTCCTGCAGTATGTGAACGCGCCGGACCTCAAACATTTTGGGTTGATCCCGGAGCTCCTGGGTCGCCTGCCGGTGGTGACTTACCTTAACCCGCTGGATGTAAATACACTTCGGTCAATTCTCACCGAACCAAAAAACTCGTTGATCAAACAGTACAAGAAACTATTCGATATTGAAGGCATACGGTTCGAAATTGATGCTGACGTCATGGACTTCATGGTAGAGAAAGCCATGGAATTTAAATTGGGTGCCAGGGGCCTGCGCAGTATCTGCGAAAGTATCCTCACAGATGCCATGTTTGAACTTCCCTCAGGAAAAGAGAAGTTGTTTCACCTGACGCTGGAATATGCAAAAAAGAAATTTGACAAAAGCAAAATGAGCCTGCTCAAAGTGGCCTAATACTAAAATAAAAAAATTAACGCCGGGTAACTGCCCGGCTTTTTTTTGGCTTACCTTGGCACTACAACTTATAACAACGGACTTATGCAGGAGCTGATCCAGAAACTCATGGCGGAAGGCCTTACAGAAAAGCAGGCACTGAAGGCAATAGAAATTGTCAAGAATTTTGCAAAGGATAAATTTCCGTTGTTCAGTGGTGCCATTGAAAAGGTATTTGATAAATATGCGCCTAAGCAGGAGGACGATTTCCTGGGTTAATAAGCCGCGAGGAAAGGGTAGTTGTTGACCTGCCGCAATTGCCCTACTTCAGCCCCCCCGCAATAACTATTACGACCATACAGAAACTGATTCGGATCAATAATCCACGTTACAACGTCGACTGAAGCGCCCCATGCTGTTCGATCAACGACTGATAACCTATTGATTATTAAACAGTAGTATAAAATTTTCGATTAGCACTACCCAATTCCACTTATTCCCCGTTAAGTGTTTTAAAGGTCAACTATCCAAAAACCTGCCGGTCTGCAATATTCTCCACTACAATAAAGGAATACCCTGCCCGTTTTAGCAAAGTACGCTGACAATTAAAATCTTATTAATTTTCGAAAATTCAACCTCATGAAAATCACCTGCAAAATTTTACCTGTACTGATCATTGGTTTAGGACTGTCTGCCAGCTGTGCAGCGCAATCTACCGCATTTGCCAGCACTACCGCGGTTCTGGTCACCCCCATTTCTATTTCAAAAACAACCGACATGCATTTTGGAATCGTAGCATCCAGCGGAACTGCCGGAACAGTGGTGTTGGACCAGTCCAATGGCCGTACCACAACCGGCGGTGCGAGCTTGCCTACTGGTGGTATTTCGCCAACCTCCGCCGTGTTTGGTGTCACCGGCCAGGGTACAAGTGGTTTTTCCATTACTATTCCCAGTGCGCCGATTACCTTATCCAATGGTGTACAGACAATGACCGTCAGCAATTTTGTGTGTGACGCAGGTGCTGCTACAACGCTCGTTGCCGGTTCCAAAACGCTGAATATTGGTGCTACGCTGAATGTAGGTGCCAACCAGGCGGCTGGCACGTACACCAAATCAGGTGACCTTGCAGGCTTGTTTGTTACCGTAAATTATAATTGACCGATTGCGTTTGATAGCATGTTCCGGTGAATCGCCGGAACATGTTTTTGGTTGTTTAAAAATCCAAATCTTGAAAAATTATTTCCGTACTTTTTCCCCGGGAAAAAAAGTACTGTTGAAATTTTTTCGTCATGCTTTCCCCGGAGCATTGCTGCTTACTACACAATTGGTCTCGGCACAGGGCGATCTGTTGCTTTATCCCAAACGAATCATTTTCGACGGCACCAAAAGGTCTCAGACACTCAATCTTGCCAATACGGGTAAAGACACTGTCCGGTACCTTATTTCGATCGTGGAGACCCGTATGAAGGAAGATGGGAGTTTTGAAACCATCACCGTTCCCGATTCCGGTCAGCGCTTTGCTGATCCCTTTCTACGCTTTTTTCCCCGGAACGTTGTCCTCGGCCCCAACGAGGCACAGGCCGTAAAAATCCAGGTCGTCAACAGCGGTGCATTAGAACAGGGAGAGTACCGGTCGCATATTTATTTCCGGGCCCAACCGGCCGAAAAGCCCCTTGGAGAAAATGGGGAACCGCCGGCAGTGAGTGCAATATCTGTCAGCCTCACAGCTATTTTCGGTATTACTATCCCTGTCATCATCCGCGCCGGCGAATCCACCGCGCACGTTACGCTGACGGACCCTGTGCTGGAATGGAAAAATGATTCGGTGCCCAGCCTTCATGTCAATTTCAACCGAACCGGCAACATGTCGGTCTACGGGGACCTGACCGTGGATTATATCTCGGTAGAAAATAAAGTGACAAGCCTCGGTGCAGCAAAAGGCCTTGCGCTCTACACCCCAAATACCCTCCGTCATTTTAATGTAGAACTGGATAAAAACCCGGGCCTCCATGTTCACCAGGGAAAACTCAGGATCGTATACCGTACACAGGCGGATGCCAATTCCGCCGAGCTGGCGGAAACGATACTCAACTTATAAATATATCCTATACCGCTCTGGGTAAAATGCCCGCGAATACACCATCCCTAAGCTGATAAAACCAAATGTATGCCTGTATCCAGTATCCCTCAAATCCTTCCTGTCCGGCATGGCCTGCGACTGTTGCTGGCAAGCGTGTGCCTGGCTTGTACCATTACCGGAACAGCCCAGGTGGGGATCAGTACTACTTCCATTACCCCAGATCCTTCTTCGCTGCTGGAATTGCGCAGTAATGCAAAAGGGATGCTGGTGCCCAGGATGGCAACGACAGACCGGGATGTCATTCTTTCCCCGGCCACGGGCTTGCTGATTTACAATACTACCACCAATAGTTTCAATTATTACAACGGCAGCACCTGGCAGGCATTTGGTACAACGGCCGGCACTGTTACCAGTATAACAGGAACCAGCAACCGCATTACTATTTCGGGAACGGCTGCTGACCCGGTGCTTGACATTTCTTCGGCATACACCGGTCAGTCGAGCATCACTGCGCTCGGCACCATCTCGTCTGGTACCTGGAATGGCACACTGCTTAGTCCCGCTGTTGGCGGCACCGGCATCAACAACGGCACAAAGACCATTACCCTGGGCGGCAACCTCACTACCCTTGGCAGTTTCTCCACCAATTTCACCAGCACGGGTAATACAAGTGTCACACTACCGGTGTCGGGTACGCTCACTACACTGGCCGGCACGGAGACCCTCACCAATAAAACGCTTTCCAGCCCCGTCATCGGCACTATTCTCAACACCGGCACACTCACGCTGCCAACAACTAGCGGTACAGTAGCGCTCACTTCCCAGATCACGGGGACCAACACCGGTACCAATACCGGGGACGAAACCACGGCAAGAATCAATACCCTGTATGGCTATACCCCGGCTAACGCGGCTACTGTAGCGGCCAATACTGCCAGTATCGCGCTGAAGGTGAATATTTCCGATACCGCGGCTATGCTCAGTCCATATGTACGTGCGATCAAAGCATCCGCCGACAGCGCACTGCTCGCCGGCCGCATCAATACCAATAACAGCAGCGTCGCCCTTAAAGTCAACTACACCGATACCGCTTCGATGCTCAATCCGTACGCGCAAAAAGTGAAGGTAGTTGCCGACAGCGCGGTGCTCGCCGGCCGCATCAATACCAATAACACTAGCGTCGCCCTTAAAGTCAACTATACCGATACCGCTTCGATGCTCAGTCCCTACGTTCGGGCCATCAAAGAATCCGCCGATAGTGCACTGCTCGCGGGAAGGATCAATACCAACACCACTAACCTGGCCCTTAAATTGAATTATACCGACACCGCGGCAATGCTATCCCCATACCTGCAATCCACCGTAGCAGCAGCGGCCTACGTTTCCCTGGGCGGGTCTTACGCGAATCCGATGTGGCTGACTTCTTTAGCCTGGAGTAAACTTACCGGCACGCCGACAACGGTGGCCGGCTACAACATTTCTGATGCGATTACCCTCACCGGCACCCAGACCCTCACCAACAAAACACTGACCACCCCGATTATCACCTCGCCTACCGGTCTGGTAAAGGCTGATGTTGGACTGGGAAATGCCGATAATACCTCGGATCTAAATAAGCCGGTGAGTACAGCCACGCAGACTGCGCTTGGCTTAAAAATAAATACCCTCGACAAGGGGAACGCGAATGGTGTAGCGTCGCTCGATGCAGGCGGCAAAGTACCCATTACGCAGATGGCCGTCGGCCCCCAGGTCTACAAGGGCACCTGGAATGCAGCCACCAACACCCCTACGCTGTCTGATGCCACCGGTAAATCCGGGGATACCTATCGCGTAGTCGTAACGGGTACGGTCAATTTGGGTTCCGGCAACGTCACCTTCAATGCCAACGACGATGCCATTCACAACGGTACCATTTGGCAGCGAAACCCGGCCACCTATGCAGTAACGACCGTCAACGGATTGTCCGGTACCGTAGTGCTGGGAAGCGACCAGGTCACTGAAGGAACAACCAATAAATATTATACGGATTCCCGCGCCGCACTAAAAATAAACGTATCGGACAAGGGTGTGAATAATGGTGTAGCTACCCTGGATGCGAGCGGCAAAATTCCGTCTACACAATTACCGGTTGGCGCGCAGCAATACAAAGGCACCTGGAATGCCGCCACCAATACGCCAGCGCTCGCAGATGGCACCGGTACAGCAGGGTGGACCTACCGCTGTACCACGTCGGGTACACAAAACCTGGGCTCCGGGATACAGGCTTTTACAGCTGGCGATGACGTAATTTACAACGGCTCGGTCTGGCAGAGAAGCGGAAGCACCGCTACGGTAACCTCCGTGAATACACAAACCGGTAATGTAGTGTTGACCTCTGACAACATCAACGAAGGGTCAACCAATCTCTATTTTACCGCTGCGAGAACGAGGTCGAATGTCTCGGCAAACAGCCCACTTACCTACAGTTCGTCATCTGGCGTCTTTTCTTTACCACAGGCGACTTCATCGGTCAGCGGTTATCTCAACTTTACAGACTGGGTGACGTTCAACCAAAAACAAGCCGCCGGCAATTATGTCACCGATCCCGGTGGAAATGGCTTCATGGCCCGCACTGCCCTGAACATCTCCACGTTCAGGACAATAACGGGAACGGCTAACCGCCTGACTGTCACTAACGGCTCCGGCGCTTCAGGAGATCCCACCCTGGATATCTCATCTGCTTATGCGGGCCAGGCGACCATCACAACATTAGGTACGGTTGCCACCGGCACCTGGAACGGTTCCACCATCGGTATCGGATATGGGGGCACCAATTCCAGCACGGCCCTTAATAACAACCGGATCATGGTGTCCTCAGCAGGCAGCATCAAGGAAGCAGGCGCACTGACCAACGGCCAGTTGCTGATTGGCTCGACCAGTTCGGCACCCGCCGCCGCCACGCTCATCGCGGGGAATGGCATTGCCATCACCGACGGACCCGGATCCATCCAAATCGATAACCAGCCGGCCATTTCACAGTTGACCAGCAGCACCGCCGTTACCACTACCAGCACCACCGATGTCGCCCTCAGCAATCCTTTGTCGGTGACACCGGGTGCCGGCGACTACCTCGTATTCTTCAATGCGATGGTATCCAATAGCAATGCGGGCAGGGGTACTATTATGTCCCTTTATGTGAACGGCAGCAAGATTACAACAAGTGAAACACAGACTACCTCCGGCCAGTCGAATGATAAAAACACCATCTCAACCATGGCATATGTCACCGGGCTCACCGCCGGTCAGGCCATTGAAGTAAGGTGGAGAACGGAATCCAATACATCTACCATCACCAACAGGACCTTAATCCTTCAGAAAGTGAAGTAACCGATGGCAAGCACCCACCTGTTAAATATCAGACTACTTCTTACCCGGGCAAAAATTATTGTCTCGGGGCTTTGCATCTTACTGTGCAGGGAGAGTTTTGCCCAGTTAATTTCCAATAATGGCTTGACCATTTCCAACAGCTCCGGAATTATCGTCAAAGCCGATACCGTAAATAATAATGCCGGGGGAACCCTGACCAATGCAGGCACGCTCAATTTACTTACCCTGAATAATTCCGGCACCGCGCAGGGTAGTGGCACCTATAATATTTCTAAATCATTTACCAGCCCGGGCACCTTTACCGCCAACAGCAGCACGGTTAACTTCACCGGAAACAGCAGCCAGGTCATACCTGCTATTTCATTTGCCAACGTCGCCTTCTCAGGAACAGGAAGCCGTAAAACAGCAGCTGGTAATTTGGCCGTTAACGGAAGCTTCAGCATTGCGGCTTCTGACACCCTGGATATGGGCATCGCCACGCTTTCCGGCACGCCCACCACCGTATCGGGAGCGGGTTCACTTCTTACACAATCGACCGCCACGTATCCCATCCCTGCCGGCACCAGCTGGACGGGGCCCGTCTTTTATAACAGCATCGCTGCGCAAAACATAGTTACCGGCAATTATACCGACCTGAATACTACCGGTGGAAACCGAACACTCTACGCAGGCATTACCGGCATTGCCGGCCTCTTTACACCCGGCAGCGGCAGTTTCATCAGCACAGGCTCCACGATCAATTTCAATGGCGGTACGGCGCAGACTGTTCCTGCCTTTGATTTTTACAGCGTCATCTTTACCGGGGGCAGCACAAAGTCCCTGGAGGGTAATGCCACCGTAACCGACTCGCTGTCGGTAGGCAGTGCCACCACGCTATCGCTCGGCACCAGCAATGTCAGCATCCGATCCTCGGCCACGGCCGTCGGCAGGGTGGCCTATATGCCGCCAACAGCTGTTGTTTCTTATGGAACGGGGCGTTTTATCATTGAACGCTATGTGCCTGGCCGGCGGAAATACCGGCTCTTTACGCCTGCAGTGACCAGCAGTCCCAATCCAACGCTCAGTACCGGCGAAGAAGCCTTATCTGTCTGGGGAAACTGGCAGAACCAGGGCGACAATACCACGGCCAACAAAGGCACTATTATCACCGGCGGGAACAGTTCAGACGGTTTCGACACACAGACCACAAACGCATCCCTGTACACCTACAATGATGCGGCACGGGTGTATACCAAATTCTCTTCGGCTAACGGCAACAGCACCAAATACACGCCGCTGAAAGCAGGCGTGGCCTATTACCTGTTTATCTATGGTGACCGCACCAACACCATCACGACGTCTAGCCCGAAAAACACCGTCATTACCTCTACGGGAAAAATTCTCACGGGCGACCAGGCGTACACCACCTCGTCATCGCTGCCACTCACCCCGGTTACCGGGCGGTTCACCTTCCTCGGTAACCCGTTTGCTTCGCCCATCAACTGGGCAACCATCCCCAGGACCAGTCTTGACAATACCTACTGGGGATGGGATCCCAACCTGAGCGCCACCGGTGGCTATATTACGGTAAATACTACCGGCACCGTTACGCTGCAAGCGCCCTATTCGGGATCGACTGGCCTGAACCAGTATATCCAGCCGGGACAGGGCTTCTTTGTGAAAACCAATGCGCCCTCCCCCACCATGACGATACGTGAACAGGATAAAGTGAGCAACTTCAACAGCAATGCATTCCGGATGGGTGACCGGACCGCATCCGATATTGCGCTGGTAGCCGTCAACCTGCAATACCTCAACGGTGCAGCTACAGTGCTGGCCGACGGTGTAGTAGCGGCTTTCGACCCCTCTTTTACCAACCCGCCCGGCACCGAGGACGCAGAAAAATTACAAAACAGCAATGAAGCGATATCGATCAGCAACAGCGGGCAGTCGCTCAGCATCGATAAAAGGCTGCTGCCCCAGCAGCAGGACACCCTATTTTTGACTACCACCCGGCTCACGCGCCCGCAATACACCCTACAGGTATTTGCGCAGCAATTGCAGGGCAGCGGCATAACTGCTTTACTGGAAGATACCTACCTCGATAACCGCCAGCCTTTGTCACTGGCAGATACCAACTTCATCAGCTTTACGGTAAACCCTGGTGACCCGGCTTCGGCCGGCCCCAACCGCTTTCGTATTGTTTTCAGCAACACACAGCAGGCCCTGCCCCTCCGTTTTATAACGGTATCAGCCGTTCGCTATACGAACTTTGTGCAAACCAGCTGGCGGGTTGCCACGGCCGACGGTACCCAAAAATTTACGGTAGAGCGTTCTGCCGACGGTACCAGTTTCACCAGACTTGACGACATTTCAGCTACCACGGGAATTAACGGGCAGTACAGCTGGAAAGATCTTAACCCGTTACCCGGTACTGCTTACTATCGTATACGGGCAACCGAAACAAACGGTCAGGCCCTGCTGAGCAGCATTGTGACGGTAAATGGCGAACAGGGAAATCTGCCCATTACCGTTTACCCCAACCCGGTATCCGGGCAGCACCTGGGCATCCGTTCCCCGGGTTTACGGAAGGGCGCATATGAATTGCTGCTGCACAACAGGATCGGCCAGGAAGTGATGCGGCTGTCGTTCATCCATCCGGGCGGAGCATTCAATACTACGGTTAACCTGCCGGTTTCACTAACGCCGGGCACCTATTACCTGAAACTGAAAGGGGACAATACCATTTTTAATCAAAGCATATTGGTCGAATAAGATGAATACCTGTGGCCGGATCAGAAAAATACGTTTGCTGAAGACACTGGTAGTGCTGTTGCTGCTTGTGTCTGCGACAAAGGCCGGTGCACAGGTGAACCCCACCGACAGCGTGCCCGGTGACCCAGGCGCCCTATCTGTATATACCATCCAGCATATGAGCTTTGGCGCCTTTTCAGCGGGCAGCACCGGCGGCACTGTCGTGATTTCGAATGGCGGCCTCCGTTCCGTGACCGGCGACATCATCGCGCTCAATATGGGCGTGCTGTATTACCAGTCCATCTTTGATATTGATGCACCCCGGGGCTCCGTGGTCTCCGTGATGAATGGCGCCGATGCCGTTCTGCGTGGCAGCAACGGTGGCACTATGACCATGCACATCGGCAGTTCCAGCCCTGCTTCGCCCTTTATCACCGTAGTTAATCAACCCGCGAGAACATCGATCAGCATCGGCGGCACGCTATCGGTCGGAACCCCGGCAGCTAATCCGCCGGGCAATTATTCGGGAACGTTTTTTATTACGTTCAACCAGGAATGACCGTTCAATTATCCAAACCCTGAAAAACCAGTTACCATATCGTCACCCGGCCTGCAGGCATGCAGGCGCTGCCAGCCGGATACCAGGGCTAGCGTTGCTGATTGCTATGCTGCTCGGTACCTTTTGGGGGTATGCCCAGCAACCTGTTGCCTTTACCCGGCCGCCGCTGCTGCCGGCAAGAGAAGATACGTCCGTCGACAAACACAAAGAACCGGAGTCGTTCGATGAGGTACCCGTTACGCTCAACGTAGCGCGGATCGGCAGTCTTGAAATACAGGCACTGATAGCCGGAGACCAGTTATACCTGCCGGTGAATGAGCTGTTCGACTTCCTCAAAATAAAAAACAAGGTGTCGCCCGAGTTCGATCGCGTCGATGGTTTTTTCATCATCCCCAAAAACAATTACGTAATCAGCAAAGCGGACAACCGCATCACTTACCAGGAAAAGCTGTATGACCTTGGCGGCAGAGGACTCTGGCAGACGCCGGACAACCTGTATCTCCGGTCAGATTTTTTTGGAAAGATATTCGGGCTGGAATGCCAGTTTGATTTCAGAAACCTTTCCGTTACCCTCAACACAAAAATTGAACTTCCGGCCATCCGGGAAATGCAGCAGGATCTCATGCGGCGCAACCTCAGCCGCCTAAAAGGAGAAAATAAACCGGACACCAGCATAGCGCGCACGTACAAGTTATTTCATGTGGGGATGGCAGACTGGGCGGTCACCTCTTCTCAGGAGTCACAGAACCCGGGGTATACGCGGGCGATGCTTGGCATCGGCGCGGTAGTGGCAGGCGGCGAACTGGATTTGTCCCTGAATTATAACAGCCAGCAAAAAGTTGATTTGCGACAGCAGCTTTACCAGTGGCGCCTCGTCAACAATGATAACGCGTTTCTGCGGCAGGTCACCGCCGGAAAAATCTACACGCAGTCCATTTCCACCCTGTATGCACCGGTAACCGGTATACAGCTTACCAATACACCCACCACCTACCGGCGCTCCTTCGGTACCTATACGATCAGTAACACCACCGAACCTGGCTGGATGGTAGAATTATATGTAAACAATGTACTGGTGAATTATGTGAAGGCAGATGCATCCGGGTTTTACAGCTTTGAAGTGCCGATGGTCTACGGTAATTCTATCGTAAAGCTGAGGTTCTACGGCCCCTGGGGGGAGGAACGAACCAGTGAAAAGTTCATCAGTATCCCCTTCACCTTCCTGCCGGCGGGAAAGCTGGAATACAGTGTCACCGCCGGTATGGTGGACGATGATCAGAAAAGCTTTTTTTCGCGCGCGGTTGTCAACTACGGGCTCAACAAGCGCACGACTATCGGCGCAGGCACCGAATTTCTTTCTTCTGTATCGACGGGAAAGGCGATGCCGTTCGTGACCGCATCCTACCGCATCAGCCAGTTCCTGCTGCTGTCGGGTGAACACACGATGGGCGTGCGGACAAAAGGCAGTCTGAATTTCAGGCTGCCCAGCAACCTGCAGGTCGATCTCAATTACACGAAATATGATAAGCACCAAACAGCCATAAAATTTAATTACCTCGATGAAAAAAATGCGGTGGTATCCATGCCGTTCCGGGTCAAATCATTCAATGCATTTTCAAGGCTTTCTTTTAACCAGTTTACCCTGCCGTATGGCACAGTCAGCAAAGGTATCACCCGGTATACTTCGGCTGAATTCCTACTGTCGGCTGTCGTGGCGGGCATCAGCACCAACCTCACCAGCAATGCCATTTACAGCATACCGGGGAACGCCCTCTGGTACAGCACGCTTTCTTTTACCATACACCTGCCTTATGGCTTACGCATCACCCCGCTTGCACAATATGAATACACACAGCAACACGTCAGCAAACTCCGGGCGGAAGTGGAAAAAAGTATTTTCTACCGAGGCTTCATTAACCTGTCGTATGAAAAATCTTTCGTGAACCAGGGTGTGGGATTAGCGACCCTTGGTTTCCGCTATAATTTTTCCCTGGCGCAGACTTTCTTTTCCTCAAGCCGAAGAAACAATGACGTGATAACTACCCAATCGGCAAGAGGCAGCCTCATTTATGACGCCCGCACGCGGTACCTCGGTGGAAGCTACCAGGCCGCCGTCGGTAAAGGCGGAATTATTATCCTGCCCTTCCTGGATTTTAACTGCAATGGACGACGCGATCCTGGCGAGCCAGGTGTGGCCGGACTGAAGCTGCACGTAAAAGGCGGTGGCAGCATCCAGCGGCACGGCGGCGACACCACCATCCGCATCACGGGCCTGGAATCTTACACGAATTATTTTATCGAGGTTGATAGGAACAGCTTTGACAATGTTGCCTGGCAGATAAAAAATCCAAACATCAGCGTAGCAATTGATCCCAACCTGCTGAAGCCGGTGGAGATACCGGTAGCGGTTGTGGGAGAAGCATCAGGACGCGTATTCCTCGATGGTATCTCGGGAAGAAATGGCCTGGGCAGGATTATCGTAGACATTTACAATACGGAAGGATTACTGGTTGGCAAAACACTCAGTGAATCGGATGGGTATTTCAGTTATATGGGACTGAACCCCGGCAATTACGTAGCCAAAATTGATGCCGCACAATTACAGAAACTTTCCATGCAGGCTTCCCCTGCGATACCATTTAGTATAAAAGCAAAAAAAGAAGGTGATGTGGCGGATGGAATGAATTTTGACCTTACCGGCCAGTTGCCCCGGTGATTGGATCCTCAAAAAAAAGCCCGGTCCATCGCTGAACCGGGCTGCAGATAGCAGGCAATCGTACTTACACTTTTAACGCCTCGCGGGCGATAACTATTTTTTGAATTTCTGAAGTACCTTCCCCGATAGTGCACAGCTTGGCATCACGGTAAAACTTTTCAACGGGATAGTCTTTCGTATATCCGTAACCGCCAAATATCTGTACCGCTTCATTGGCAGTACTTACAGCCACTTCACTGGCGAAATACTTGGCCATCGCCGCTTCGCGGGTCATTTCCATTTTCCGGTTCTTCAAATCAGCTGCCTGCATAATGAGGAGGGTGGCTGCGCTGATCGACGTGGCCATGTCCGCCAGCTTAAAGGCAATCCCCTGGAACGAGGATATGGGCTGATCAAACTGGTATCGTTCTTTTGAATATTTGCGCGCCGCTTCATACGCACCGGTGGCGATGCCGAGACTGAGTGCCGCAATAGATATCCTTCCACCGTCAAGTACTTTCATCGCCTGTTTAAAACCGCTCCCCACCTCACCCAGCCGGGCGGTGTCTGGTATCCTGCATTGATCAAATATCATTTCAGCAGTTTCGCTCGCACGCATACCGAGCTTGTTCTCTTTTTTTCCGCCCTGAAATCCGGGGGTGCCTCTTTCCACGATAAAAGCAGTGGCATTGTTTTTTGCGCGCGGCTCGCCGGTTCGGCAAATGACAACGGCCACATCACCTGATTTGCCATGTGTGATCCAACTCTTCGTGCCATTAATCACCCATTCATCGCCCTCCTTCACCGCCACGCATTTCATGTTGCCCGCGTCACTGCCCGTATTGGGCTCTGTCAGTCCCCAGGCTCCCAGCATATTACCCGACGCCAGCTGCGGCAGGTATTTTTGCTTCTGATCCTCGTTTCCAAAATACAGGATATGACCGGTGCAGAGAGAATTGTGCGCTGCCAGGCTAAGGCCTATTGAACCACACACCGCCGAGATCTCGCGGATGATAGCCACATATTCAAAATAACCCATACCAGAGCCGCCATACGCTTCAGGTACCAGTACACCCATCATCCCCAGTTTGCCCATTTCTTTAAAAACGGGAAGCGGGAAATGCTGGGCTTCATCCCATTCCATGACATGAGGGCGAATGTGCTGTTCGGCGAAATCCCTGGCCATCTGCGCTACCTGGTGAGTTAGTTCCGAAGTTTGAAAATCCATATAAAAGGCAAGCAACCGTAATTAAAGATGAGCAATGAGCAAGTAATCGTAAAGGCCTGTATTGTATAGAATGCAAGTAAATAATATTTTCTCATACTAACAAGCGTTAGGAAAAATTAGCACAACTTTATTTTACTCACTCCTTACTAGCGGGTTCATCAAATCGCTTTTGGAGCAGGTTGTCAGCGGACCTGGCGATGCGGTAACCGCGGTATTTAGACCCGAATGTTACCCGGCTGACAGGTAAGGCTTCAGTTTCTGCAGTAATTCGGGGGTAATCAGTGCAATACCCAGTAATTCCTCCAAATTTTTAAAAGCACCGTGCTGGCTGCGGTACTGCACGATGGCGTTCGCCAGCGCCCACCGGATATAGGGATGCTGCCGCAGCGTGCCGGCATCAGCCGTATTCACATTGATTTGTTGTACAGCGCCGGGCAGGCAGCGGAGCATCGGCAGTATCTTCAGGTAAACACTGTCGGGCACCCCATACGTTTCACCCACCTGGCTGGCGGTATAGAAACCTCCCAGGCGGGTCCGGAATGCAACGATCCGCGCGGCAAGCCGGGTACCGATTCCGGGCAGCGCCATCCAGGCTGTTGTGTCGGCCGCGTTGATATCTATCGGCGAAAGTGATTTGCCGGTGGTGAAACCCGTCGCCGGGGGATGCACCGATCCAGGCCATGGGGTCTCCCTGCCGGAGGGGGCAATGGACAACTGGTCGGCTATCTTAACATGGGGCAGCAGGATGCTTACCTGGGCTGCTGAAAGGCCATAGACCTTCTCCAAATCCCCGGGCTTTTTAAACCTACCTCCTTTGGCCAGGTAATGCCGTATCGTCGAAACCGTTTTTTCCCGCACACCCAGCTCCAGCCATTTTTCAGGTGGAAGCGTATTGGGGTCGAAATCAAACAGTCGGGTAGCCGGGACCGTTAGCCGATCCGTATAATTGAACGGGCGCACGACGGGACTTGCCTTTTCGCTGTTACCGTTGGCATCGCCCGCGGCACTGTCCCCGGTAGCGCGCAGTGATTTTGCCATCCGCATGAATTCCGCTGTCTCTGCAGCATCCGCCAGGGGAGGATGGGTGTCAGTCCACACTGCCGGCAACAGTATTACCGCGAGTATAAGGAAGGTGAGTACGAGGATGCCGACCCGGTCCCGTGCAGAGAATGTAAAATAGTCTTTGAGCCAATCGTGCAGTGCCATCTTTTATTAGCAAGCTAACCGCATACGCCGGCATTGCCCTGATGCAAAGACGGCTATACACTGAGTTTAAGGCCATCGTAAGCCAGGGCTACCCCGTCCGGGAGGCCGGGGTTGACCACGGCGTGTTTTCCCAGCTGGTGGCTGATATGCGTGAGCCAGGTTTGGGGGATAGTCAGTTCGGCCGCCTGCCCGATGGCTTCTGACAAAGAAAAATGAGAGATATGTTTTTCTTTGCGCAGGGCGTTGATGACCAGTATATCACTCCCCCGGATTTTTTCTTTCTCCGGTTCGTCGATGCGATTGGCATCCGTGATATAGGTAAAGCCACCGAAGCGAAAGGCAAGTACCGGCATTTTGAGGTGCCAGACCTGTATCGGCGTAATCGGAATGTCGCCGATAACAAAAGGTTCCAGGTCGATGGAATTCAGCGTAATCTCGGGGAGACCGGGATATTTATTGTCAGAAAAGGCATAGGGAAACTCGCGGATGATGACTTCCTGCGTCAGCTCATTGGCATAAATGTTCATGGGCTTGCGCGAAAAGAAGTTGAAGGCCCGTACATCATCCAGGCCTGCAACATGGTCTTTATGCGGGTGTGTGAAAATGATACCGTCAAGGTGGGTGACGCCGGCCCGCAGCATCTGGTAGCGGAAGTCTGGTCCTGCGTCAATGGCGATGGTGGTGGTTGCAGAGCGGATGAGCACGCTGCAGCGAAGCCGCTTGTCGCGCGGGTCGGTGGAATGGCACACGTCACACGGACAGGCAATCATCGGCACACCACTGCTGGTACCGGTTCCGAGAAGTGTTATGGTAAGCGGGGGATAAATCAAGGAGGAAGTTTAATAAATTTACCGGCTGTGCATCATCGGCTGATACCCTTACTTGCGGGCAGCCTGGTTTTTTTCCAGCACCTCAGAAAAGGTTTTACCCGCTTCCGTTGACAAAGACTCCGGCACGATCGAAAGTTGCGGTACAATATCGATCAGCGCATTGATGCGGCCTTCCATCTGCAGGAATTTGTTGAGCACTACCACTTTTCTTTCTTCAAGGATACAATAACCACTTTGGAAGTTGCCCCGTTCATACCGTACCACGTACCCGCTTTCATCGAGAATTTTTTCTATTTTATCAAGGCCCGACTGGTTATATCTCATATCATACCGTTTGATCCGTGACGCGCTGCAAATTTAACCGGCAGAAAGAAGCATATCCTCATTTCCCACCTTTGTTTTTCCACAAACAATCAAGCGGTCAGCGACTGGTCATCCGCACCACCGGCACTATCATTTCTTCCAGGCTCACCCCGCCGTGCTGGAAGGTGTTCCTGTAGTAATTGACGTAATAGTTGTAGTTATTGGGGTAGCAGAGAAACCCGTCTTCCTTGGCAAATATAAAAGAGGAGTTAACGGTCGGCAGCGGCAGCCCGGCTTCCTTCGGGTCGCGGAAGGCCAGTACCTCCCGGGGTTCATAATTGAGGTTGCGGCCATGCTTATAGCGAAGGTTAGTAGTGGTTTGCTTGTCCCCTATCACTTTGTGCGGACTTTTCACCCTCACCGTTCCATGATCAGTGGCCAGCACGATGTTGATCTTTTTATCCGCAATTTTTTTAAGGGCCTGATGCAGGGGCGAATGCTCGAACCAGCTTCGGGTGAGCGAACGGTAGCTCATCTCGTCTCCTGCCAGCTCCTTAAGCACTTCCATCTCGGTACGGGCATGACTAAGCATATCCACAAAATTGTAGACAATCACATTCAGGTCGTTCCCCAGCAGGTTATGAATGTTGTTAACCAGGTCCTGCCCCGCGTGGTTGTTGACAATCTTCGTGTAGGAGGTCTTGATATTTTCTTTCCGCAACCGCTTTAGCTGACCGCGCAGGAAATCCTCTTCATGCAGATTTTTACCGCCCTCTTCTTCGTCATTCTTCCACATGACCGGATAATTTTTCTGGATATCCAGCGGCATCATCCCCGCAAAGATCGCATTGCGGCAATATTGCGTCGCGGTGGGCAGGATACTGTAAAAAGTTTCTTCTTCCGTTATGCGGAAACTTTCTGCAAAAATCGGCTGGATGGCTTTCCATTGGTCAAACCGCAGGTTGTCGATCAGGATAAAGAAAGTGGGTACACCGGCTTCCATCGCCGGGAATACCTTTTGCTGCATAAGGTTGTGGCTCATCACAGGCGCCTTCGGCGGAACCGCGTTTACCCATGACAGGTAGTTCCTTGAAATAAACTTAAAAAACTCCGTATTGGCTTCCTGTTTCTGCGATTGGAAGACCTCCAT
>JBBROE010000075.1:0-21733 GCA_038229695.1 Chitinophagales bacterium | reverse complement strand
TTCCGTGCAGTTTACAGATGCCGGCCATATTATCGGAAGTGCTGCCGTGCACTTAAAAATTTCCGAAGGAGGAAAAATCACGCGGCTCTCCTTCAGCGGCGATGTGGGTCGTTACCGCGATATCATCCTGCAATCACCGGCTGTATTTTCACAGGCGGATTATATTTTATTAGAATCCACTTACGGAAACAGCCTGCATGAGGATAACTCGACCACGCCCGACCAGCTGCTGGAATGGATCGACAAATGCTGCCTGCAGAAAAAGGGCAAACTTATTATGCCTGCTTTCAGCGTTGGCCGAACCCAGGAACTCTTGTTTTCGCTGAACCAGCTGGAACAGGAGGGTAAGCTGCCGCCGGTTGACTATTTTGTAGACAGCCCGCTGAGTGTGGAGGCTACTGGTGTAATCAAAAGTTACCCGGAGTTTTTCAATAAAACTATTCAGAAAGTGCTGGAAACCGACGAGGATCCGTTTAATTTTAAAGGCCTGCGGTATATCAAATCGGTAGAGGAGTCGAAAGCGTTGAACTATTATACAAAGCCTTGTGTGATCATTTCTGCCAGTGGTATGGCGGATGCCGGTCGTGTGAAGCATCATATCAGCAATGCCATTGAAAACAGCCGGAATACCATCCTGCTGACCGGCTACTGTGAGCCGCATTCCCTGGGAGGAAGATTACTGGCTGGCGCGAAAGAAGTGAGTATTTATGGTATCAAACATGAGGTGCACGCTGAGGTTGGTGCGATACGGAGCATGAGTGCCCATGGAGATTATGACGACCTTTGCCAATTCCTGGCCTGCCAGGATTCTACCGCAGTAAAAAAACTATTCCTGGTCCACGGTGAATATGACGTACAACTGGATTTCCGTCAGCGGTTATTGAAAAAGGGATTCACCGATGTGGAAGTGCCGGCTCAGCATGAAGTGGTTGGATTTGGGCTGAGCCAAACGCCTGTTCACGTTAAATGATGTTAAGTCTCTTCAAGACTTCCTGTTTGTGCGACTTGCTCACCGGTATTTCCTTGCCGCTGATGAAGAGTCCGTTTTCCCGGATATTGCTGATTTTATCAATGTTGATAATATAAGACCGGTGCACTTTCATAAAACTTGATCGGCTGATTTTATCTTCCAGGTTTTTGATGGTATTGTGCGTGATGTATTTTTTTTCACCGGTCACGAACTTTACATAATCGCCCATACTTTCAATATACAGAATATCTTCGTTGTTCAGGCGAATCAGTTTGCCGTCCGCTTTGATGAAGATGTGATCCAGGTCCGTGTCGGTAATGGTGTTCTCCGCTTCTGCTATTACCGGGGGAATCTTTTTAAGGGCATCCTGGAAACGCTGGTAGGTAAACGGTTTCTTGAGGAAGTCCGTAACATTGTATTCAAAAGCGTCAAATGCATACTCCGGTTTAGAGGTAGTCAGGATCACTTTTGGAGAATATGCAATTTGGTCCAGTAAATCAAAGCCGGTGGCGCCGGGCATTTCCACGTCGAGGAAAATTAAATCCACTACATTTTCATTGAGAAAGGTAAGGGCGTCCGGCACGTTTACGAAATGACCTTTTACGGTCAGTTCCCCGGATTTTTCACAGCAACGGGTAAGATAGTCTGCAGCAACCTGCAGGTCTTCAACAATAATACAGGATAGGTTCATAGTTATTGGGCATTATAGGATTTCAGGCGGTAATATTCCGTCTGGATGATATCCCGCGCATCAAGCAATGTATGTTTGAGGTGCTGGTATTCTGATTTAAGGATATCAAATGAGGCGGCCGACTGGCAACTCGTTTCAAATCGCTGGCAGGCTGCCTGGACGGCTAACAGCCCGGTATAACCGAAAGTCGGCTTTACTTTGTGGACAGCCTTGCGCAGGTCTTCCATCATACCCCCTGCAAAGGCGGCTTCTATAGCATCTAGGTCACTATCCAGGTGCCGGAGGGTAGAAGCGAAAATCTCTTCCACGTAAGGGAAATCCCCGTCGTACAGCCCGTTTAAGGTAGCCGTATCCATTTTATGAGTAAAAATGAATGCTGCGGGCAAAGATTCGTGTTTCATAGAAAATAGTTAAGCATTTTTTTCGTTATGGAACCGTAATTCGTCGCCAAACATCCGGAAATCCCCTTCTAATAACTCTATGAAGCAAAAATTATTACATATTTCCTGGTCAATTTATCAGGATATTATTTATACCGGCGTAAATGCCGGTATCAGCAGGGAACAGGAAAAGAAGGTTGTCCGCTTCAACCAGTTCATCATCCTGGCGCTTCTTGTCAACAGTTTTTCGGTCGCTATCTATTTATACCACAAGCTCTATATCAGCGGGTTAATCAATGTTACTTCGGCCTATCTTTTCCTGCTGGCCTACTACTTTAATTATATACGCAGGCTGGAAGCCGGCAGAATTCTTTCGGTGATCAATATCAACCTTTACCTTATTATTATCAGCCACGTGGAAGGTCTTCGCGCAGGCGGCTACCTTTTGTACTTTCCTTATTTTATTGCCCTCACTTCGGTGGTGAGCATCAGGAAAAATTTCCGGGAGCTGCTGGTGGTTTGCGGTATTACGCTGGTGTCCCTGCTGGTTTGTATCCTCGGAAACCCACAGACGAACGACATTCAGATTATAAAGGAGACCATGTACGCGACGTTGTACAACAGCAATCTTTTTGTATCCCTGGCGGCAGCGATCTTTTTCTCATATGTTACGTTACGGCTAAATAAAGAAAACGAAGTGACGATCCTGCAGGAAAAAAAATTCGGCGATACCATCTTCAATACATCACTGGACGGCGTATTCATCATCTATAATGAATCTGAGATAATCGCGAATTGCAACCAGCGCGCGCTGGAAATGTTTGAGGCGGCCGGGGTGACGGAAATTGAAAATACACATGTCAGCAAATGGTTTAGCGAAGAGCACGTAAAACATTTCAGTGCCATAGCCCAGGCTGCTATGGAAGCCGATGGCAACTGGCAGGGCGAGCTCACCTTTATCACCAAAAAGGGAAAAAAGATTTATGGCTTTGTAAGCGTGGTACCGTTCTCGTATAAAGATACGCGGTACACCAAGGTGAGCATCCTGGATATCTCCGAGGTAAAGAGTACTGAGTTTGCGTTGATGAAGGCCAAACAGAAAGCAGAGGAAGCATCCAAGATCAAATCCCGCTTCCTGTCTAATATGAGCCATGAACTGAGGACCCCGCTAAACGGAATTATCGGGGCATCCAACCTGCTGTTACAGGAAGACTACCTGGATGATCAGAAGCCCCAGCTGGATGTGTTGAAATTTTCTTCAGAACATATGATGCTCCTCATCAATGACATCCTTGACTATAATAAAATCGAGGCGGGAAAACTGCAGTTGGAGGAAGCCCCGGTAAATGTGAAGCATTTGTCGGAGCGCATCGCTGCCCAGTTTGCGCCCCAGGTTTCAGCAAAGGGCCTATACTTTTATACTGAAATCGACGGTGAACTGGATATAGAGGTAATCACCGACCAGACAAGGGTCAACCAGGTATTGTCTAACCTGCTTTCCAATGCCATTAAATTTACCCGGGAAGGCAGCATCTGCCTGATTGTAAAAAGGATTTTTGCTTCCAGCACCAAGATCACCATCCAGTTTATGGTGGTGGATACCGGTATCGGTATCCCGCGGGAAAAGCAGAAGGAGATATTTGCGAGCTTTACACAGGCCGATGTAGATACCACCCGTAATTATGGCGGTACGGGTCTCGGGCTTTCCATAAGCAGGGAACTGGTTCAAATGTTCAACAGCGAGCTGGCCGTAGAAAGTACCCCCGGAAAAGGAAGCGTGTTCCAGTTTACCACGGAATGGCGGATCAACCAGCAGCACAAAATGTACATCAACGAGGATAAGGGCAAAGATCTCCAGAAGCTGGAGGGCATCCGCATCCTGCTGGCGGAGGACAACCCGGTAAACATGTCAATAGCCAGGCGATTCTTGCATAAATGGGGGATACAGGTGACAGAAGCGGTGAATGGGAAACTGGCCGTGGAGGCTTTCCGCAAGGGTGAGTTTGACCTCATACTCCTCGATCTGGAAATGCCTGAGATGGATGGTGCCGCCGCACTGAAAGCAATCAAACGAATCAATCCCGAAATACCGATCCTGGCATTTACCGCAGCCGCATACGACAATATGCTGGCCGATCTCCTCGCAAAAGGTTTTATAGATTTCATCCCCAAGCCGTTCCGCCCGGAAGACCTCCACCATAAAATATTCTACCACCTGGAAAATGCCCGGCGTGCATAAATTCCAATTGCACAGGCAGGCAAACACCTGAGCATATTTTTCTACAAAAAATTCAGGGAAGGAATTATCGCCTCGTTTCAAGCGGCAAATATCCAGCCTTAACCATATCGCCCATGGTTACCTGATAAGTTTAATAAGGAACGCGATAATGGCAATCACCAGCAGAATGTGGATGATGCCCCCGGCGTGGAATGCAAAAAAACCGACTGCCCAGGCGATGACGAGAATCACAGCGACTACATACAAAAGATTTCCCATGACTTAATTGTTAATGTAAATAATAGTAATACCTTCCAATCCTATAACAAAACTGTGCCATAATAGCCGCGAATTTTAATGCCCTGCCTGCTAACGGCAGCGTACTGCCGCAGGTTAAGCTCCGGTTTTACCGTCGAGAAAAGTTAAGTTGTTTAGCAGACAATTATTTGTCTTTTGCTGCCCAGGGTGACGGGCGCTGGCCCATTCGAAACTGCCGGCAGATATAGGGATTCCGGCATTATAGTTCATACCGTAAGGATTCATCTCATTATGGGAAAGCAAATTATTTTCTCAACACTGTGTTACCTCTTTTCGCTGACCTCGCCGGCCCAGGATAATTATGAAATACAGGTATACGGCTCGCAGACCCAAGCTGCGCGTTCTACAATGTTCGAGCTGCACAGCAATTACACCTTAAACGGAATCAAGGTGTCGGAGAATGGCGTACTGCCCAGTCACCACGCTATCCATGAAACGCTTGAGATTACCACAGGCCTCAGCCCGATTTTTGAAATTGGGGTTTACCTTTTCACCGCCTACATTCCCGGTCATGGATACCAGGTAGTAGGCAGTCACCTCCGGCCGCGCATTATGGCTCCGCCATCCTGGAAACTGCCGTTTGGCCTGAGTTTGTCCACTGAATTCGGATACCAGAAGCCCGACTTCGCGACCAGTACATGGAGCCTCGAAATCCGGCCGATTATCGACAGGCAATGGAAGCGGTTGTACGCTTCCTTTAATCCAACCTTTGGCGTATCACTGG
The DNA here is from genome assembly GCA_038229695.1 of Chitinophagales bacterium. Lineage (GTDB taxonomy): Bacteria > Bacteroidota > Bacteroidia > Chitinophagales > Chitinophagaceae > JACMLD01. The sequence continues at coordinate 16,432 of JBBROE010000075.1, read as the reverse complement.
TGAGTAAATACGAAAAACCAACACCGGCCTTCGAGCCTAATATAAAGGTCAGCTATACCGTGATTTCCACGGCGGCGCTGGGCATCGAATATTACGGAAACATCGGTTATATCAACAGCCTTTATGGATTTGCAGCGCAGAATGATGCCCTTTTCCTGTCTTACGATATGCTCAACAATCCGCAGTGGGAATTGAATGTGGGAGCGGGTTTTGGCGTGACGTCCTCCACCGACAAGTTTGTGTTCAAAATAATTATTGGCCGGCGCGTGGCATGGCACAGCACTACCCAGTCATTGCGAACAAGCGATGATGGATAATGGCTAACCCCGGAAAGCGTTTGCCCGGCAGATCCGCCAGGTAGTGTTAGTCGGCTGCCTTCTCCGCCTTCTCTGCGTTCTCGGTAATGTCGCCGGACTTGAAAAGAATACCCTGCGCAATCTTTTTCCAGTTTGCCTTTTGCCGAAACAGGAATTCCAGGTCCATCGCGAAATGCTTGAATTCTTCCTTCTGTGCGTTCTGCATAATGGCTTTGGCATCCTTGTCTTTTTCTACCGAGATACGTTGCTCGTACCATCCGATAGCTTCGGCTTCTTCAGTGACAGACGCAATCATCCGGGCAAAGGTTCTTACAGCCTGGCTCAGTTCGCCGGCAGGTTCGTGGTATTGATCAAATCCCATAATAAAATTGGTTTTTAAAAATGAATAAATGTGATAATAAAGACGGTTCCCCTGTTGCCAGGTAGCTATTTCTAATTGCTTAAGCCAAGTTTACCGAGGTAAACACCAATGATAAATACGATGCCCCCGCCAATGATCACCTGTACTATCGTTGACCAGAGCGGTGTTTTCATGAACCGGTACCGGATGAAGGCGATGGCAAATAATTCGACCACCACAACAAAGTACGCCGTATGCAACGCCCGGTCCAGGTTATTGATCAGGAATGGCAGGGTGTGCAACATACCCCCGATGGCTGTCGCCAGCCCGGTAATGACACCCCTTTTCCAAGGCTGACCCCGGCCGGTTACCTTTCCATCATCGGACAGGGCCTCGGCCAGCCCCATGCTGATTCCGGCACCAAACGAGGCGGCGAGGCCGACAAAAAATGCCTTATGGGCCTGCCCTGTCAGTCCGGCTGCGGCAAATAAAGGCGCCAGAGTGGACACCGAACCGTCCATCAAACCCAGCAGTGCAGGCTGTACTTTTTGCAATACAAACGATGCATCATCGTCGTGCCCCTGTATACTCATAGACTAGGTGAAATAGGTTATCTGTCAATGTTGTGGGCAGTAAAAGGGATCTCGCTCTTCTAATAAAAAAGCGGGCCAGTTTCATAGCGCCGTATGGAAGGCCGGTTTGTAGCGGAAATTTCCCATCATAGGGCACCCTGCGGAGTCGCAAATTGATGGGTGAACAGAAAACCGGTTGTCCGTTACTGTTGGGCAGGCGCATCGCCGCCTTCGTTCTCCGATGATTCTTTTTTGAAGGCCAGCTTACCAAACTTCCAGGTGAAATTCAGCCCGAAGGAACGGAAAGGGATTTTGCGGAGGCTGGATTGGGTGAAACCGGGGCCGTACAGTTCAACCCGCTGGTTTACGTACTCGTTGAAGGGGTTGTTGGTGGTAAGGGCGATGCTTGCTTTCTTGTTGGCAAAGATTTTACGGATCGCCATACTATAGGTGGTAAAGGAGGGATATTTACCCTGTACCTCGTTTCTTGCACTATTGAAGTTACCGAAGAATTCTGCGGCAAGCAACGGTGTGAACTGGTAGCTGGCGTTGATGTTGATGCGGTAGTTTACGCTGCTGCGGTTGCCCCCGGCATCAAGTGCATTGATAATGTGCCGGTAATAAACGAAGGTATTGCTGCGCAGGTCAAGCTTACCGGAAGCATGAATATTTGTGAAGAAGTTGATGCCGATATTTTTTTCTGTGCCGATATTTTCCCGCGTGCTTACGGCCACGTTGTTATATACCGAGTCGCCCACCTGCAATACCGGATAATATTTGATGTAGGGCTGAATGTCCTGCCCGTTGTTCCGGTAAAATGCGGAGAGCATAAAGGAACCCAGCCTTGGAAATTCACGGCTGTAGCTCAATTCATAACGTTGACCAATTTCGGGAAGCAGGTAGGGATTGCCGGCCGTGATGTTCTTGGGATCGCTGGTGTTGATATAGGGGTTGAGATCACCATAGTCAGGCCGGTTGATCCTTTTGGAGTAACTCAGTTTTATAACCTGGCTTCCCTCTTCACCAAATTTCCGGGACAGGAATACAGAGGGAACAACCGTGTTATAGCCGTTATTTCCCGCCTGGTGCTGCGCATTGCTATAATAAGATTGATTTTCAGTTCGCTCGAACCGGCTTCCTGCTTTTACATCGAATAGATGCCCGACAGGAAAAGTTATTTCTGCATACCCGGCATACACTTTCTGGTGATAATTAAGATAGTTCGACAGGGAGCTGTTGTACTGATATTTTCCGGATGTTGCATCCAGTTTATCAACCGTTGAAGAACTGGCGATGTCTAAAAATGTTGTCTTCGCGCCAGCGCCAAAAATAATTTTTTCAGTGATGGGTTCTGCATAATCAAGGGTAAGCTGAGTCTCATGCTGGCGGCCGGGGTTTACCGCCTGGATACCATAGTAAAGTGAATCGGATGGATACAGGACCTGCCCGTTGTTGTTCCGCCCGGTGCTGTTCTCCGCGCTGGAATTGATGGAGAATTCGAGTTCCCGGTCTTCCTTATCAAATTTTCTTTTGTAGTTGAAAGACAAATCAGTGTTCTGGAAACGGTTGTGGTTATCGGTATTGCTGGTGTAACGGCTGGTGGACAACATACTGTCCGCAGGGTTTACCAATTGAAACGATTGATCATAACTGCCCCTGCCGCTGTTTTCAAAAAGATTATAATTGAAGGAGCCTGTAAAACTGTTTTTCTTTTTCAGTGTCCAATCGAACCCAATGCCTGATTCCATGCCCTGCCGCTTAACCACAGAACTGCCGTTACTGGACAGGTAAGACTTATTGCCGGTGGCAGAATCAACTGATGTGCGAAGTGATTGCGCTGGCGTGGTGAAGGAAGGCCGGGTGTTGCCACTGATGAAGGCATGCATACCGAAATTATCCTTCCGGGCATTAAAATTAAACGAACCGTTCTCTGTGCGGGTGCCCCCGGTCAGAGAAAGATTCCCGTTGATGCCGCGCGCATTATTTTCTTTCAGGATGATGTTAATGATACCGCCCAGTCCCTGCGCATCGTATTTGGCACCGGGGTTGGTAATGACCTCAATGCTTTTAATCTGGCTGGCGGGGATTGACTGCAATACATCGTTGATGCTGGCGCCAAAAGCAGTCGACGGCTTGCCGTTTATCAGGAAGCGGATACTGGAGGTGCCCGATAGTTCCACGTTGCCATCCACGTCTACGGAAACCTGGGGTACTTTCTTCAGGATGTCAGTGGCCACGCCACCCTGGGCCGTCAGGTCTTTCTCGGCATTATAAACCAGTTTGTCTATTTTGTTTTCAATCAGCCTCGCCCGGGCTGTGATAGTTACGCCGGCCAACTCAACGGCATGCTTGAACAATAAAATATTTTTAACGGATAATTTTTGATTCGCTGAAAGTGATAAGGAGGGCAGCTTTACCGGTGCATAGCCTATGAACTCTGCGATGAGGGTGTATTGCCCGGCCGGTATCTTTTCCAGGGAAAATTGGCCGGTCGCCGAGGTGGTGGTCCCGGTTATCGTTTTGCCGGTGCTTTCATCGAGCAGCGATATCGTAGCATATTCGAGGGTATGACCGGTCACCGAGTCCTTGACTGTTCCGCTGATGGTTGCTTTCCCGTTTAACTGGGGCTCGTTCTGAGCCTGAGCAATTACATTAAAAGCACCTATCAATACTACGACACTCCACCATTTGTACATACCGGGCATATTTTGCGCAAATCTATAGGTGGATTCTGAAGGAAAACTGTATCCACGGAAGCTAAACGTGGTTCTTTAACGAAAAAGCGGGCAGAAGGTTGGGCGCCCCTGGTCCCCGACGGCCGGAACCCTCCAGCTCCCGGGCAGTTTCGGCTGTCAGTCCCGGAAATTCGCTTTTACATGAGACCCGTCGCAAAATGGCTTGTTGCCGGACTGGCCGCAGCGGCAAAATGCGGTTACTTTATTTCTTTTGAACGCCTGTCCCTTGCTGTCGGTGATCAGCACATCTCCATAGACCATCAGCGGGCCGTTGGCGATGGTCTCCACCTTCGTTTCCGCCTGAATCTCCATGGCTTCATGGCCCTCCTTTTCGTTGGTAAAATAGGATAAAGCACCGGATGGGCACTGCCTCACCTGTTGCATGATGACGTCTGTGCCGGCCGCTTCCGGTTTAATCCAGGGTCTCCTGCGCGGGTCGAATACGGCCGGAAGGCCTTTAAAACAGATGGCCGAATGAATACAAAGTTTAGGCTTCCAGACCACCGTCAGCTCGCCATTTGTATATTTCTTGGTGATGTCTTCCATATCATCAGTCTTGTTCATGGTTTAACGGGATAGTCACGGGAAAAGTTCACAATGGCCACTGCGGTGGGTCTGCTACCTATTGGCTGCCGGTATAACCAAAGAATTGCTATTGTATCTTGGAAAAATATCTGAACATTCTTTTTCGGGCAGAGAAAGAAATATTTTAGTCCCGCTACTTACTTTTTAATCAGTGCTGGTTTATTGTTATTTATCGGCAAAAGAGTATTCTATATCCCGGATTACCGGTTAAAAACGGCCGATAAATTTGGAAGCTGTGTTTTTACAGAAACCCATTTTATTACGCTCCTTCTTTTGCCTTTCTAAATTCTCATGTCATTCAGGGCAGTATCACGTTTCTGTACCTGGATTACTTTTTCGGAATTATATCCGTGTACCTGGTTTTCGGAAGGGACATGTACCGTTTTACGAAAGCAAGGACGTTTTTTGACCTCCTGGTGAATGCATACAAGTTCTACAATTAGAGCAGGCAGGAGTGTTAGGGAAGGTGGGCGGAATAACAGATTGCAACTTGTTGTCTGTTAGCAGTTGGGTTAGGCTGATGATTTGTATGGGTAAAGAGTGATAATGGCATCATTTCAGTGCCGCGCTGCCGAACAGGTGATTGTACTGCTGACAATGGACGAGCGCATATTTATACAGGCTGAAATCCGGCATGGCGGGTACAGGGTAGAGTTGATTGCCCCGGGTGGATTTCAGGCTGCCCAGGTCGATAAAGTGAACCGGCTGCACTTCCTGGGAAAGATAGACATGGAGGGCAGGCCCGTTAGAAATGTTCATGCTGTCCAGTGCCAGGATATAATTGCCGCCCTGTTTGACGATTTTAGCTGAACCGCTTACAGTGCCGTGCGTCCCGTTCATGAAATTACCGGTGAACAGCGCCGTGACCGTGGAGTCGGCCACGACTTTTTCATCTAAGGGAATCTCCGGCGTCGCATTTTTTTTGCTGCAGGCACTCAGCACCAGGCAGGTGATAAAGAGGAAGAGTAAGGAGGGTTTCATACGAGAAAATTTATCCCGCGGGCATGCCGCCAGGCTTCCCCGAAAGTAGGCAGAGCTTAGCCATTATCCTGTCGCCCTGCTGACAAACGAATCAGTATCCGGCCGGCGGCCGCTTGCCTGGAATTCGCCCGGCGCTGTACTGCCGCTGAAGGGAGTGACACAACAAATGCTCCATCTAGTTCCCACTGCCGGAAATATAAAAAAATGATAACGGCAACAAATAGTTGCTTTTTGGCGCTGCAGCAATACCCGCGGCAAAGTGCTGTAGAAGCTGTTCAGCTTACAGGCCTGTGGCCTTTTCCAGGTGCTCCGGGTAGCGGGCCCCCTCGATGTCGATGGTGGCCAGCGCCTGGTCGACCTGCCTAAGATCGGTGGCGGTAAGCTCCACGTTCTCGGCGCCGAGGTTTTCTTTCAGCCGCTCCAGTTTGGTGGTGCCGGGTATGGGTACTATCCAGGGTTTCTTTGCGAGTAACCAGGCCAGGGCCACCTGGGCCGGGGTGGCCTGTTTGTGTTGAGCGATGCCGGTGAGGAGATCCACCAGCGACTGGTTGGCTTTGCGTGCTTCCGGCGAGAATCGGGGTATGCCGTTTCGAAAATCATTTTTGTCAAATTCGGAGTGCTCATCAATTTTGCCGGTAAGGAACCCGCGGCCAAGCGGACTGAAAGGCACCAACCCGATACCCAATTCTTCCAGGACCGGGAAAATTTCCTTTTCCACTTCCCTGTACCACAACGAATATTCACTCTGCAAGGCCGTCACCGGCTGAACAGCGTGCGCCCGCCGGATCGTTTGTGCACCGGCTTCAGAGAGGCCAAAATATTTCACTTTACCTTCCTGTATTAAATCCTTTACCGTGCCGGCAACGTCTTCAATGGGCACGGCCGGGTCTACGCGGTGCTGGTAAAACAGATCGATGGTATCCACCTGCAATCTCCTGAGCGAGGCTTCCGCCACCTTGCGGATATGATCGGGCCGGCTGTTCACGCCGACGATCCTGCCATCATCCGTATTGAAGCCAAACTTGGTGGCGATAATTACTTTATCACGGTGAGGAGCCAGCGCTTCTCCTACAACTTCCTCATTGGTGAAAGGGCCATACACTTCCGCCGTGTCGAAGAAGGTTACTCCTTCAGCGACTGCTGCACGAATGAGTTCAATGGCAGATTTTTTATCCAGGCCCTGGCCATAAGAATGGTTCAGGCCCATGCAGCCGTACCCGATTGCCGATACTTCCAGTCCGCTGTTTCCGAGTTTTCGTGTTTGCATGATTGATTGTATTAATGATTACGCAGGTAACCGTCACGAATTGTGCCATGTTACAGCGCGGCGTGAAACCAGTATGCGGTAAAGGTCTGGGGATAAAGTTATCGTCCTTTTTACGGATTCCCGTTCAAATGCATCACCATTCACCCGGCGGTCAGGTACAACGTACCCAGGGTGGCGACGAGCGCGATGGTCATTACCCAGGCGCCCAACCGTAAAAAATTTACCGCAGAGACCGTTATCCCTTCCCGCCGCAGGGCGATGAGCCAAAGGATGGTCGCCAGCGAGCCGGTCACTGACAGATTAGGCCCTAAATCAATGCCAATTAATACAGCGCTCTGGATAAGATGCGGGGTGGGGGCGGATTGTATTACATGACCGGCAATGAGCCCGGCGGGCAGGTTATTGGTAAGGTTGGTACCGAACCCGACCAGCAGGCCACTGACCCATGCCGTTAGAGGAATGGATTGGGCGGAATAATGCTCTAGCACACTGCTGAGTACTTGAATGAGGCCGGTTTTATGGAGTGCTTCAACAATGACGAACAGGCCGGCAACCAATGGAAGTACGGACCAGGAAATTTTGGTAAGGAATACAGCTGGCCTTCTGCCAGTGCGAACAATTACTATCAACATGATCAGGGTTCCGGCGAGGGCCGCGGGGAGGCCGAGTTGAATATTCAAAAACGAAGCGGCCAGCAGGCCTACCGTTGTACCAACGATCCCCCAGCCCGCTGTTTTTCCGCCGCGGGAAAGAGGGGGCACGGGGATGTCGGTTGCGATATGAGCGCTAAGCTGTTTACGCTGTAAACGGTACAGCAGTAAAAAAGTAACGGCTATGGAAACGAGGGAGGGAAGCAGGTAGGTCGACAGCCACTCCTGCAGGGCAGGCATATGAGCGCCGTAAATGACCAGGTTGGCGGGGTTAGCGATCGGCAGTACGAATGAAGCCGCATTGGCAATGAAGGCGCAGATAAAAAGGTAGGGCAGGGGAGCGGATATTTTTGCGGTTCTCATAGCCGCGGCTACAGCGGGCGTGAGCACTACCGCCGTGGCATCGTTGGAGAGCAGCGCCGTTACGGCTATGCCCACCAGGTAGATTAAGACAAAGAGCCGGTTGGCGGATCCGCTGGCTTTTTTGGTGGCGAGGGCGGCGAGCCAATCGAACAGTTGTTCCTGGCGCGCCACTTCTGCAAGCAGCATCATACCGGCCAGAAATAAATATACATTGAGGCCGCTTGCTATACCTACCCATGCTTCGCGGGGCTGCAGGAGCCGGGTGAACACCAGCAGTACCGCTCCTGCGACGGCCCACACGGCCTCCGGAATTTTGAAGGGCCGGATGATAACGCCCGCGGTGGCGACAGCGGCCAGTAACCAGGTAAGGATATGTGCGGTGTTTGTGTTCAATGAAATGGATGATTGGGAACTGCGAATCGTACAATTATTTTTTGGATAGGCCATTAAAAAACATTCCGGTTCGAAGACGCTGCCAGTTGTACGGTATTAGCGGATCCGGCAGGAAAGTTACTTCAGCCTGCGCTCATTTCCCTGATAAAATATAGTGGCGTTGTGGACCAGGATAGCCCGTCGCTAATAGATCTGTGCGTAGCATGCGTTTTTTATTAGACCGGGTATGCCCTCCTCCGGTAGGCGGGAACCCCAGGTCAGTCCCAGATCCGCCAATTTTCGAAGCGGGTTACCGGCGGCCTTTGCGGGAGTGCGCTTAAACGAAGGATAGTTTTAACAACGTATTAAACCGGGTGCCGATGAATGTTTCTTGTATACCGCAGTTTCTGAACCGTTTCAGCGAGACTGTGGCACTAGATAACCGTTTGGATAGTGCGTAAAAACGATACCATAAATCTTATGATTACCAACTGGGCTTTGCCGCGTCATCCCATAAAAACAGCATCGGTGACAGTTCAATTAGATCATAGTAAGAAGGTAAAGGCTGCCTTTATAGAAAGAATTGATGATGATCATGCCAATGCAAGAAAAACATGGATGGATATGGGCAGCCCCGGAAGTCTTACGCCCAACGTAGTGTCCGCATTAGAGTTGGCGGCCGCCATTATTATGGAGCCTTCCCCAACCAGGCATGAAAAAGGTTCGGTATTTGTGGAGCTAACAGTGCCTCCCCAGGGAATCGCTTTTATAACATTGGAAACCGGATGAAACAATCAGCAAAATCCCAGGCTATAAAATATACGAATCCACAAGGTTCGGATGAAGAAATGCTTGGACTTTTGCAACGGGAAACTTTTGCCTATTTTTTAAGAGAGGTGAATGACCGGACAGGGCTGATAGCCGATAAAACGCAACCCGAATCGCCGGCTAGCATCGCATCAACCGGCATGGGACTTAGCTGTTACGTAGCTGGAGTTGAACGCGGATTCATAACGCGGAGTGAGGCGATCAAGAGAACGCTGACTGTTTTAACATTCTTCTATAATAGCCAGCAGGGCACCCAGGCTGATGCAACAGGATACAAAGGGTTTTATTATCACTTTCTTGATATGGAAACCGGGAAGCGGGCATGGAAAAGTGAACTGTCAACCGTAGACACGGCAATATTAATAGCCGGCATACTAAGTGCACGATATTTTTTCACCGGTGAAAATAAGTCCGAAGCTGAAATTCGGGATTTGGCCGATGCACTTTATGCCCGGGTAGACTGGCAATGGTCATTACATGGAAAAGACTCTATTTCGCATGGCTGGAAACCTGAATCAGGATTTCTTCGTTCCCGTTGGAACAAGCAGTATTGCGAGGCGCATATTATTTACATACTTGCTTTGGGCTCTCCTACTTTTCCGATAGGTCCTTCCGGGTATAAAAAATGGACGGCCACCTTTGATTGGAAAAAGCTTTACAAGATAGAATGTATTTATGCCGGCCCGCTTTTTATTCACCAGATGTCCCAAATATGGTTGGATTGCAAGGGCATCTCAGATGATTTGAATAGAAAGGTTGGGATCGATTATTTTGAAAACAGCCGCCGCGCCACGCTAATCCATCAAAAATACGCGATCGAAAATCCATTAGGTTTTGCCCATTATGGAGAAAATGGCTGGGGCTTTACAGCCAGCGATGGGCCCGGGCCCGCCACCCGAACCGTTAATGGGGTTAAAAGAAAATTCTACAATTATAAAGCCAGGGGCGCACCTTACGGTCCTGATGACGGAACCATCTCTCCATGGGCAGTTGTATCTTCTCTGCCGTTTCTGCCAGAGGTGGTGCTCAGCACGATGCGGCATGCGATTGAAAGACTGGATTTCGAAAAACATCATGCATATGGTTTCGATGCCAGCTATAACCCAACCTTTCCCGGGAAGAAGATTAACGCCAACGGCTGGATTTCTGAATGGCAATTTGGATTAAACCAGGGTCCGGTTATTTTAATGATCGAAAATTATAAATCAGGATTAATCTGGAACATAATGAAAAGATGCCCACATGTTATCAATGGTTTGCAGCGGGCAGGTTTCAGCGGCGGCTGGCTGGATCAGATGCCGGGATGAGGGGCTGCTCAAAAAAAATCAGAAATCCGGGCCCCTGTTTCGCGACGGTAACCGATGCCCTGGGTATAACGCGGAAGCATTGGCAAATGCTATCCCGCATCTATCCCTGCCCGATTTGCAATTTTCTTACTTCGTATATCCTTCGGCCTGCAATAGCCAGGCTGGCAGATTTGCATAGTTGGCTTCAGGCAGAACGCCTCCCTGTCTGTAAAGTTTAAATGAAGCTGTAATTATCCCGGCAAAATCCGGTTTTACTGGATAAATGACGAAACCCACGCCAGTAGTAACTTTGACGTGGGTTTAGCACTTTTTAAGAAGGGTTAGTCCTTTTTTTTGGTAGCCCGTAGGGGAATCGAACCCCTATTACCAGAATGAAAATCTGGTGTCCTAACCGGTAGACGAACGGGCCATTGATTTTCGGACGGCAAAGATAATGGCCGGCTTAAAGCCTGCCAAAAGTTTTTTACAATTTTTGCGTCCGGATACTATGCCGAATGTACCCTCTTTTTAAGGATTTATCAATTCTAATTAAAGCCGAAACGACCGTCCATAGCCCTGTTGGCCATCATTTTACCTGCCATAAAATGTACTTTGGCATATGGCTCATTATTGTACCTTCGTGCCCTTGTATTTTTTAACCTGCAAAAATTTATTGTACCATGAGTACTGTTAAAGTCGCCATCAACGGATTCGGCCGCATCGGCCGCCTGGTGTACCGCCAGATTTTCCAGATGGACGGAATTGAAGTCGTGGCCATCAACGACCTCACCAGCCCTAAAGTGCTCGCCCACCTGCTTAAATACGACAGCGCACAGGGCCGCTTCGACGCCAATGTAACGGCCACAGAAGATGCCATTGTTGTAAATGGAGATACCGTAAAAATATATGCCCAGAAAGATCCTGCCCAGATTCCATGGGGCACCCATGGCGTTGATGTAGTGATCGAAAGCACGGGCTTTTTTACCGATAAGGATAAGGCTGCCGCACACCTTAAAGCCGGCGCAAAAAGAGTAGTCATTTCTGCTCCCGCCACCGGCGATTTAAAGACCGTCGTGTTCAACGTCAACCACAACATTCTCGATGGTACCGAAACCATCATTTCCTGCGCATCCTGTACCACCAACTGCCTTGCACCCATGGCAAAAGTGCTAAACGATAGCTACGGCATCGTTACCGGTATCATGACTACCATTCATGCCTACACGAACGACCAGAACACCCTGGATGCCCCGCATCCCAAAGGTGACCTGCGCCGCGCCCGTGCCGCCGCCGCCAACATCGTTCCCAATTCCACCGGTGCCGCCAAAGCCATCGGCCTCGTATTGCCTGAACTGAAAGGCAAACTGGATGGCAGCGCCCAGCGCGTACCGGTGATCACCGGGTCATTAACCGAACTGGTGAGCGTTCTCGGCAAAAAAGTTACCCTGGAAGAAGTCAATGCCGCCATGAAAGCAGCTTCCAACGAAAGCTTTGGCTATAATGAAGAAGAAATCGTAAGCTCAGATATCATCGGCACCCATTTTGGATCACTGTTCGATGCCACTCAAACCAAGGTCCTGACCGTGGGTGACCACCAACTGGTGAAAACCGTAAGCTGGTACGACAATGAAATGAGCTACGTGAGCCAGCTGGTACGTACTGTGCATTTTTTCGCCGGTCTAATCAGTAAATAACCTGTTGTTGCCCGGCAGCTGAACATTGGGCAGCAGCCTTGCGTCGCACACGTGTACGGCAACGCAACCAGCAGCCGCGGAACCGGATAACCATATAAAGACCGCAGGTTTTCATCGAGGGAATCTGCGGTTTCTGTTTAAAGCGTTTTTTCTGTTAACCTCCTTCCGGGGAACAATTGTTTACCATGAGCAGATTTTCCGACTTCAGCTTTTCAGGCCACAAGGCACTGGTACGGGTGGATTTCAACGTGCCGCTCGATAAAAAGTCGTTGGCCATCAGCGACGACAACCGCATGCGCGCTACCATCCCCACCATTAAAAAAATACTGGATGACGGCGGCTCAGCCATCCTCATGAGCCACCTCGGACGCCCCAAAGACGGCCCGGAAGAAAAATCTTCCCTGGAACATGTCGTGACGCACCTCAGTGAACTGCTCGGCGGCAAAAAAGTGCTGTTCGCCAACGACTGCATCGGTACCGATGCGGTGGAAAAAGCAAAGGCGCTGCAGCCGGGGGAGGTCCTGCTGCTGGAAAATCTGCGCTTTCATCAGGAAGAAGAAAAGGGCGATAAGGACTTCGCGGAAAAACTCAGCCAGCTCGGCGATGTCTACGTCAATGATGCCTTCGGAACCGCCCACCGGGCGCACGCTTCCACAGCCGTAATTGCCCAGTTTTTTCCAAAGGACCGGCGGATGTTCGGCCTGCTGATGGAAAGCGAAGTGGCCAGCGCCGAAAAGATCATGCATAAGTCGGACAAGCCGTTTACCGCCATCATCGGCGGCGCTAAAGTGTCTGACAAGATCCTAATTATCGAGAACCTCATGGACAGGGCCACCGACATCATCATTGGCGGCGGCATGGCCTACACCTTCATGAAGGCAGAAGGAGGCCATATCGGCAACTCACTTTGCGAAGACGATAAGTTGCAGACGGCGCTCGACCTGCTCGCGAAAGCGGATGAAAAAGGCGTATGCATTCACCTGCCATCAGACTCCATCATTGCCGATAAATTTGCTGCCGATGCCAATACCTCCGCAGCACCCAGCAATAACATTCCCGATGGCTGGATGGGCCTCGACATCGGCATGGAAGCCTGCCAGCAGTTTAGTAACGTAATCAGAAAATCAAAGACCATACTCTGGAACGGACCGATGGGCGTTTTTGAATGGCACGATTTCCAGAAGGGGACCAAGGCAATCGCCAGCGCTGTCGCAGAGGCAACCCAAAACGGGGCGTTTTCACTCGTAGGCGGGGGAGATTCTGTGGCAGCCGTCAACCAGTTTGGGTACGCCGACCAGGTCAGTTATGTGTCCACCGGTGGCGGAGCGCTTCTCGAATATTTTGAAGGCAAGGAACTGCCCGGGATCGCAGCCATTAAATAAGCCGCACGACCTTTTTTATAGTTATAAATGGCTGCCGTGGGGCAGCTTTTTTTTGGCCGACAAAAACGTAGCAGGGAGGTTAGCGTATATCCAGCGGCGTTAGTAAAAGATCCGGCGGGTAGACCACCGCTTCCAGGAAAAGGCCGTGCCCCGGAACGGAGAAATCAGCCTGCCTGCAGTCCTGGCCTGCCAGCACGGCTTTAAACTCGTCCAGCGACATTTTGCCACGGCCTGCCTGCAGCATCGTTCCGGTCAGTCCGCGTACCATTCCGCGAAGAAAACGGTTGGCTTCCACGCGGTAGATGAGCTCGCCGTCGAGCCGCATCCATTGGCTGGCAGTAACGGTACAGGTGAAGGTCTTTACCTGCGTATTGCGTTTGCTGAAAGCCGTGAAATCATGCGTACCGCTGATATGATTCGCGGCCGCCTGCAGCAGCGCCATATTGGTCGGGTAAGGAAAATAGTGGGCCCTGTCCCGCAGGAACGGATTCTTATCGCGGTAAATATGGTAACTATATCGCCGGGCTATGGCATTAAACCGGCAATGGGCATCCGCCGGCACGGCGAAAATATTTGTAACGGTAATGCCGTCCGGCAGAATGGCATTCATTTTATACCGTAAATGGGGGTGGAAACTGCCGTCATAATCAAAGTGGAAAAAATTCTGGAGGGCGTGCACACCGGCGTCGGTGCGGGAAGAGCCGGTCAACGCAACGACCTGCCGGGTAAGGGTGGCGAAAGCCGATTGCAGCGCTTCCTGTATCGTATCCGGAGTATTTTTCTGTTCCTGGAAACCGCTGAAGCCGGTTCCTTTGTACATCACTTCCAGGAAATAACGGTTGATAGCCATAGCGGGAATTGAGCCGCTCAATTGCGGAGCATCGCTTTAAAACGGTTGCGGTAATATTCGTCATTCAGCAATTTCCCGAGCTCGGGAAATTCGCCGGTGTCGGAAACATAGGGATAGGCTGCATCGAACCATTTGTACCGGCCTTCATCATTGCGGTACAATTCACTCAGTGCCCGCACCTGCGCTGCCAGCAGGCATTTCTGCTTAAATAATTTCTTGGCCACGGCGATCCGCTCTTCGTCAGAGCCCACCATCAGCATCTTTATCCGGAGTTTATCAATATCGTTTTCGGTGGCGATTGCATGGCAGTCAGAATTGACCATCACCACCCTGGCCGCAGTATCTGCCTGCGCCGGCGATGTCTTTAACGAATCTTGCTTAGTTGTGGCAGAAGACGAGCGGCCGGGAGCAGGCTGGACGCCAATTGAATCCCGTGTACTGTCCCTGGCTACCGCAGCCGGTTGGATGGTAGTCAGCATAGCCGTCATCAGGTTATCCTTAAGCGGACGTTCGCTGGTCCCTGCCAGGGTGCTGCTGTCTGCTGCTGCGGGTACTGGCGCTGCCGTGATTTTTTCTTTGGGCACTGTTGATTTTTGATCAGCGGCCGGGCGGCTTTCAGGGGCGTGGTAAGCCTCACCGGAAAAAGGGATGCTGATCCGGATGGTGTCATAGTTACCGGCTGACTCATCAATAAATACAGCGATGTAGGAGGTGTCGGTAAGCAGTTCTGCCGCCTTAATCAGCAGGGGTCTCGTGGTTTTTACGCTGGCCAGGGAAAGCGTATCCGCTGTAATGGCCGCCGGCGAACCGGTTAGCAGGGCCGCGCTGTCCGATCTTCCGCCAGAGGGGCTTGGAGGGGGCAACGTTTTTTCGCTCCCGGCGGTAACGGGCACCTCCCGCGTAGCCGTCTTGGCCGGATTATTAAAAGCGCTGTTGCTGTTGTCCACGGGCGGCCGGGCGATTTGCCGGGTGATACCTTGCAGGCTATCGCTGTTTTCCGGGCTGCCGTTATGCCGGCCTTTGTAGGGAGGCTCACTGCCGGTTTGTGACAGGGCTCGCCGCGAAACACCGGTCATCATAATGATCGTATCTTTTTTCTCCTTACGCGGGTCAGGTTGTTTTTCCGGTAGCATGGTGATGGTACCTTTCACAGTCGACACCGGCATGGTTACGGGTACCCGGTTTTTAGGACGGGTCGCTGTGGCACGGGTATGGACGGGCTGTTGCTTAGGAGATTTCTTCGGAACAGCACTGCCGGCAATTGTTGAGTTGTCCTGCGGCGGCGTGGACGTTTTGGCAACAGGCGGGGATGTATTATGCGGGAGAGTAGACACAGGCGCATCCGCAGGCAGGTTTTTTTTCGCTTCTGAAACCTCTTTATTTTTAGCCACAGCGCCAACGCTGTCTGCAAGTATCTGGGCTGACGGGTTACGCGAAACCGTGTCGGTCTTTACGGCCACCGACGGCGCCGTCACCACAGGGGCTTGGGCGGCGTTGTATAATACAGCGCTGTCGTTAACCGCGGCGGCAAGGAGGCGCGAAAAGGCATCGTCCCGTTTTTCACCGCTTACCTCATTGTTTTTTTTTTCTTCTGCAGCAGTGCTGCTCCGGATAATGGTTTCCGACTGGAGATCGACCAGTGTCCAGGTCTTATCCGGGGATTGTTTCATGACATAACCCGCATCGCGGTGAAGGGAAGGCAGGAAAAATTGCTGTTCGGGAATGGCGTTGCGGGGAAAGCCGATGATTACCGCTCTTGCACTGTCCGTGATTTTCCCGATCAGGGCATAACCATCACCCATAGAACTGACGACCTGGTTACCAATGCGTACATAGAACGGCTGGTTTTTGTCCGTTTGCAGAAAAAGGAAGTATTGCTGCTGGGCAAAAGAAGTCAGTCCACAAAAAAACAATATCCACGATACAGCCAGGTACTTCATGCAGAATTTGATGGTGTTTTGTCAACAAATCTAACAGAAAACAGTCATTGACAGGGTCATTTACCATATTTTTTACAAAGTGTGGGAGGGTGCGCCATTATCTTTGTCTCATTCACAAACACTTCATTATGAAATTTTTCGTTCTCTTCGGCGCCCTGTTCGTGGGCGTTACTGTTTTTGGTCAGTCCGTGGTACCCCAGACGGGGGATAGCTGGCAGGATATCTACCGTGCATCCAGCCCGCGCATCAATGATCTGGTGCATACTAAAC
>JBBROE010000074.1:0-21738 GCA_038229695.1 Chitinophagales bacterium | reverse complement strand
GGCAAGAAAGGGAAAGACGGACTTATCTACCGCTCCTGGTTCCGGAAACAGGGCATCCCGGCCGACGAACTGGCGGGCAAACCCGTTATCGGCATCTGCAATACCTGGTCGGAACTCACCCCTTGTAATTCCCACTTCCGGGACCTCGCAGAATTCGTGAAAAAAGGCGTGTTTGAGGCCGGTGGTTACCCGGTGGAATTCCCGGTTATGTCACTCGGCGAAACCCTCATCAAGCCCACCGCCATGCTCTACCGCAACCTCGCGAGCATGGATGTGGAGGAATCCATCCGCGCCAACCCCATGGATGCCGTCGTACTGCTGTGCGGATGTGATAAAACTACCCCCTCGCTGGTGATGGGTGCGTGCAGTGTTAACCTGCCCACGATCGTGGTATCCGGCGGACCCATGCTCACCGGAAAATTCCGCAACCGCGACATCAGTACCAGTGATGTCTGGCGGTTCAGTGAAGAATACCGTATGGGAAAAATGAGTGACCAGGAACTGACCCTGGCGGAGGCCGGCATGTGCCGCAGCGACGGGCACTGTGCCGTTATGGGTACGGCCTCCACTATGGCCTGTATGGTGGAATCACTCGGCCTGTCACTGCCCCAGAACGCGGCTATTCCTGCCCCTGATGCAGCCAGGAAAATCATGGCACAACTGTCAGGACGTGAGATCGTAAAAATGGCGATGGAAAACCGTCGCCTAACGGATATCCTCACCCGCGAAGCCTTTGAGAATGCCATCCGCGTCAATGCAGCCATCGGCGGTTCCACCAATTTTGTCATTCACCTGCTGGCCATTGCCGGCCGCATCGGGATACCCCTGGAGCTGGCTGATTTTGATACGTTTTCTGAAGGCGTCCCCTTACTTGCCAACCTGCAGCCATCAGGAAAATTTTTCATGGAGGACCTGTATTACGCGGGTGGATTAACGGCCGTGATGAACCAGCTGCTGCCGCTCCTGCACGGGGACTGCCTTACCGTCAACGGTAAAACCATACGCGACAATTGCCTCAACCAGCCCTGCTACAATTCCGAGGTCATCGCTACCATGGAAGCACCGGTCAACCCCCTCTCGGGTATCGTGGTACTGAAAGGCAACCTCTGCGAAGACGGGGCGGTTATCAAACCTTCCGCTGCCAGCCCCCACCTGATGCAGCACCGCGGCCCCGCCGTGGTTTTTGAAGACATTGACGACTATAAACATAAAATTGACGACCCTACCCTCGTAGTGGACGAGCACTCCGTACTGGTGCTGAAAAATGTTGGTCCGAAAGGCTACCCGGGCATGCCTGAAGTGGGTAATATGTCGTTGCCACCCAAGGTGCTCGACAAAGGCATTACCGACATGGTTCGTATCTCCGACGGCAGGATGAGCGGTACGGCATTCGGCACCGTCGTGCTGCACGTTTCCCCGGAAGCGGCAGCAGGAGGAACCCTGAACATCATAGAAGACGGGGATATGATTGTGCTGGATGTACCCAACCGCACGCTCCATGTGGAACTGGCTGATGATGTCATCGCCGCCCGCAAAAATGCCAGGGTATCCCCGGTTAAATTTGAAACAAGAGGGTACGTCGCGCTGTACCAGAAGCATGTGGAACAGGCCCACCTGGGAGCAGACCTCGATTTTCTCCGGGGCGCCTCCGGCAGCGAGGTAACCCGGGATTCACACTAACGGACTTGTATGGATAACAGGAACGGGCAACCGCTAACGCCCGAAAAAGAATTGCAATCATCGTAATAAAAAATTGAGGATATGTCTTTTACGGGTAAATCGGCTATTGTAACAGGTGCTGGCCAGGGAATCGGCTTCCAGATCTGCCGGGAACTGGTCGCCGCGGGCGCCAGCGTTTTGCTCAACGATATCGATAGCGCGCTGGCCACAGAGGCCGCCGCCAGTCTTACAGGCGGGCCGGGCAAATGCATTCCCTTCGCCGGGGATTCAGGGAAGCAGTCCTGTATCGACTCTATGGTCAGTACCGCCGTAGAACTATGCGGTCAACTGGATATCGTGATTGCCAATGCCGGTATCACCCTGTTTGGCGATTTTTTTACCTACACCCCCGAATCATTTTACAAGGTGCTCGAGCTCAACCTCGGTGGCAGCTTCTTCCTGGCACAGGCTGCAGCGTTGCAGATGAGAAAGCAGCAGGCCGGCGGTAGTATGCTCTTCATGTCTTCTGTAACCGGGCACCAGGCGCATAAAGACCTCGCCGCATATGGCATGACGAAAGCTGCGCTGGAGATGCTGGCTAAAAGTCTCGTCATCGAATTGTCTCCCTATCACATCAATGTCAATGCCATCGCACCCGGCGCTACCCTCACGGAAAGGACCCAGGCAGACAAAGATTACCAGGCCACCTGGTCGCGTCTTACGCCAATGGGCCGCCCGGCAACGCCAGAAGATATAGCCGCAACAGCCCTCTTCCTGGTGTCCGACCAGGCAAGACATATCACCGGCCAGAGCCTGGTGGTGGACGGTGGGTGGACTTGTGTTAGTCCGTCCCCTTTTTAACCGGGAACCGGCAGTTTTCACGGCATCACGCTGCAATTTTTAATCTGCGCGTCAGCCGGGTACTCCTCCCATCCTTTAACTTTACCGGGTTACTCCTTTCACAACGAGTTGAAAAAAAATCTGATGAAATTCTGCACGATCACCGCCCTGCTCCTGGCAGCCGGGGTACTTACCCATGCACAGGACGTGAATTCGGGTACCGACCCGGTGTCTTTTGTAAACCCCCCGATGGGCACCGATTCCCGGCGTGAACTCTCTAACGGTAATACCTACCCGTCGATCGCGCTGCCCTGGGGCATGAATTGCTGGACACCGCAGACTGGTAAGAACGGGGACGGATGGCAGTATACCTATGATGCCCCCAAAATAAGAGGATTCAAACAGACCCACCAGCCCTCTCCCTGGATGAACGATTATGGCCAGTTTTCCATCATGCCACTTACGGGTAATACCGGCGTCACCGACGATAAACGCGCCAGCTGGTTTTCGCATAAAACGGAGATTGTAAAGCCCTATTATTACCAGGTCTATCTGGCCGATGAAAATGTGACGGCAGAAATGACAGCCACTGAACGCAGCGCCTGCTTCCGTTTTACTTTCCCGGCCGCAGACAGCGCCAGGCTGGTTGTCGACGCATTTGCCAAAGGCTCCTATGTTAAAATCCTGCCTGCCGAGCATAAGATCATCGGTTATTCTACCCAGGCCGCCCATGGACCGTGGAAGAACTTCAGGAATTATTTTGTCATCTACATCGATAAGCCCTTTACGGTTGCGCAAACATTCAGCGACAGTGTCCGCGGCGATGGCCTCGAACTGTCGGCGCCCCATGCGCTCGCCGTAGTAGGATTCAAAACAATAAAAAATGAAATCGTTCAACTGCGGGTAGCCTCATCGTTCATCAGCTATGCGCAGGCGGAACTGAACCTCCGGCGCGAACAGGGTAAGGATGAATTTGATACGCTCGTGAGTAAAGGACGAAACACATGGAACAAGGCACTGGGCAGAATAGTCGTTAACGGGGGTACGGTGGACCAGGCAAGAACATTTTACTCCTGTCTCTACCGCATGCTCTTCTTTCCCAACAAGCTCTATGAAGTTGATGCAGCAGGACAGCGGCAGCACTGGAGCCCTTACACCGGCGAAATCCTGCCAGGGTATATGTTTGGCGGCACAGGGTTCTGGGATACGTTTCGTGCCCTGTATCCCTTCCTCAACTTCGTATTTCCATCCATTTGTAAAGAGATGCAGGAAGGACTGATCAATGATTATAAGGAAGGCGGCTGGCTGCCGGAATGGTCCAGCCCCGGGTATGCCGCAGTAATGGTCGGTAACAATTCTGCCTCAATAGTTGCGGAGGCCTATGTGAAGGGATTAAGAGGCTATGATATTGAAACACTTTACCAGGCCCTGATTCATGGAGCAAACGCAGAAGGACCAAAGGGTACGGGCCGCCGGGGGGTCGACTACTACAACGATCTCGGCTATGTACCCTACGATGGGAATATCAGGGAGAATGCAGCACGCACGCTGGAATATGCCTATGACGATTTTGCCATCTACCAGCTGGGGAAGGCACTGGGTAAGCCAGCAGCAGAAATTGACATCTATAAAAAGCGGAGCATGAATTACCGCAAGCTTTTTGATCCCTCCACCCGGCTGATGCGTGGTAAAAATAAGGACGGCAGTTTCCAGGTGCCGTTCAATCCTTTTAAATGGGGAGACGCATTTACCGAAGGCAACGCGCTGCATTATACCTGGAGTGTTTTCCAGGATGTCCGCGGTCTCATCAACCTCATGGGCGGCGATAAAAATTTTACGGCGAAACTGGATTCGGTGTTTAGCTTGCCGCCCGTCTTCGACGACAGTTACTACGGCAGCGTAATCCATGAAATAAGGGAAATGCAGATTGCGGGGATGGGCCAGTATGCGCATGGAAACCAGCCGATACAGCACATGATTTACCTGTATGATTTTGCCGGCGAACCCTGGAAAACACAATACTGGGCAAGGGAAACGATGAATAAATTATACCGGGCCACGCCCGACGGTTATTGCGGAGATGAGGACAATGGACAGACCTCGGCATGGTATGTCTTTTCTGCCATGGGCTTTTATCCGGTGACACCCGCGAGTGACCAGTATGTAATCGGGGCGCCATTATTCCCAGCAATGACGGTACGTTTCGAAAATGGTAAACAACTGAAGATTGTGGCTAAAGGAAATAACCGCGCTAACCGGTATGTCCGTGAACTGTTGTATAACGGCAGGCCCTATACGAAAAACTGGCTGAGCCATAAGGCGCTGCAGGCAGGTGCCGTGCTGACCTTCACCATGGGCCCCACGCCCGATCGCCGGCGGGGAACACAGCCGGCTGACCGTCCCTTTTCGCTCTCCGATACGAAATAAGCACCAGCGGCGCCCGCCAGGAAAGGTACTGAAGCGTAAAGAGAACCCGATCAGGCGTGCTGGATCAGTTTGGCAATCCCGAAGGCGCAGGCTGCTGCGGCAGCGCCGATAAAAGCTACGCGAAGCCCACCCATTAGCGGGGGTACACCCGTAAGTTTACTTTTGAAATAGCCAAAGATGAAAAGACAGCAGAGCGTAATCGCCGCAGAAATCTGTAGGCCGGTGCTGCCTTCGTGAACAAAGAAATATGGACTAAGCGGGATGATGCCACCGACCACGTACGAGGCGCCGATATTAAAAGCACTTTTGCGGGCCCTGGTTTCTTCGGGTTTTTCCAGTCCAAGTTCATACTGCATCATAAACGTCACCCACTTTTCTTTATCACGGGTCATTTCTTCCACCGCTTGTTGCTGAACACTTTCACTCAGTCCGAGGTGCTCGAAAAACTCCCGCACTTCTTCCTTTTCCTTCTGCGGAACCGTCTCCACTTCTTCGTATTCGCGTTTCAATTCACTGTTGTAATGGTCGATTTCCGTTTTACCGGCGAGGTAGCCGCCCAGTCCCATCGCGATAGAACCCGCAGCAATTTCTGCAATGCCGGCAATGACAATCAGGCTGGTTGAACTCACCGCCCCGCTCAGGCCCGCAGCCAGCGCAAAAGGCACTGTGAGGCCATCACTCATCCCAATCACGATGTCAGTCAGCAGCGCAGAGCTTTGCAGGTGGTTTTCTGTATGTTCGTGTGTATGCACAGGAAAATTTAATTGCGAATGTACAGCAGCCTTGAGAGACCGGGCTGACAATTATGATAAGAAGCGGTTAAGGCTGCGGTCAATGCGCCCCACGCAGTCCTCCACCTGCCCGGCGGTTATCAGCAAGGGCGGTGCAAAACGGATCTTATCCCCGTGGGTAGGTTTGGCCAGCAACCCGTTATCTTTTAAAGCAAGACAAAGATCCCAGGCCGCTTCCGGATCGGGATGTGCTATTACCACCGCATTGAGCAGTCCTTTACCACGGATCAACTGAATGAACGGCGAATGGAGATCAGCCAGGCGCTGCCGGAAAAGGTTACCCATTTCGGCGGCGTTTTCGGCCATGTTTTCGTCCTTCAGCACCTGCAGTGCAGCGATCGCCGTCTTACAGGCCAGCGGGTTGCCACCGTACGTTGAGCCGTGTTCACCAGGGCCGATGGTGAGCATCACTTCATCGTCAGCCAGAACAGCGCTGACCGGCAACATGCCCCCGCTGAGGGCTTTGCCCAACAACAACAGGTCTGGCCGTACGTTTTCATGATCGCAGGCCAGCATCCGGCCGGTTCTGCAAAGGCCAGTCTGGATTTCGTCCGCGATAAAAAGCACCTGCGCATCGGAGCAGTACTGCCGTGCGGTGGCCAGGTAGCCTTCATCGGGGACAACTACACCTGCCTCTCCCTGTATGGGTTCCACCAGAAAAGCGGCTACATTTTTATCCCGGAGCGCCTGCGCCAATGCCTCAGCGTTGTTGTAGGGAATTACGTCAAAACCGGGCATAAAGGGTCCAAAGCCCCTCCGGGAAGACGGGTCGGTGCTGAATGAGATGACCGCGGCGGTGCGGCCATGGAAATTGTTTGCGCAAACTATGATCTTCGCTTTGTTTTCAGGCACGCCTTTAACCTGGTACGCCCAGCGCCGCGCCAGTTTCAGGGCGGTTTCCACCGCTTCTACGCCGGTGTTCATCGGCAGCACTTTATCATATCCAAAATAAGCCGTGATAAACCGGGCAAACTCTCCCAGCTGGTCGTTGTGAAACGCCCGCGAGGTGAGGGTGAGCTGCTGCGCCTGTTCTAAAAAGGCCGCGAGTATCCTGGGGTGACAATGGCCCTGGTTAACGGCCGAGTAGCCGCTGAGAAAATCATAGTATTGTTTGCCATCCACGTCCCAGACATGAACACCGTTGCCGCGGCTTAACACCACGGGCAGCGGATGATAATTATGGGCGCCGAATTTTTCTTCCAGCTCAAGATAATGGAGGGCAGTATCGCTAAGCATAAGGGTGGGGTGCATACCGGTAAAGTTTTCATTAAATAATAAGGATGACTGGCTTCAGCAAGGGAAGCCGGCAGCAGAACGCACCCGAACTCAGTGATTGAGAAAATCAAGATTGAGCCGTAAAAAATGTAATATGAAGTCTTTGGAACAGATAACTGACGATTTCCTGCAATTTACCGAAAATTCGTCAACCGGCCAAGCGGGCGGGCAAACGGTACAGGCCGGCGTTGCAGGCATCAGGACTTCGCAAGCATATCTTTCAGCTGAACACCGCCTTTGATGCCAAAATCCAGCGTCCGAATGGGGAATGGAATCATGATGTCGCTGACGTCGTAGGCCTTTTTGATGCTGATGATGGCTTCACTGCAACAACTGAGAAAGCTCACCTGCTCCGGAGAATTTACCCAGATGCGTACAATGAGGTTGATAGAACTGTCCCCAAATTCGCGGAAGAATAAGGTGGTGTCATCATTGGCAGACAGACCCTGGAGACTTTTTAAGGCGTCAAGGGTCACGGTCCGGACTTTCTCCAGGTTTTCTCCATACGATACGCCGATGCTAAGATCAATCCGGCGCTTGCCGAGCAGCGAAAAGTTTTCGATCGGGTTCTGAAAGACATCCTTATTGGGGATGATTACCATTTCTCCCTGGAAGGTGCGCAACACCGTGTCGCGTAAATTGATTTCTTCGACTTTGCCCATATAGTCTTTCAGTTTCACAATGTGGCCGATATGAAAAGGCTTGCGGAAGGAAATAAAGATGCCGGACATAAAATTGGCCGCAATATCCTGGAAAGCGAATGCGAGGCCCAGTCCAAGTATCCCTGCACCAGCCAGTATCGAGGTCACGGCCTTGTCGAGGTTCAGGATACTGAGCACGGTAAAAATGGTGATGCCAATTAAAAATACCCTGATTACAGAGCCGAACAGGTTGTTTAGTGCGCTGTTGGACGAAACACGGTTGATGAGTGAAATACCGACACGGGTTAGTTTGCCCGCGAGGAATATGCCCAGCACCAGCACCACTGCAGCGAGGAGGATATTCGGCATGAGCCGGATGAGTTCGTGCAGCCAGCTGGTGAGTTTTGTGCTGATGAGGTGATAGGCGTCGTTTATATTCATGCCGGTGGAAGTTTGTGCAGGATCGCTGCATGGTTAGTAATAGGGGAAAAAACAGATGAATAGTGCCCCCGCCGCTTGCTGGTTCTTTCAAAATAAGGAAAAAATGCCGGCTTTGTTCATTTTTTATAGGCTGACAGCACATCCAGCGCGGCTGTAGCCCGGGTGGCGAAATAAAATAAAGGCGATGATGGACAGCGGCCAGCCGCTTAATGATTTACTTTGCCGGCCAACAACTACCGTTCTCATGGATTATACTGCAGCACCGGCTACAAGAATCGGGCATGTTCACCTGAAAGTGGCGGATTTAGACCGGGCACTTTCTTTTTACCGTGACCTGCTGGGATTCCGGGTGACACAACGATATGGAAACAGTGCAGTGTTCCTGTCGGCCGGCGGCTATCACCACCATATCGGGTTGAATACCTGGATGAGCAAAAACGGTCCGCCGCCCGTAGCCAATGCGACGGGACTTTTCCACACCGCGATCCTGTATGCTACCCGGAAAGAACTGGCGGGCATATTCAAACGGCTGTCAGATTTCGATTACCCGTTGACGGGAGTAGCTGACCACGGCGTGTCCGAGGCGCTGTACCTGGATGACCCGGATGGAAACGGGGTGGAGTTGTACTGGGACAGGCCAAGAGAAAGCTGGCCGGTGGATGAGATCGGAAACCTGCAGATGTTCACCGCTGCGCTCGATACCGAAAACCTGCTGCGGGAACTGGATCCTTTGCCGGGGGCGTGAAAAATATGAGGCTCGTGTTATTTACGGGAATATTCTTCCAGGGATTCCCTTTCTTTTTTAGACAGGCTCCGTATGCCGCGCTGGTTGATTTTGTCCAGGATACGATCCACTTCCTGCTGGGTATTTTTCTTTTGTGAGTTGTAGCGGTCGTCCACCGTATAATTGTACTTGTGGGTAAACCAGTGATTATCTACGAAAAGCAGGGATGGTTTCGTGATAATAATAATCATGAAAGCAACGGTGGGCAGCAGCATGAGCAGCAGGGGCACCGTGTTTTCTGTAAGCGCTCCGGGATGAAACAATACGGCGATCAGCATGCCGGCCAGCGCCCCGCCCAGGTGGGCCTCATGACCGATATTGTCTTTGCGGGAACGGATGCCGTAGATGGAATAAAGGATGAACAGGATGCCGAACAACCAGCCCGGGATGATGATGATCCTTAGGCCGGGAAAAATAGCGATGGCAGCAAAAATAATCCCGTTGATGGCACCCGATGAGCCGACTGAACTGTAAGCCGGGTTAAGCCGGTGTATGACAAGTGCGACGAGGTTGCCGCCCATCCCGCTCGCAAAATAAAGGAGCAGGAATTTTGCCGGCCCGAAAAAATGCTCCAGGTCTGCACTGAAAAAAATGAGCGTGATCATGTTGAACAGCAGGTGCTGCCAGTTGACGTGCACAAACAACGAGGTAATCATCCGGTAGTATTGCCGGTATAGCAAAACTTTTTCGACTTCGAATTCCAGCTTTGCATAAAAATCGCTGTTTTTGAAACCTTTATAGGAAATAAAACAGGTAGCCGCAATAATAAACAGACTTACGATGCCCGACATGCCCATATTCTTTTTTAACCTTGGTGAGTCAACCATCAAATTTAATAAAAAAGCCTATAAGTTTATGACGGTTGCGTCCTGGGGGAATGATAATCGGCTGGCATCCTGCCGGGCAAAAATTCCGAAAACCGTGCTGCCGCTGCCGCTGAGGGCCGCGTACAATGCGCCTGCTTTATAAAGTGAGTCCTTCAAATGCCCGATGACGGGATACGCGGAGAAAATACCCGGTTCAAAATCATTGGCTAAGGTATCTTTCCATGACTGGATAGGGGCGGTGACGGCCGTGGCCGTTGAGTGCTGCGGTGATCCGGAGCCGCCGGTACTGTACTGGCGGAAAGCTTCTGCTGTACTGATGTGTATGTTCGGGTTGAGGAGCACAAGGGTATAGCCGGCAAGGGCGACGGGCACGGGAGTAAGGATGTCGCCGCGGCCGGTTCCGTGGCAGGGCTGATCATTAAGGAAGAACGGGCAGTCGGAACCCAGTTGTAGCGCATATGCTGACAGCCGGGCCGGCGCAATATGCAGCCTGAACCGCGCATTGAGCAGCCGCAGCATAAAAGATCCGTCGGCGGACCCGCCGCCGAGACCCGCGCCGCTTGGAATATTTTTAAACAGGTGAATGTGAACGGCCGGCAGGTCGGGGAAGTCTTGCTTCAGCAGGTCCCAGGCCCTGGTGCACAGGTTTTGATCAGGCGGACCCGCAACCGGGATACCATACAGGGAGAGCAATGGGCGTTCCGCAGAAGGGGTAGCGATGATTTCCAGCACATCACAGAGGGGAACGGGGTAGAAAACGGTGTCGAGATTATGGTAGCCATCATTCCTGCTGCCGGTGATGCGCAGGCCTAAATTTATTTTGCAATGGGGAAATACAATCATGAATTGCGGGTAAGCCTATCCGTTAAGTGACCATTGTTGCCTGCGGGAAAGATACCCGCGACCAGTGATAACTACAAGCACAAGTGTGCGACGCAACGATGCCGGGGCCTATACTGACGCCCGGCCCAAAAAAAAGTCCGGCACCCTGCGCCTTACCCCTTTCGGGCGTTGATCTCATCCCTGATGACGATGGCGCGGAGGTAATCTTCATTTTCCAGTACTTCGGTAAGGAGTGTATTCAGGTCTTCGAGCGACATGCTTTTCAGATCCTCCTGGCCGGTGTGTTCGGTGGTGGGTTTTCCGACGCCTTCCCCCTTCTTCTTTTTCCCGGTATCTTCCATGAGAATGCCTGCGCTTTCGAGAATATGCTCGTAGGTATACACCGGGCAGCCGAAACGCACGGCCAGCGCCAGCGCATCAGACGTGCGGGAATCGATTTCGACGGTAAGGGTCTCGCTGACGCAGACGAGTTTGCTGTAAAATATACCTTCCTGGAGGTCGCTGATGATAATTTCTGTAAGGTCGACGCCGAACGCGTGCATGAAGTTTTTCATCAGGTCGTGCGTCAAAGGGCGGCTCGGCTGCATTTTTTCCAACGCCACGGCTATCGCCTGGGCTTCGAAGCCACCGATGACGATTGGAAGCCGCCTCAGGCCGTTTATTTCTCCGAGTACCACAGCATAGGAATGGGTTTGTGTAATACTATGCGACAACGCCACTATTTCCAGTTCTATTCTTTTCATAATAAAACACGAAAATAACGGAATTTTGAAAACAAATGCAAGGTTATTGGGCAGGTCTGAGGCGCCCTGCGACAGGAGGGAACCGGGAGGGCGGCCGGAATAAAATCCACTGCCGGCGCACCCCGTCGATTAAATTAGTGTTTTTTTAATTTGGATTGGAACACCTTTTCAAACTTTTCCATTTTCGGCCGAATCACATAATAACAATAGGATTGGGAACCGTTGTTGTTATAATAATCCTGGTGATATTTTTCAGCCGGGTAATAATTGGAAAAAGGTTCGATGGCGGTTACGATGGGCTTGTCAAATGCGCCGCTTGCATCCAATTCTTTTTTATATCATTCGTCCTGCTGCTGCTGTAAACTGTTGTGATAAAAAATGACGCTGCGGTATTGCGGGCCCACGTCATTGCCCTGGCGGTTAAGCGTGGTAGGGTCATGGGTTTTCCAGAATACTTCCAGCAGTTCGCCGAAGCTGATTACGGCCGGATCGAATTTTACCTGTACCACTTCCGCGTGGCCGGTTGTTTTGTCACAGACCTGTTCGTACGTTGGATTGGCTACGTGCCCTCCGCTGTAACCACTCGTGGCGCTCTCCACGCCTTGGAGGTTCTGGAAGACCGCTTCAGTACACCAGAAGCACCCGGTGCCGAGTGTGGCGGTTTCCATGGAGCGAGAAACGGGGGTGGCGGGATCGGTGCCTGCCTGACCTGTCGGTGTGTTCATACCTGTTGTTGTATTGTCGCGAATGTCGCGGGATAAAAAATAGTTGGATGCAGTTGCCGGTAGGAAAAATTGCGCCAAAATCAATTCCTGCCATCCTGGCCGGGCACCAAGTACAACAAAAAAGGCATGCAAATGTTTGCAGCAGAAAGGGGTCTAACCAGTTGGCTGGCCGGTCACCCAGCGGTCAATTGTGGCGCACCAGCCCGGGCGGTAATCCGGCGATCCTGTACCTTTGCCAGCAAAATAAATTAACAAGCGGGTAATTCATTATGATTAAATATTTTCCGGAGTCGGCACTTGTGCAGCTGGAGTTTGAAAAGGTAAAGACCCTGGTTGCCGGCTATTGCAGAACGAAATATGCCAAAGAAAAAACGGGCGCGCTGCGCATTCATACCCGCAAGGAATTTATCGAACTGGGCCTGCGGCAGAGTCATGAATTTAAGTTGCTGCTGACCAACGGTCAGCCTTTTCCGAATGATTATACGGGTAACCTTAACCGTGAGTTGAAGTTGCTCGGCATCCCCGGTGCGGTGTTGTCGGGTGAGGAATTCATGGGGGTACGGCGGTTGGCGGACAGCGTACATTCCATTTTCAGGTGGTTCGACAGCGAGCGGCGAATTGCCTATCCCGCCCTTGCCCGGGTGGTTGCCGACACGTATTACGAAAAAGCCATCATCGGCCTGATCGATGAGGTGCTGGATGAAAACGGGCATGTAAAAGACAGCGCCAGCGAGGCCCTGGCGGCCATACGCATGGGGCTTTACCGCAAGCGGAATGAATTGCGGAAGCTGTTTGACAAAGTACTGTCGAGGCTCAATAAGGCGGGCTATGTGGCGGACATCGAGGAATCCTTTTTAAATGGCCGGCGCGTGGTGGCGTTATTTGCGGAACAGAAAAGGCAGGTGAAAGGGATTCTTCACGGGGAAAGTGATACCCGGCGAACGGCCTTTATCGAGCCCGAAGAGACCATCGAGCTGAACAACGACGTATTCTCCCTGGAGAACGAAGAAAAAAAGGAAGTGTACCGCATTTTGCGGGAGCTTACCGGTTCACTGTCGGGCTATGCGCCGCTGTTGCAGGCCTATAGCGGCGTGCTGGGAGAATTTGATTTCATATATGCCAAAGCGAAGTTTGCCGTAGCCGTGAATGGAAATTACCCGCAGCTGGTGGACCGCGCCCATATCCATTTGCAGGATGCATTTCATCCCCTGCTTTATCTCTACAACCAGCGCGATGGGCGGCCGACGATACCCACGCAGCTGACCCTCGACGAAAAAAACCGGATACTCGTCGTGTCGGGCCCCAATGCCGGAGGCAAGACGGTAACCCTTAAAACCGTGGGACTGCTGCAGCTGATGTTGCAGAGTGGGTTGCTGGTGCCCGTTCACCCCGATTCCGAGATGGGGATTTTTAAACAGATCATGATCCACATCGGGGATACCCAGAGCCTGGAATTTGATTTGAGTACGTACAGCTCGCACCTGAAGAACATGAAGTACTTCATGGAAAATTCGAATGGTCGTACGCTGTTCTTTATTGATGAACTGGGCAGCGGCAGCGACCCCAATCTTGGCGGCGCCTTTGCCGAAGTGATCCTGGAGGAACTGGGCAGGAAACATGCCATGGGCATTGTCACCACGCATTATCTCAACCTGAAAGTGATGGCCAATAAAACGCCGGGTATCATCAACGGGGCCATGGCCTTTGATGAAAAGAGCCTTTTGCCATTATTCAAGCTGCTGATAGGCAAACCCGGCAGTTCCTACACTTTTTCCATTGCAGAACGGATCGGCCTTGACACGAAATTGATTGCCCGCGCCAGGCAGCTGGTCGACGAAGATCATTTCAAGCTGGATAAGCTGCTGAACCGGACGGAGCAGGACCTCCAGGCGATCGACCGGGAAAAACGCGAGCTGCAGAAAATGCTGAAGGAAAATGACCGGCTGAAAAAGGAAATGGAGCAGCTGCTCAACCGGGAAAGGCATAACCAGCAGGTGGAAATTTTGAAACACCAGAACCAGGTGCATGAAAGCCGCATCAGTTACCTGAAAGATATGGAGCGCAAGCTAAAGCAGCTGGTGATGGACTGGCGCAAAGCGGAAGGAAATGACGGTAAGAAGGAGCTGATGCAACAGATGCATACGTTGCTCTTTAACCAGAACAGGCAGCAGGCCGCAGAGAAGGTGAAGAAGAAAATCAATGCGAAATATGATGAAATCGGCGGCGACATCATCGTCGGTACCAAAGTGCTGATGAAAAAGAATCACCAGGTTGGCGAGGTGATGGAGTTGCGTGGTAAAAAGGCTATTGTACGGCTGGGCATGCTGCCGATTACCGTTGATATCGATCAGTTGGTGGTGGTGAAGGATAAGCCGGCAGAAGAAAAAATATAAGTTTTAATAGCAGGCCTGCGAACCAATCAGGATCGGGCAGGTCATCTGGTTAAGTTTTACTACATTCATGGCAGCCAAATTGCGTAAACTGCCATCATGACTATCCTGATTGTTGTCTGCTGTATTGTTTTGCTCGTCTTACTCATTACCTGGGGTAAATTCAACGCTTTTCTCGCTTTTTTACTGGTGTCGCTGCTTGCCGGCTGGTTGCTGGGTATACCCTTAGGCAGCCTTACGCAGTCGGTTAAAAAAGGAATCGGCGATATGCTGGGTGAACTGGTTATCATCATTTGCCTGGGTGCCATGCTGGGCAAACTGGTAGCGGAAAGCGGGGCCGCTCAAAAGATCGCCGGTGTGATGATGAACCTCTTCGGCCAGCGGTATATTCACTGGGCGCTGACAGTAACCGGTTTTATCGTCGGCGTCCCCTTATTCTACAATGTGGGCTTTGTGTTGCTGGTGCCGCTGCTGTTTTCGGTGGTCTACCAGACCAAACTCCCCGCGGTGTTCCTGGGCATTTCGATGCTGGCCGCGTTGTCCGTCACCCATGGCTTCCTGCCGCCGCATCCTTCTCCGGCAGCGCTGGTGGCACAGTTTCATGCCAACCTCGGCCTTACCCTTATTTACGGCCTGGTCATCGCCATACCCACCGTGATTATCGCCGGGCCGTTGTTTGCTCAAACCTGCCGGAAAATTAAATCGGAACCGCTGCAGACCTTCCAGCAGAAAAAAATTGCTGTGGCGGATCTGCCCGGCACAGCCAACAGTTTTTTGACGGCGCTCCTGCCGGTGCTGCTGCTCGCGTTATCGACCATCCTGCCTTTGCTGCACATGACCAACCCTCAGTTACAACAGCTGCTGATCCTGATGGGGGATCCGGTTATGGTCATGCTCATTTCATTGCTGGTGGCCACGTATTCGCTGGGAATCGGCATGCAGAAAAAAATGTCATCCATCATGAGCTGGTATGGCGATGCCGTAAAAGATATTGCTGTTATC
This sequence comes from Chitinophagales bacterium, assembly GCA_038229695.1. GTDB lineage: Bacteria > Bacteroidota > Bacteroidia > Chitinophagales > Chitinophagaceae > JACMLD01. Next base: position 6,350 of record JBBROE010000074.1, on the reverse strand, counting down.
CTGCTTATCGTTGCCGGCGCCGGTGCCCTGAAGCAGGTATTTACCGACAGCGGGGTGAGTACCACCATTGGAACGTCGCTGCAGACACTGGCGATCAACCCGCTGATTCTTGGCTGGCTCATTGCGGCCATTATCCGGGTTTGCCTGGGGTCAGCTACCGTGGCCGGCTTAACAGCGGCCGGCCTGATTGCGCCGGTCATGGCCGTTGCCCATGTGAACGCCAGCCTGATGGTATTGTCTATTGGTGCGGGCAGCCTGATGTTCTCGCATGTAAACGATGCGGGGTTCTGGCTCTTTAAAGAATATTTTAACCTGAGCCTGAAAGACACGCTGCGATCCTGGTCGCTCATGGAAACGATCGTGGCCGTGTGCGGGCTGGCGGGCGTACTGATTCTTAATACATTTATTCATTAAGCATATGGAAAAAAATAATATCCAGGAAAAACTGGACCAGATGGGATTGAAATTCCCTGCCATGCATCACTCGAAAGGGATTTATAAAAAATGCCTGACGATGGACAATATCCTTTTTGTATCCGGCCATGTATCGATGCATACCGACGGTACATTTATCAAAGGGAAAATTGGCAGGAGCCTCAGTGAGGAGGAGGGCAAAGATGCCGCCAGGCAATGTGCACTGGCCATCCTTTCTTCCATCAATGAACACCTCGGCGGGTTTGATCGCCTGAAACGGGTAGTGAAGATTCTCGGCATGGTGAACTGCACAGATGATTATGAAAAGCAGGCACTCATCGTAAACGGTTGCAGCCAGGTGTTTGTGGACCTGATGGGGGAAGAAAACGGCATCGGCGTACGCAGCGCGGTGGGTATGGGTTCGCTGCCGGGTAATGTGGCGGTGGAAGTGGAAGCCCTTTTTGAATTGCATCCCCTGCAGTAAACAGCTCTTGTATGAACAATCACCCGGAGTGGTATCGTATTGACAATGTTGGAGAAGTCGACTCCCCGGCGCTGGTCGTTTACCCCGAAAGAGTAAAAGCAAATATTGCCGCAGCGGTCAACATGGTAGAAGCGGTGGCGCAGCTGCGGCCGCATATTAAAACGTGTAAGTCGCCCGATGCGGTGGGCCTGATGCTGGCTGCGGGGATAACGAAGTTTAAATGCGCCAGCATCGCGGAATCCGAAATGCTCGGCCGGTGCGGCGCACCCGATGTATTGCTGGCCTACCAGCCGATTGGCCCCAAAGTGCGGCGGTTCGTATCCGTTATAACCCAGTTTCCAGGGACACGGTACAGTTGCCTGGTGGATAATAGGGAAGCCGCTGAGCGCATGGCGGAAGTGTTCGCCCTGGCCGGCCTGGTTGTGCCCGTGTTCATCGATCTAAACCTGGGGATGGATCGCACCGGCATCCGGGCGGGTACAGCATCCGTGGCGCTGTATGCCAGTTGTGACGGGATGCCGGGAATCACAGCCGTTGGACTGCATGGATACGACGGGCATATCCGGGATAAAGATTTTGCTGCGCGAAAAAAGGCATGTGATGAAAGCTTCGCTAGTGTAATAGACTTGCAGCAGCAAATCATCGCGGCCGGTTTTCCCTCCCCGCTACTCATTATGGGGGGGTCGCCTACGTTTTCCATTCATTGCAGGCGTAAAGGCATCGAATGCAGCCCGGGGACGTTTGTGTACTGGGACAAAGGGTATGGCGATCTCTGCCCTGAGCAGCCCTTTCAACCCGCGGCGCTGGTGCTCACCAGGGTGATCTCGCAGCCTTCTATTGACCGGGTTTGTACCGATATGGGCCATAAGTCCATTGCTGCTGAAAACGAGATCACCCGGAGGGCTTATTTCCTGAATGCGCCGGGTCTGCAACTGGTAAGCCAGAGCGAAGAACATGGCATCGCAGGCGGCCCCCCTGGCGACCTGCCCGGCACCGGTGATATCCTGTATGTATTGCCCTTTCATATCTGCCCCACGGTGGCACTTTACGAAGAGGCCATTGTGATCGTGGACGGAAAGGTCAGCGGATCCTGGCGCAACCTGGCGCGGGACAGGAAGATTACGATTTAACTGTTCCCCGGGATGAGACTGTTGGGCGGCTGGTAGCTGACGTTCGGCCCCTCATTTATATACCGGCAATGGGTAACCGAATTCTTGCCGCTGCCGTCTGTACCTTTCGCCGCAATGTTTGGTTGTTGCGTGCCGCGCGTCGTCCATTTACTTTTATTTTAATCCTTATCTTCAGTCCTCAATCCACACAGTTATGTTCAGCAGGAGAAAATTTTTGCAGTCGTCCCTCTTCAGTTCAGCGGCGCTGGTCTTCAGCAAAAAAGACGGGGCGGCGATGTCGCCCGCGCCGGTAACCGGGAAGCCGGTTGTTATTTCTACCTGGGATGCTGGTATCAATGCCAATAAGGGCGCCTGGACGGTGTTGGGAAGTGGCGGCAGGGCACTGGATGCTGTTGAAGCGGGGGTTAAGGTGACCGAGGCTGAGCAAAGCTGCTGCGTGGGACTGGGTGCCAACCCGGACCGGGATGGCATTGTGACGCTGGATGCCAGCATTATGGATGAAAACTTTAACTGCGGTGCGGTGGCAGCGCTGGAGCGGATTAAGCATCCGATTTCCGTGGCGCGGCGCGTGATGGAAAAGACGCCGCATGTGCTGCTGGTGGGCCAGGGGGCGCAGCAATTTGCGGTGGAGCAGGGCTTTCCGCTGGAACCGCAGGTATTGAGCGAAGATGCGAAAAAGGCCTATGAGCAATGGCTTAAAAAGTCAGAATACAAACCCGTGATCAACATTGAGAATTCGAAAAACGGGACGGCCTTTGCGCCCAATCGCCTGGCTGATGGGTCATGGAACCACGATACCATTGGCATGGTGGCAATGGATGCAAACGGCAACCTGAGCGGCAGCTGTACGACCAGTGGTATGGGTTTCAAAATGCGGGGAAGGGTGGGCGACTCGCCGATTATTGGCGCAGGGCTGTATGTAGACAATGAGGTGGGTGCTGTAACCTCGACGGGGCAGGGCGAGGATGTGATCAGGATGTGCGGTTCGCATTCCGTGGTAGAGTATATGCGCCAGGGCCTGTCGCCGGAGCTGGCCTGTAAAAGAGCCGTGGCCAGGATTATGAAAATAAAAGGGCCGGCGGCAAAAGATATCCAGGTGGCGTATATCGCACTTAGTAAAAAGGGTGAAGTGGGCGCCTATGCCCTGCACAAAGGATTCAGCTATGCCCTTAAAACGGCCAGCGCAGAAAAATTAATTGCAGCGCCTTATTTTATGGAGTAAAAATGAGTCGCTTAACCGGCCTGTAAAAATTCACCTTAATGGTCGTTACCAGTATAGTTTATGGAGGATGAAATAACGAAACATACCAGGAAAATCGTTTCGGCAGCGAGGACGCCCGGCCATTCTTTTGCAGCCAGGATGAAAGAAATTTTTATTGAAGTGGCGATTATCGTTTTTGCGGTAAGCCTTTCGATCTGGTTTCACAACCGGAGTGAACACCAGCGGGAGCAGACAGAGGTCAGGGATTTTCTTACTGATGTAACGGCCGACCTTAGTGCAGATATCGCAGCCATGGAAACGGAGCGGCAAAACCAGCAGCGGGTGGTGGCTAAATACAGCCGTCTCCTGCAGATTTCCGGGGCCCGGGCAGACAGCGTCGATGCCAGTCCGACCCCCCTTACCCTGGTATTGAATCCGGCTTTACGTACTACGAATGATGGAATTTACGAGGGATTTAAATCCGGGGGAAAAATCGGGTTGATTGAAGATAAGCAGGTAAAGCAGTTACTGCTGACCTATTACCAGCAAAAAATGAAGGCCCTGGAGAAATCAGAAAGTTATTACAATGCTGCCATAGGACGCTTAACCCGTTTTACCGGGTACATGAACTTCCACACGATGTCCGCTGACCGGGAATGGAGGCCCACGCTGGATTTCGTCATCCAGACCGCGGATATTGACATACACAATTATTCGGATGCTATCCATATGGCCAATAACATCATTGCGGCTATCACGCAACATCCATAACCTTTTTCAAAAGAACCGAACAGTAAACCCGCCCATGGATCACCTGCTTGAAATCTGTTGTTATAGCTTTGCTGCCGCTTTGATAGCGGCTGAAGCCGGTGCCGATCGCATCGAGTTGTGCGCCGATGCAGGCGAGGGAGGCACCACGCCGGGCTATGGAACATTGAAACAGGTGCGCGAAAGCATTCGCATCCCGGTCTTCCCGATCATTCGTCCCCGCGGTGGTGATTTTCATTATTCGGACACCGAGCTGGAGATCATCAAATCAGAAATATTGCTTTGCAGGGAGCTGGGATTCGAAGGCGTGGTCACCGGCGCCCTGGAAGCGGATGGCCAAATTAACCTTTCCCTCCTGGGCCGCCTGGTGGAACTGGCGTATCCCATGGAAGTGACCTTTCACCGGGCTTTCGACCGGGCAGCGCATCCATTCGACGCGCTGGAAACCGTCATCCGGGCGGGTTGCAGCCGGGTGCTGACTTCGGGCCGCGTTCCATTCGCGCCGGATGGCACAGCGCTGCTGGCTCAACTGGTTCGCCAGGCGGATGACCGCATCGTAATCATGCCCGGCTCCGGCGTGCGGGCACACAATATTGCGGACATCGCGCAGCGTACCGGCGCAGCCGAATTTCATTCTTCAGCGTCCACTTCCCGGGCGACCGAAATGAGCTATATCAATGCAGGTATGCAGGAAGCACTGACGCTGCGGGTTCCTGACGCTGCCGAAATACGGCTGATGAAAGCAAACCTGCAGGAAATCTGACACCTGTCACTTTCATAAAAAATCGCCATGCAAGCCTGCATGGCGATGTACTATGTTTTATTATTCGCTTTTAATGATTACGCGAGGTCTTCGCTGTCGAAGTCGGTTTCACTGTTAAAGCTGCCGGTACCAAGATTTACCATCGAGCCAATCAAATCCTTGAATTCAATCCTGTTCTCCACTACTTTTTTACTGATGAGGGAAAACGTCGCTAAACCATGGAGTACAAATTCCATCATCAGCGCTGTTTCCATTTCATTGGCATGCGGAAAGTATTTTTTCACGATGGCATGCAGCCCGTCGACTTTATACAATTCAAGCAGTTTGCTTTTATCGGAAAGTCCGAATGGCATGTCCGCCGCATTGCCGGCATCGAACCAGCGGCTGATCGACTTATACGGGTTCTCCGGTTCTTTCACCGACTCCTTGCCGGAGCTTCTTCTCTTTTTGAATGTTTCCGGGTTGGGGAAAAATTGCACAAACTGGGTGCGCACGGCCTTATCCATGAGGTTCATCGCTACCTGGAAAGGGCCTTCCTGTTCGCCTTCATACACCAATTCTATCTTGCCGGTGATGGAAGGTATGATGCCGGCGAGGTCACTGATCCAAACCTGCGTTTGTTTTTCACTGTTGAGGATGGCCCTTCTTTCGGCCGCACTGACCGCGTTTTCGTAGGCGGCGATGGTAAGCCGGGCTGACACACCGCTTTTCTTGTCTACATATTCATTGTTCCGCGCTTCGAAGGCCACCTGTTCGATCAATCTTTTTACGAGGTCGCTTACTTTTACCCGGGCCTGCTGGTCGGCATGAATGGATGCTTCCTGCGCCGTGATGGACAGGGAAGTATCCAGTGTTTTCGGGTAATGCGTAAGGATCTGGCTTTCGATACGGTCCTTTAGTGGCGTCACGATAGAACCGCGGTTGGTGTAGTCTTCGGGGTTAGCGGTGAAGACAAAGAGAATATCCAGGGGCAGGCGGAGTTTAAACCCCCTGATTTGGATATCACCTTCCTCGAGGATGTTGAAGAGCGCCACCTGTATGCGGGCCTGCAAATCCGGAATTTCGTTGATCACAAAAATGCTGCGGTTACTTTTCGGGATGATGCCGTAGTGAATCACGCGCTCATCCGCAAAGCTGAGCCGGAGGTTAGCCGCCTTGATGGGATCGATGTCGCCGATCAGATCCGCGACGCTTACATCGGGCGTAGCCAGCTTCTCTCCGTAGCGCTCGCTGCGGTGCATCCAGTAGATGGGGAGCTCGTCGCCTTCGGCGGCAATCTTATCGATGGCATACCGTGAAATCGGTGCCATCGGGTCGTCATTGATTTCGCTGCCGGTTACCACGGGGATATATTCATCGAGCAACTGGGTCATTTGCCGGGCCATCCTGGTCTTTGCCTGTCCGCGCAGGCCGAGAAAAAGGATATTGTGCTTGCTGAGCAGGGCTCTTTCTGTATCGGGTATTACTGAATCTTCGTAGCCGAGAATGCCGGGGAAGGTCGGTTCTTTATGGTGCAGTTTATGAATCAGGTTAATCCTGATTTCTTCTTTTACTGACTTTGGGTGGTAGCCACTTTTCTTCAATTGTCCG
>JBBROE010000073.1:0-21912 GCA_038229695.1 Chitinophagales bacterium | reverse complement strand
TGCCGTTGCGGTCCCCGCCGGTTTCCCTTCCTGCTGCAGCCACTCCAGCTGCCGGGGTGAAAGCTGTTGCGCCCGGGCGTAAGTAAACAGCCGGTCCAGCACCCCTGCCATATGTTGCAGGTGAAACGCGGGGGAAGCCAGCCCATGTAGATCCTTGAACAGCAGGGTATCCGGAAAATCAACCATCAGGCGCTGCACTTCTTCTTTTACCTGGAGCAGGGCATGCGCTACCGGTTGAAGGGGCGGAATGATACCCGGTAACTGGCCGGTTAACCAGACTTCAGTACCTGGAATGACAGACATAATATGGAGTAAATTTAATAATCAGCTGGTGAGCAACAAAGCCCGGCCTGGAGACCGGGTGACTGCCTGCACTTTGCTGGCACGGTTTTATAATTACTTACCGCACATAAATTAACAAACATGAAAAAATTACTATTGGCAGCAGGCATCGCCATTACTTTCCTTTCGGTAAGTTCCTGCGGGAACAACAAATCAGACGCAGCAGGCAGTGCCAGCGACAGCGTCAATACCCCGCGCAATATCACTAACCCGCCGGATAACAGTTCCGCCACCAACCCCTCGCTTGCAGACACGGCCTATTCAAAAGACAGTACCCGCAAACCCGCGGATTCTTCCCGGATGAAATAACCATTACTGGATAATGTAGGTGGCTTCGGCAACAGCCAGGGTGTTACTGCTCACGGTGGCTGTTTTAACGATGGCCCCATTAACCAGGATATTAACGGTACACACTGACGTTACGGAACTGAACGGGCTGGTGGAAGATCCTTTGACATACGCAGTAAACGGTTTCTGGTCAACCGTCAGATCATAGCTGTAACTGTTCTGTGCAGTTACGGTGATGCGGTTTCCCAGCACATTGTTATATTCTGCCGATATCCCGGAACTGTTCGTCGCGGTTACCTGGTATTCGACGGACAAAATAGCCGACCCCGAATTACTTTTCTTACAGCCGCCGGAAGTCACCAGCAGGAAAATAAACGGGATGAGATAGTTCCTGGCAAGTACAGCATTTTTCACGGTAAAAGTTTTACGATACAGCATCAAAATTACAGTATTCTTTGCCCGGGCGCCGCAGGCCGTATTTTCTAACGCGCAGGGATATTATTGGCTAATTTGCGACAAAATAAAATGTAAAGGCTATGGCAGGAACTAAGATCACCGTAAATAACAACGGCTCGCTGAAAGTAGAAGGAGATTTTGAAGTAGTTGATCGTTCAGGAAACAACTATGGGCTGGGAGGGCGCACAATCGTGTCTTTCTGCAGGTGCGGCCTGTCGAAAAATAAGCCTTTCTGCGACGGCTCCCACAACGGCCACTTCGAACATGAGGCCACCGCCTTTGAACTTCCCCCGAAGAAATAATGCCGGTATGGTGCGCCCGGCCGTCGATCCGGGTTTAAAATATTTCGGCGGCTCATTCGTCTACCGGTTAGAACGCTATTGTTCTAACCGTTTAAACAATGAAACATGCACTACAACCAGTCATGCGCCGCAAATGGCAACCACGGAAGCCGGAGACAACCGCTTTACCGTTCGCAGCAGCGAGCTGCTGTTAATGTCCACAAAACAGCCGAGAGCTTCGAAATGCTGCTGTTTGCGCCCGGCCGCATCCGGGAAAATTTTCACCTGGATATTAATGGCCTTGAACTCACTATCCGTTACACCCCGCCGGAAGGCTTTCCCCGGCCGGAATGGATACTCCGGGAATACAGCCGCGGAGGGTTTGAGCGGACCTTTATGCTCGATGAATCCGTAGACACCTCTGCCATCAGTGCCCGTTATACGGATGGGGTGTTACAGGTCTCGATGCCTGTTGTACCGGGCAAAACAACGCCTAAAAAGGAAATTAAAGTGGCTTAATTTGTATCGCTCCACAGGGTGACCGTAACCTGTTTACTGTCACCCTTTCTTTTAAACACGCTGTACACGTTTATCATTTATCATCTACCTTGACCGCATTATCAACAGCAAAGTGTTATGGCAAACAGGAGAAGCGGTAAAATAAACGACCAGGAACCGCAAACCGAACCGGTAAAAGCAAAAGTCAATGCGGAAAACCTTCGCGAAGCGCTCGTGCTTTTTACGTACCTCAAACCTTACCGCGGTAAATTCATCCTCAGCCTGGTTTTCATCGCCCTCTCGGCTTTCAGCACGAGCCTGTTCCCGTTGTTCCTCGGGAAAATGATTGATGCCGCTGCGCCCGGCCATTCCCCTTCCTTTATTCCCGGCAACACCGCACTGAGCCGTCTGAACCTGGACACCATTCACTGGAGTCTTAACACCACGCTGCTATTGATTTTTATCCAGCTCGGCGTACAGACCTTCTTTTCCTACATGCGGATTTACCTGCTGACCGAAGTGGGCGAAAAGTCTCTCGCCGATATGCGAAAGGCAGTATACGCCCGGTTGCTCAGTATGCCGATGGCTTTTTTTTCAGAGAAAAAAGTAGGGGAACTCAGCAACCGCATATCTGCCGACCTCGCGCAGATCCAGGATGCGATATCTTTTACCCTGGCGGAATTTCTCCGCGGCATTTTTACGCTGATCATCGGGCTGCTTTTTATTTTCCTGATCAGTGCGAAACTTGCACTTGTGATGCTGTCTGTAGTACCGGTCATCGCTGTGCTGGCCGTTTTTTTTGGCAAGCGCATCCGTAAGCGGGCACGAAAGGCACAGGACCAGCTGGCAGAAAGCGGCGGAATTGTACAGGAAACCTTCCAGGGCATTGCCGTGGTAAAAGCATTCACCACCGAATTTTTTGAAATGGGCCGATACGTCAAAAGTATCTATGCTGCAGTGGATACCGCTATCTCCAATGCGCGATACCGGGGCGCATTTATTTCCTTTATGATATTCAGCGTTTTTGGTGCCATCGCTTTTGTAATCTGGTACGGCGCAGGGATGATCCAGGCCGGGCAGCTGAGCATAGGGTTACTGGTGATGTTCGTCATTTTTTCGGGGTTTGTCGGCGGCACTTTTGCCGGCTTTGCTGATATTTTCAGCCAGTTGCAGAAAACCCTGGGCGCTACGCAGCATATCAGGGAGATATTGCGCAGCAGCGGGGAAAACATAACGCCGGCAGAAACACAGGTGGACGAAGCCTTCCGCCTGCAGGGCCAGGTGGAATTGAGAGACCTCCATTTCAGTTACCCGGGAAGAAAAGAATTTGAGGTACTGAAGGGCTTGTCCCTCACGGCATCGAATGGGCAGCAGGTTGCCCTGGTTGGCACCAGCGGCGCAGGTAAAACCACCATCGCCTCGCTCCTGCTCAGGTTTTATACGCCTGATAGCGGATCACTGTTGTTTGACAACAGGCCGGCCGCAACTTTTCCGCTTACGCAACTTCGTATGCAAATGGCGTTGGTTCCCCAGGAAGTGATCCTTTTTTCGGGCACCATAAGGGAGAATATCGCGTACGGCAGGCCTGATGCGCCTGAGGAAGCCATCATACATGCGGCTGTACAGGCCAATGCCCAGGAGTTTATAGAAAGATTCCAGGACGGTTACGATACAATCGTGGGTGAAAGAGGTATGAAGTTAAGTGGCGGCCAGCGACAACGCATCGCCATTGCCAGGGCGATCCTGCGCGACCCGGCCATACTTATACTCGATGAAGCAACGTCGTCCCTGGACAGTGGCAGTGAACAATTGGTTCAGGAGGCACTGGTGAACCTCATGAAGGGAAGAACGTCTTTTGTGATTGCACACCGGCTGTCTACTATCCGCAATGCGGATAAAATAATTGTGCTCGACAAAGGCATCGTGGCGGAATCCGGGCACCACCAGGAACTGATGCAGCACAATGGCCTCTACCGGAAACTTGTGGAAATGCAGTTCGCCGCCGGCGACCAGGATCGCGCGGCCACTATTGTTGACGCTGAGGCCGTCAGCGTTTGATTTGCGCTCATCATCTTCCTTATTATTAATTTCCTATTAAAATAACCCGTGGTTTCATCCCCCGGCTGCTTAATCCTGCGGGGATAATTAATCGTTGCCGCCTTAAAAAGCTGTTCCCCCTTGTTCCTGCTACAGAGTTTTGCCGTTGCCGTGCTTTGCAATAGCCGCGGCTGTTCCCCCCGCGCAGGAATAAGTGTTATCTTTGCACTTCTTATTTTCAATCCCTGTCAACCGCTTTATTCCAGGCTCCAGTTAATGGGGTTGACTATTTTTTGCCAGACAAATCCCCTGCATGAAATTTATTTTATTCACCCTCTCCATCTTATTTTATATAACCACCTCTGCACAGGTTGATCCGGAGACACAGGTGCCGCCTGAAGCCGGCAAGATTCAAATCAGGGCCAACCGCATCTATGGAAAAGTAATCGATGCTAAAAGTAAAAAAGGACTCCAGGGATTGTCTGTTCAGTTATTCAGGGGCAGCGACAGCCTGATTGCCGGAATGATTACCCGGCCAAACGGCGATTTCAGCTTTGTGAACATCCCGGTGACGGACAGCTTTCGCGTAAACGTTTCTGCCATAGGATTTGAGGGATGGTCCACCGTTATCGCCGTGCCGGCTGATATACTGGCCGCACCCGGCGCAAAATTCGACAAAGACCTGGGCAATATCGCGCTGCTGCCTGAAGTAAAACAACTGGAAACGGTCACGGTATTTGCTAAAAAACCAGCGCTTGAAATGGGGATTGACCGGAAGATTTTCAATGTAGCCAACAGCCTGACCTCCACCGGTGGAAGTGCTGTCGATATTATGAAAAATATTCCTTCCGTCACCGTTGATATCGACGGAAATGTTACCCTGAGGAATTCTACCCCACAGATATTCGTCGACGGGCGCCCCTCCATTCTTACCCTAGACCAGATTCCAGCTGACAATATTGAGCGGGTGGAACTCATCACCAACCCCTCGGCAAAATTTGATGCTTCCACTTCCGGGGGCATCATCAACGTAGTACTTAAAAAGAATAAAAGAAAAGGATTGAACGGCATAGTGAGTGGCTCCATCGGTACCCCGCAGGTCGCCAACGGCAACATCAACCTGAACCTCCGGCAGGGAAAAATTAATGTCTTTGTAATCGGCGGCTACAACCAGCGCGGCGGCACCAATAAAGGAGAAACCAACCGGGCCAACCGGAGCAATGGCGTCACCCAGAATTATTTTAACCAGGTAAGTGCGAACGATCGCTTTCGTCGCTTCCGGTCGCTGCGGTTCGGGGCCGACTATTTTATTGACAACCGCAACACCATCACCATTATCCAGGACCTCGGCGCCGGCCGCTTCACCAACAATGAAAACCAGGACCAGCAATACCTGACCGACCAGCAGAAACTGACCTACCGCGGGCAGCGTAAGAGTGATGCCAGTTCCGGTTTTAACCGAAACAGCACAAGATTCGATTTCAAACACAGTTTCCCGGAGTCCGGAAGAGAACTTACGGCCGACTTCACCTATAACTACGGTACGCGCAGCGATAATGCCTCCATCGTCAACAATTATTTTTCTCCCGATGGTTCCACTTACCGGCCATCTTCATTTGTACGCAATGGAGGCAGCAACAACAATAACCAGTACACGTTCCAGGCTGATTATGTGTATCCCAGGGGCGATAAGTCAAAGTTTGAACTGGGTATCCGCGGTTACCAGAACAAGTTCGCCAGTATCTACAACGCGTTTGCTGTGAACAATGGCAGTGAAACCAAATTGCCGCTGAGTAACGACTATGCCTACACGGAAAATACCGCAGCGGCGTATGCCACATACTCCAGGAAGTACGGCAATTTTTCCTTCCAGGCCGGGCTTCGTGCAGAGTATGCCAAGTTCACCGGTACGCTGATCGACAGCGCCTTCGCGTTTGGATATGAATACCCGGGTAGCCTGAAAAATATCTGGAACGGACTTTTCCCCAGCCTGTTCCTCACCCAGAAAATAAATAAGACCGACCAGGTACAGGTTAACTTTTCAAGACGCATTAACCGGCCTCATTTCTGGCAGCTGAACCCCTTCATCGATATCAGCGATCCGCTAAACCTGCAGCAGGGAAACCCGGAGCTGAAACCGGAGTTCATCAATTCGTTTGAAATCAATTACAGCAAAACCTATTCGTCCGGCAACCTCCTGGCCGTCCTCTACCTCCATAACAATCCAGCCGACGTCATCCAGTACAGTGACACCATTACAGCGGCACAGTATAAGCACCTCAACAACGCAGGCGTTGATCCCAATGCCATCCTGAATACTTATATCAACGGCGACGTAACCAACCGCTGGGGTGCGGAATTTACCATACAGCAGAAGATTGGCAGCAATTTCGATCTCACGCCAACGGTAAATTTCCAATACCGCACCGTGAAAGCCAACGTAAATGCACTGAACCTCAGCAACGACGGCTTTAACTGGAGCGGGAAACTGATGGCCAATTATAAAATTGCTGCCCAGTCCCACCCGCTTTTCAATAATGTCAGCTTCCAGCTGTCAGGGAGTTATGAATCGCCGCGCGTTATCCCGCAGGGAAAAACAAAATCTTCTTTCAGCTCGGATTTTGCAATGAGAAAGGATTTCCTGAAAAACAGGAAGGCTACCGTTACTTTCGGCATCAACGACATCTTCAATTCAGAACGATGGGGAACGATCTATGACACTCCTTCCTTCTACCAGGACGCTTACCGCCGGTGGAGCGTTCGCTCCTTTCGTATCAGCTTCAGCTATAAATTCGGCAAAGCTGATTTTTCACTGCTTAACCGAAAGGAAAAAACCAACGAAGACTGATTCCCCAACTGGAGCTGAGACCCTGTTGCATTGCCGTTGTACCACGATGTAAGCAGGCCGCCCTAACGTCCTGTATTGTTTACATTTGCAGGTCACCGCAACGGTATGGACCTGATTAAAGAGTATAAAAGTTTTATCCATAGTTATTACCTGGGTGAGGGCCTCCGCATCACCACCGGCGCTGTTTTACCCGCGCTGATTCTCAGTTATTTTGGCTGGCTGCCTGTCGGCGTGCTGGTTTCATTAGGCGCCATCTGTGTCAGCGTGGCTGATAGTCCGGGTCCCATCCTTCACCGGCGCAATGGCATGCAGGTCTGCACGGTTATTTTATTTGTGGTGTGCCTGATCACCGGCTTCACCGCTCCCTACCCCGTTGCCCTCGGTTGCTGGGTGACGATCGCCTGTTTCCTATTTTCTATCATCGGGGTATACGGGGGCCGGGTGATTTCCATCGGCATCGCCGCCCTGCTGGTGATGGTCCTCAACATGAGCCGGCCCGGGCATGGGCTGACCGTTTTGCTGAACGCACTGTACGTAACAGCCGGCGGGCTCTGGTATATGGCACTCAGCCTTGTACTCTACCATGTACGCCCGTACAAACTGATCCAGCAGGCATTGGGGGACTGCATTATGGCAACGGCTGATTATCTCCGGATAAGGTCAGATTATTACAGCATCACGCCAGTCGCGGACGACAGGTTCCAGCAACTGATGGAACAGCAGGTGCAGGTTCAGCAGAAGCAGGATTTACTGCGGGAATTGTTATACAAAAGCAGGACTATCGTCAGGGAATCCACGGTTACCAGCCGCACCCTGATGATGATGTTCATTGATACCGTCGACCTGTTTGAAAAAGCGGTATCGGCATTTTACCCCTCCGCTGCCATCGGCATTGAAGGATCTGCTAAACTGATGGACGAATTCCATGGAGCAGTCACAACGATTGCCGCTGCCCTGGATGATACGGGCATTGCCGTCAAAAGCGGGAAAGTAATGCCCGTACCTGAAGCTTTGCAGCAACGCATGAGGCTGTTGGTGGAAAGCTTCACCCGTTTCCGTAATGCCAACCTGAGCCCTGCCAACCTCGAAACGTTATTGTCGCTTCGCAAAATGCTGCAGGCCATTGAAGACATGGCCTCCCGGATCACCACGCTGCAAAATTATACGCAGTACGATAAGAAGAAGGCGCGCGACTTCCAGCCATCCGGTGACCATGACCAGTTTGTAACGCATACCGAACTCAGCTTTAAATTATTACAGGATAACCTGTCCATCAAATCCGATATTTTCCGGCATGCCCTGCGCGTTAGTATTGCTGCAACGTGCGGATATTGGCTCGCTCACTGGCTGCGCCTCGGTCATAGCTACTGGATACTGCTTACGATCATTGTTATTCTGAAACCAACGTACAGCCTCACCAAAAAAAGAAATTACCAGCGGGTACTGGGTACACTCGCCGGTGGCTTTGCCGGTGTACTCATTCTGTTCCTGGTGAAAGACAGGACCGCTCTTTTCCTGATTATGCTGGTGCTGATGATGGCCACCTACAGTTTTATCCGCACCAATTACCTCCTCGCCGTCCTTTGCCTGACCCCTTATGTACTGCTGCTATTTAATCTGCTCAACAACGGGCAGGTAAAAATTATTCTGACGGACAGGGTACTGGATACCGTACTGGGATCCGGAATTGCATTTGCCGCAAATTATTTTTTATTTCCTGCCTGGGAACAAGACCAGATAAGCCGCTACCAGTCGGCCGCACTCGCAGCCTGCCTGACATACTACCAGGGCGTGGCGTCTTTTTTTACCGGTGAACCGGTGTCCGATACCCGCTACCGCCTCAGCAGGAAACAGGCGTTCGTGGCGCTGGCGAATTTGTCGGATGCTTTTTCACGATTGCTCGCCGAACCCCGGCATAAGCAAAAGGATGCCCGGCAGATCCACCAGTTCGTGGTGCTTACCAATTCCCTGGTGGCCCACATTGCCGGCCTGGCCCATTATAGTAAAAATCCGGCGGCCATTTCCAATACCGGCTTTGAGCCCATGATTGCCCACACGTCCCGGAGCCTGGAACTGGCCGCGGACTATTTCGCCGGGGAAAGAACCGCGACTGTTGATAAGTTGGAGGAGGAGGCATTTGAATTCTTACCCGCAAGCCGCCTTACTGAGCTGGTGACCCGCCGGAATAAAGAACTTTCGCGCGGTGACGTGGAAACTGCGACCCGTCACCAGCTGGCACAACTTAAACCGGTAGTAGACCAGTTTCGTTTTGTAGACCGTATTGCCAGGGACCTCAGCAATGCGGCAGCAGGTAAAACGATGTAGTAAGTTTTTTTACAATGCCCTATTATTAATGTTGTTTTAATATGGTGATCGGTTAATTTTATCAGCCGTGATGGGTGCTTCCCGCAGCCAGTTTATCCTTACGGACTCAATTAAACGATACTTATGCCACAATCCAGACGTGATTTCCTGAAGAAAGCAGCCCTCGGGTCTGCCGGAATTTATTTAGGCGCACCTGCTTTCAGCGCCAGCAGTTACCGCCGTATACCGGGAGCAAATGACCGTGTAAGAGTAGGCGTGGTGGGGTTTTCTGACCGGCACAAAGGCAGCCATATGCCTTCTTTCATGAACCATTATAAGGAATTGAATTTCGATATTGTGGCGGTGTCAGACATTTGGAAACTCCGCCGCGAAGAAGGCGTGGCGGCTTGGAAAGAAAAGATGGGGCACGACATCACTGCCTGCCGGAATAATGAAGAATTGTATGACAAGAAGCTGGCTGACGCCGTGTTCATCAGCACAGCAGATTTTCAGCATGCGCGGCATGCCATCCAGGCGGTCGAAGCGGGTTGTGACGCCTATGTTGAGAAGCCGTTTGCGGAAACGATGGAAGACAACCGTGCCGCGCTCAAAGCCATTAAAGCCAGTAAAAAAATTGTTCAGATAGGTTCGCAACGCCGGAGCGGATCAAATTACCAGGCCGCCAACGAATTTATCCGTGCCGGGAAATTCGGCGATATCAAAATGGTGGAGCTTACCTGGAATGTCAACCAGCCGGGTCGATGGCGCAGGCCCGACCTGGTGGCAAAATTAAAACAGGAAGATACCGACTGGAAACGTTTCATCCTCAACCGCCCTTTGGAAGCGTTCGACCCCCGGAAATACCTCGAGTACCGCCTGTTCTGGCCCTATTCCTCCGGGCTCCCCGGCCAGTGGATGAGCCATCAAATTGATACGGTGCACTGGTTCAGCGGCCTGAAACATCCCCGCTCTGTTGCAGCAAACGGCGGCATCTACATGTGGAAAGATGGTCGCCGGAACTGGGACACCATTACCGCGGTGTTTGACTATGGCCCGCTGAACGATCCTTCCAACGGCTTCCAGGTTACATTTGCCTCGCGGATGGATAACGGGGACGATAACCCGAAAGAAATCTATTACTCAAACGGAGGCGAATTAAACCTCGATACCAACATGGTTTCTCCGAAAGGCGGGCTGAAAAAAAACATGGCGGCTGCCATGGGTATGGAGCCCAACCTGCTTCCCGAAATCAGCATCAGCAACGCGGAAAAAGTAGTGGCCGCTGCTAATACCGGCGGTGACCGGTTGACCAGCAACCATGTCCGCAACTGGATGGAATGCGTGCGCAGCCGCAAAGAACCCAATGCACCGGTGGAGGCCGGCTATTCTCATTCCATTGCCAACATCATGACAACGGCATCAGCGCATACTGGTCACCGTGCTACTTTTGACGAAGCTACCCAGGAAGTGATGGCCGGTGGAAAAGTCTTCACTTATTAAAAACCTTACCCTATGGCCGGTGCCACGGTGTTCGTTCAGGTGCCGAAATACAGACTATGACCGCGCTCAAAATAATTGCCATCGCATTCGGTTGTGCATGCCACCTGGCAGTAGTCGCCCAGGGTGATAGTCCGGTGACCGTTACGCAGGTACCCGGTGCCAGAAGGGTAGACATCTCCATTGCCGGACGACCGTTCACCAGCCTCTTATACCCCGATAGCCTGGAGAAACCCGTTTTGTATCCCGTGCGCACCGCCCGGGGCACGGTGGTAACCCGGGGCTTTCCCCTGGATCCGAGATCCGGCGAACCCACCGACCACCCGCACCACCTTGGCATATGGCTGAACTATGAAAATGTGAACGGACTCGACTTCTGGAACAATTCCTTTGCCATCCCGCCCGATAAAAAAGGCAGTTACGGTTGGATCCGAACTGACCGTATAACGGCAGTGCGTAGTGGAAAAACCGGGTCGGTTAGTTATCACGCCAACTGGACTAACCAGCAAAGAAAAATATTGCTGCAGGAAAACACCAGGCTGGAGTTTAGTGCATCTGGTCCACGCAGGATCATTGATCGGTTTACCACGCTCACCGCTGATACCGTTGTAACCTTTGCTGACGCAAAAGACGGCATGCTGGGAATGCGGGTAGCGAAAGAATTACAGATACCTTCAGCTGCGGACCAGAAGTTTAAAGACGACAAAGGCAATGAAACATTGGTAAAGTCGAATGACCATTCGGCCGCTTCAGGAAATTACCTTACCAGCGAAGGCGCTGCCGGGGATGCCGCCTGGAGTACAAGAGGTCGCTGGTGCAAACTGTACGGCGCCATGAATGGTGATTCCGTTTCAATTATTATTATCGACCATCCCGGCAACCCTAACTATCCCACTTTCTGGCATGCCCGCGGTTATGGCCTCTTCGCGGCAAATCCGCTCGGAGAAAAAGTATTTACCAACGGAAAGACGGCTTTCAACCTCCACCTGCAGCCCGGTGAATCGGTAACCTTCCGCTACCGCATTGTAATAGCCGAAGGAACCACCACGCCAGGCAGCATAGAAATCAACCAGCTGGCCAATCAGTTTTCCCGAAAGAAATAACTGCGGAACCTTTCCGCCGGCTTATCAATAGTACAAACGGCCAGTCAACGCCCGTGCTATCTGATACCGGCAATAACTGGCATTGTATTTTCAATATTTTTCCAAAAATAAAAGTATGGGTGAGCGTGCTGTGCCGTTGAAACACAGGGATTATCTCAAAGTTGCTAAGGACTATGAAGAAGCAGCAGTTGCCGCTAATCTCCTGTACGTTAAAGACAGTGAACCCGGCATTACCCGGGTTAAAAAGGGAAAGGGATTTGCCTATTTTGCCCAGGACAGGCCGGTGAAGACGAAGGACGAACTGGTCCGCATCAAAAAGCTGGTGATACCTCCTGCATGGATGAATGTATGGATCTGCCCCGTGGACAACGGCCATATCCAGGCGACAGGCGTAGATGCCCGCCAGCGGAAACAATACCGCTATCACCAACTCTGGAACAAGCTCCGCAACGAGACAAAATTTCACCGGCTCTATGAGTTCGGGAAAGTGCTGCCCGTTCTACGCCTGCGGCTGGAACGTGATTTGGCGATAAAAGATCTTTCGCAGGAAAAAGTGCTGGCAACGGTGATCAGCCTGATGGAACGTACCTACATCCGGGTAGGCAGCCACGAATATGAAAAAGCAAATGGTTCTTATGGACTCACCACCCTCAAAGACAGGCATGTTACCATCAGCGGTGATAACATGCTGTTTACATTTGTCGGGAAAAAAGGCGTCTCCCATACCATTACTTTAAAGAATAAGAAGCTGGCCAAAATGGTAAAGGCATGCAGGGATATTCCGGGAAAGGAATTGTTCCAGTATTACGACGCGGACGGCCAGCGAAAAGCGATTGACTCCGGTATGGTGAATAACTACATCAAAACATCCACGGCAGGCGATTTTAGCGCAAAAGATTTTCGTACCTGGGCCGGATCAGTACACGCCTTGCAGGCCTTCCGCTCTTTGGGGGAAGCGATAACAGTAACCGAAAACAAAAAAAATATTGTTTCAGCCCTGGATGAAGTGAGCAGTAAACTCGGCAACACCAGGACTGTCTGCAAGAAATATTATGTTCACCCGGTACTCATCCGCTTATATGAAGAAAATAATCTCAGCAGTTACCTGAAAGAACTCGATAAGCTGGAAGAGCCCGACAACCGGAGCGATCTTACGAGAGAAGAACAGGTGCTGATGAAGATTCTGAAGCAACACCTATAAAACCGGCCACACCGGCAGGTAACGGAACAAAATTGAGGTGATTATGGATCAGGTTTTGTAATTTATGGAACGAATAAAGCCTCAAATTTAACCACTTGTTTTTTAGATGCCAACTGAGAAGCCCGTTACCATTGTAAAGCGATCTGTGCCGACCAGGATTTTCAGGGTTTTGCTGTTTATACTGATTGGCATTTTTGTGCTGGCGCTGCTGGTTATTGTACTGGTGCAAACCCCTTATGTACAGAACATCGCCAGGAAAAAAGCCCAGTCTTTCCTCAGCAATAAATTGCATACCACCGTAGCTATCGGCCGCCTGTATATTGGTTTCCCGCAAACCGTGGAACTCGATAATATTTATATTGAAGACCAGGCGAAGGACACCCTGCTGGCCGGTCAGAAGCTGAAAGTCAATTTAAGTATGTGGAAATTAATCCACAGCAATATAGAAATTAACTCAATTGAACTGAAAGGCATCACGGCCAACATCAAACGAGTGCTGCCAGATACTACTTTTAACTTTAAATTCATTACGGATGCTTTCGCCGGTGGACCGAAAAAGAAAGACACCGCTGCAGGAAAGCCTATGCAGATTTCCCTGGACCGGCTCCTGCTCGACAATATACGAATCCGCTATGTGGATGTGCTAACAGGCAACGATGATGATGTCTGGATATCGCATAGTGTTACCCGCGTCAACACGTTTGATCTTACCCGGATGAATTTCGTACTGGGTTCTTTTCAGATCAGCGGCGTTCGGGCGAAAATCTACCAGCACACACCACTTGTACCATCCCCGCCTCCATCCGGGGCAGCAACCAGCTTCCTGCTGGCAGTGAAGAAAATCGACCTGAATTCCATCCGGCTCGACTATCAGGCAGTTTCCACGGCAGCCCAGATCAGTATTGGCAGCCTGCGCGGGGACATCCAGTCGTTTGATTTAGCGCGGCAGCAGGTGACGCTGAAAAAAATGGATGTCAGGAACAGTACCGCAGTCATCACGACCAGCGGGCAAGGGGCCACATCAAACCAGACCCCCTCGCCCAAATCCGATTCCACCGCCGGCTGGCAGGTAGATGCCGGCAATCTTGTCTTCCTGAACAATAATTTCCAGTTCGATGACAAAAGTAAAAAGAGGCTGCCGAAAGGAATGGACTTCTCTCACCTGGATGCAGCAGGGGTTAACCTGGTCATCAATAAACTGCATTACAGCACCGATACCATTGCCGGATCAATAGCCAGAGGAAGTCTGCAGGAAAGTTCCGGTTTCAGGCTGGATACGCTGCAGGGCGAATTTCTGTATGCCAACCACGCTGCTTACCTCCGCCGGCTGCTGATCAAAACCCCCGGAACGGTCATACGGCGGTCCATCGAGCTGGAGTATCCGTCGATTGCTGCCATTCAGAAAAACCCCGATCTGCTGCGCATCACGGCCGACCTCGATAACAGCCGAATCGCCGTTAAAGACATCCTGACTTTTATGCCTTCGCTCGGAAAGCAGCCTATATTCAGTAACCCAGCTGCGGTACTTCACCTGAATACCCAGGTAAAAGGAAGTCTTTCCAATCTTTCCATTTCACGGTTCCAGTTTAGCGGCATCGGCAGCACCGCAATGGATTTTTCCGGAACACTGCAACACGTAGCTGACCCTAAAAGATTTACAGCTAACCTTTCCATCAATACACTAACCAGCACCAGTAACGACATAGTGAAGATGTTGCCGGCTGGCACCCTTCCTAAAAATATTATCCTGCCTGAAAAGTTTTCAGTTTCCGGCAGGTTCAACGGCGGTCTTGACAACCTGCTAGCCGACTTGCATATTACGTCTTCCGCCGGCGATATTGCCCTGAAGGGAACGGCATCCCGGCTTACCGATAAAGAACGTGCCCGCTATAACCTGGTATTAATCCTCACGCGGTTTGACCTTAATAAAGTATTGGTGGATACCGCCCGTACCTTTGGCCTTGTCACAGCAACCCTTAAGGCAAAAGGACAGGGGTATAATATTAAAACAGCAGACGCCCACGTCCAGGCGAGCGTTCAATCAGCGGTCATCCGGCAATATCCTTACCAGCACTTTAACGCCGACGCCGTAATTTCCAACCAGAACGTTGTTGCCAAAGCTGACATCCATGACCCGCACATTCAGCTTTCCATGCAAGCCGCTGGAAACTTCGGGGGAAACTATCCTCCCTTAAAAGTTAGCCTGCAGATCGACAGTATCCGGACCCGCCCGCTCCATCTGACAACAGCTGATATTTTTTACCGCGGTAACATCGCAGCAGACTTCCCGGATACCGACCCCGACAGCCTCGTTGGCAAACTGCTCATAACAGAGTCTGTGCTGCTGAAAGACCAGCTGCGCATACCCATGGACTCCATTGCCATCGCCGCAGGTAAGACAGACAGCGGCAGGTTCCTAACGTTATCAAGTGATGTTGTGAATCTCAGGTTAAACGGCCGCTACCAGTTGAGTAAACTTGGCAATATCCTGGATGAAGCGATGGAGCCCTATTTCACTACCGTTGATGACAGCGACAAAAATCAAATTCCTCCTTATGATTTTACACTGACCGGCACCGTTACAGACCGGCCGCTGCTGAAAGCATTATTGCCCGGCCTCGACAGCCTCAATACGGTAACGCTTGATAGTCACTTCAGCAATGAAAACGGATGGAAAGCTGACCTGGTGGCGCCACTAATCATTTACGGCACAAACATTATTCACAATGTGCAACTGCGCGCTGCAACCCAACAGGACCAGCTGATGGTTCATACTTCGATAGACGAGATTACCAGTGGCTCATCCCTCAACATTTATTCAACCGGTATCACCGCCACAATTGCCCACAACAAAATTGACTTCTCCCTGCTCAATAAAGACCATTCAGGAAAAAATAAATACCACCTGGCAGGCTTATTTCAGCAGCCGGCGAAAGGTACTTATCAACTCTCCTTCAAGCCCGACAGCCTGATGCTGAACTATGAGCCCTGGACCATTACCGCCGGGAACCAGCTTCAATTCGGAAAAAAAGGTATAAACATCAGCCAGTTCAACCTGGCAAAAAACAACCAGCAATTATCAATCAATAGCAGTACGCCCGCGCCGGATGCGCCCGTGGAAATAAAATTTACCGATTTCCGGCTGTCCACGCTATCTTCCTTTGTGAAGCAGGATTCCCTGCTGGTGGATGGTGTGCTTGCCGGTACAGCACAAATTAATGACCTCAACACAAAACCCATCTTTGAAACCGACTTAACGGTCAACAACCTGGCCATGTACAAGGATACGCTGGGTAACCTGAGTCTGAAAGTAAATAACGAACAGGCGCAAACCTATGCGGCCGACATACAACTTACCGGGAGAGGAAATGATGTAGCCATCAACGGTAAATATTACAGCCGGCCAGACAGCAGCAGCAGCTTTGACCTCCTGGCAAACATCCGGAAACTTGATCTTCATTCCATCGAAGGTGCCACCAATAACGCCATTACAGATGCATCAGGTTCCCTGAACGGCCAGATGACTTTTGCAGGAACTGTCAGCCAGCCAAAAATCAATGGCCAGCTAAACTTCGACAAAACCCGTTTCAACCTCGGCATGCTGAACAGCTATTTCAGCATCGACCAGGAAAATATTGCCGTAGACAATTCCGGCATCCATTTCAATACGTTCACGATCCTGGACTCTGCCGGAAACAAAGCCGTTTTGGACGGCTCTGCCTACACCACCGATCTGAAGCACTACAAGTTTGATCTTAAGCTGACAGCTGATAACTTTCATGCCCTCAGCACCACGAAAAGAAAGGATGCACTTTATTACGGTCAATTGTATTTCAGCACCGAACTGGGTATAAGCGGCACAGACAAGGCGCCGATTGTAGACGGCCGGTTATCGGTTGACGATAAAACCAAACTTTTCCTGGTGCTTCCCCAAAAAGAACCGGGCATTGAAGAGCGCGAAGGCATTGTGAAATTTGTGAATATGAATGCCCCGCCCACTGATTTTGTATTTGAGAATGCTATTGACAGCGTCAACCGCTCGTCAACGCTGGGGATGGATATTTCGGTGAACGTGGAAATTAAAAAAGACGCGGAGCTGAATATTATTATTGACGCCGGTAACGGGGATCTCCTGTCACTGAAAGGGGAGGCTTCCCTGAGCGCAGCTATCAACCCCGGTGGAAAAATCAGCCTGACCGGCACCTATGCCATACAAAGCGGATCGTATGATTTGACCTTCAACCTCCTTAAAAGAAAATTCGATATCCAGAAGGGAAGTGTAATTACGTTCAAGGGGGAACCGACGAGTGCTGAAGTGGATTTAACCGCCGTCTATGTCGCTTTCACGGCACCGCTCGACCTGGTTAAAGATCAGCTCGAAGGCTCGATCACCACCATCCGCAACACCTACCTGCAAAAACTTCCTTTTCAGGTGGACCTGATCATGAAAGGAGAGCTCCTTAAACCCCAGATAAGCTTTGATATCCAGCTCCCGGACACCAAGAATTACAATGTATCCAAGAACATCATTGAACTGGTGAATCAAAAACTCACCGAACTGCGGAAAGAGCCTTCCGAACTGAACAAGCAGGTATTTGCCCTGCTGCTTCTCGGTCGTTTCGTAACCGAGAACCCTTTTGAAAGCAGCGGGGGGGGCACCACGGCGGAATCATTTGCCCGAGCCAGCGTAAGCAAATTGCTGACACAACAACTTAATCAACTCGCTTCTGACCTGGTGAAAGGCGTCAACCTCAATTTTGACGTGGTATCAGCCGATGATTATTCCACCGGTTACCGCCAGAACAGGACTGACCTGAATGTCGCACTTTCCAAGACCCTCCTGAACGACAGGCTGACGGTGACCGTAGGCAGCAACTTTGAACTGGAAGGAGCACAGAACAGCCCCCAGCAATCAACGAATATTGCGGGCAACGTGGCAGTCGACTACCAGCTGAGTAAGGACGGCCGCTACTATTTACGGGCTTACCGCAAAAACGATTACCAGGGCATTATCGATGGCTATGTTATAGAAACCGGGATAGGATTTATCGTAACGGTAGACTATAACAAGTTTGTGCAGATATTCAGGAGCCAGAAATAAAAAGACCGGCTACAGGCGAAGAGAAAGGCAAAGCGGCAAGCTGAAGCTGAGAAAGTTAAAAAAACCAGCAGCAAATGAACGAGGGAAAAAAATATCTTTTTTTACTGGGGATGTCTTTTGCCCTTTACGCCTGCAGCAATACCAAATACCTGAAACCGGGTGAAGTGCTGTACACTGGCGCAAAAGCAACAGTGACCACGGACGGAAAAACTGACAAAAAAGTAAAGGACCTCAAGGACGAACTCGAGGATATGGTAAGACCAGTGCCCAATAAAAGCATACTGGGCCTGCGGTATAAGTTATGGATTTACAATATTGCCGGTCATCCCAAAAAACAAACGTCGCTGCGGGGTAAATTAAAATACAAAGTAGGGGAATCGCCCGTCCTGCTGAGAGATGTAAACCTCGATCACAATATTAAAGTACTTACTGCCGATCTCCAGAACCAGGGCTTTTACCAGGCCGTCGTGAAAGCCGACACCGTTGTGAAAAATAAACGAGCCACCGCGTATTTTAATGTGGCGACCGGTATCCAGTACCGGATTAAATCGATAAGCTTTGACACCGACAGCAGTAAACTTTCCAAAACCATTGCAGAAAGTGCCGCGGGGTCTTTCCTGAAGCCGGGCAATGCGTTTGACCTCGATATTATCAAGGCAGAACGCGACAGGATTGATGCCTTTGTGAAGGAACGCGGATTCTACTATTTTAACCCGGATTACCTCTACGTGGCGACCGACACCAGTATCGGCGATCACCTGGTGAATATGTACATCAACACCAAACCCATTACCCCGCTTCCCGCTAAAGAAGTGTTTCGTATCAATAGCATTTTTATTTTTTCCAACTACCGGCTGGGTACCGCGGCTACAGACACGCTGCAAAGCAGCGCAACACTTTACAAAGGCTATTATATTGCTGATAAAAAGAAAGTGTACAAACCACAGCTGTTCGAAAGGATGATGCTGTTCAGTCCCGGCGACATCTATCAACGGTCCAACCACAACCTCACCCTGAATCGGCTGATAACCCTCAACCTGTTCAAGTTTGTGAAAAACCGGTTTGAGATGGTTCAGCAATCTGACACCCCTAAGCTGAATACATATTACTACCTCACCCCCCTCCCGAAAAAATCAATCCGCCTGGAGTTGAATGGCAGTACAAAATCCAATAATCTTACGGGGTCTACCCTTAGCGCCGAGTGGCGCGACAGGAACGTATTCCGTGCAGGAGAACAGCTCGCGATCAAGGCCATAGGCGGCTTTGAAGTACAATATGCGGGACAGTACAAGGGCTTTAACACCTACCGCGCCGGTCTAGAAACGAAACTGACGTTGCCGCGTTTTGTGGTACCCTTCTTTAATTTCAATACCAGGGGAGGGTTTGTGCCGACCACACACATCCAGCTGGCCTATGACCTGCTTAACAAACAGAAACTATACCTCCTCAATTCTTTTCGAGCAGAATATGGGTACGACTGGAAAGAAAATCTCCGCAAGGAACACCAGCTGAACCCAATCAGTATTACCTACGTGCAGCCGGTAAACGTCACGGCTATTTACCGGGCAGCCATCGACACCAATCCCACCCTGCAGAAAGCAATCGATAAACAATTTATCCTCGGGTCTAATTACACCTATACCTATAACCCCCTAACCGGCAACGAAACCCCATCCGGCATCTATTTCAGCGGAACGCTAGATCTGAGCGGTAATATTGCAGGGCTCGCATCCGGTGCGAATATACGGAACGGAAAAACCGTAACAATTTTCAACGCCGCGTTTTCACAATACGTCAAGGCAGAAACTGACTTCCGGTATTATGTAAAGACCGGCAAGCACAGCGTCTGGGCAAATCGCCTGTTGCTGGGAGTCGGCTACCCGTACGGCAATTCTTCCTCCCTTCCCTTTATCAAACAGTTTTTTATTGGCGGGAACAACAGTATACGCGCATTCAGAAGCCGTTCGCTGGGACCCGGTACCTACCTCGCGTCGAAGGACAGCATCACTAAATTTTTACCTGACCAGTCGGGTGACATGAAACTGGAAATAAACACGGAATACAGGGCCAAACTGTTCAGTGTGATCAACGGTGCCGTATTCGTTGACGCCGGCAATATCTGGCTGTATAATAAAGATCCGCTTAAGCCCGGTGCAGAATTCACGGGAAAATTTCTGCAGCAACTCGCCGTTGGCACCGGCGTGGGATTAAGAGCCGATATCACTTTTTTAGTGCTCCGGCTGGATGTGGCCTTCCCGCTGCGCAAACCCTGGCTGCCGGCCGGCCAGCAGTGGGTAATTAATCAAATCGATTTAGGGAGCGGCACGTGGCGCAGCAATAACCTGGTGCTGAATATAGCCATTGGATATCCTTTTTAACTTCCTGTAGAACATCCAGACCCAGCCTAAGCGAATACACCATACCCTATTAAACACTGAGCGGCTGCCTGTTTCAGAGGATATGATATGAAGCGATTTTTGCCCCTACATGCAGACATTGCGGATGACGTAATTTGTGCGCAGTATAAGGGCAGTACGCCGGATAAATTTGCCGTTGCAAGGCTCAGAATTCGAAGATGGTTTTCCCGGGCACAGCGAGGCAGGGCAAAAAAAATAATTTCCAGGAGAAAGGGTTGGAGAAATTGCAGCCCCCAGTGCACACTCCCTGGCTCTCGCTCAAAGGTGGTGCGAATTACTCATCACCATGATGCGATGCCTGGTAAAAAACAAACCCGAAATAAGCCCCGTTATCGCCGGAAAAGGTTCGCACCCACGTGAAAGGTAACGGCAACGCTCCTCCGCAGGCTTTTGAAACAAAACGTTCCGGTTGCCTCCAGTGCGCCATACTACGCCGTGGCAAATAATACGTGCTGAAATCTGCCAGTCACCCTGGCTACGGTAATCTTTTAAGGCTCACATACCAACCGTTTCTTTTACGCCTGCAAAAATCGACTTCCACATCAGGTTGAAAAAAGACTTATGTACATCCCGGGAAAAATGAACGTCGGCTACCCGGGGAGACCCCTTCTTACCCGGGTTACTGTTTTTCACCACGAAATTGGCGATAAAACTGGCCACTCCTTTTTTCTTCAACGTGTTGTCTTCTTCGTCCTTCTTAAGTAAGGAAATTTTCAAATCATCGTACAATAGAGTGAGCTTCCCGGTACTGCCATAATTTTGTCCCTTAAAATCAAACTTCACCTTTTGTATTTTACCTCGTTCGATTTTCGCCAGCCCCATCGGTTCAATCAGCACATTTAATTTTTCAGCATCGAAGGCATCCATATTGCCATTGAAGTAAAACTTGCCACTGGTATCGTGCAGCATCAGGCTGATGTGCGCGTAAATGGGTGCCATGTCGAGAAAACGGGAATGAAAATCGAGTTGAACCCGATTGTCTTTTGCAATGGCCGTAAAGTCGTTGGTAATATTGGAAACTACAGCGCTGGAATGGGCAAACTGCACCTTTCCGCTGAAATCTGATTTGGGATTTTTTTCCTTGTATTCGATAAATGCATTTTTAACCACCAGCTTACGGAGATTGATTATGACCGGCATTTTCATCAGCAATTGTTGTGGATAGGTGCCCACCTTAATCTTGTCTGAACCGGGATAAGAGCGATCGTGGTAAACCCTCATCTCAAAATCCTGTATAGCTATGCTGTCAGCCACAATATCTGTCAGCATCAGCCGCTGCAGGTTAATATTTTTGACAGTAATTCCCTTTACCTGCACGTTAAAGCGGTCTTTCTGCACCTTGGCATAAGCGGCAAACTTTTCTTCGCTGAGCTGCGGGTCTACAGACAAGTGCTCAACGGAAAAAATGCCCCCTTCCTTATCGAAATCGAAATTTTCGAACCGGTAAAAATAAACACCGTCCGGGCTTTTCAGCAACCCCTCTTTACCCGAAATATGAACAGCACGTGAAAAATAAAATCGCGTCGAATCGTTTGCATG
>JBBROE010000072.1:0-22220 GCA_038229695.1 Chitinophagales bacterium | reverse complement strand
TCCGCATACGCGCTCCCGTTAGAAAACCCCGGCGCATCCAAACCCCACTCCGACGACCGGTTCGTAAACGTCAAATCACCATTGTTCCGGTACGCATAATTACTCACCGCGTTCGACGGTATCAAATCAATCAGCTTTTTGATGGCTCCTTTTTTTTCCGTTTTTATAATCTTACGCACTTCTGCTGGATTAGCGGTGTATTGGATATAATCCTGGTCGGTGAGGTCTTTATAAATTCCATTGGCTACAAAAATATCTTTATAGCCGTCATTGTTGAAATCAGCGATCAGCGCTCCCCAGCTCCAGTCGGTGGCACTTACTCCCGCGAGCCGGCCGATCTCGGAGAAGGCCGGCACAGGCTTTCCGGTTGCATCGGCAAACGACCCGCGGTTCAATTGCAGGGTATTGCGGACAAACTGCTGGTAATAGCCGTTGGCCACATCTGCCCGATATTTGTCCCAGTTTTCAAAACTGGTTTTGGTTTTAAGACGGGCGTCGGGCTCAGGCAGCATGTCAGTAATGTAGATATCAGGGAGTCCGTCGTTGTTGATATCGGCAATATCCGCGCCCATGGAATTCATGCTGAGTTCCCGGATACTTTTTTCCAGGGACTCGGTGAAAGTACCGTCGTGGTTATTAATGTACAGGTAGTCCCGCTCAAAAAAATCATTAGATACATAGATATCTGCCCAGCCATCTTTATTGATATCGGTGACGGTGACGCCCAGGCCGAAGCCGATTTTACTACTGTAGATACCGGCGGTTGCGGTGACGTCGGTAAAGTGATTGTGATCGTTCCTCAATAATTTATTACCTCCGAGACTGTCAGGGATCAGGCGTTGATCCCGGATCAAATCATAATTCCCGACAGAGCGGAATGAATTATTAAGCAGGTAGCAGTCGAGGTCGCCGTCATGATCATAATCGAAGAAAACGGCGTGGGTGGAAAGTCCCTTGTTATCGAGGCCGTAGGCTTTGGCACTTTCCGTAAACGTCAGGTTTCCATTATTTATGTATAATGCATTGCTGCGATGCGTGCCGTTGAAATCCCCGGACTTGCAAACATAGATATCCAGCAGGCCATCCCCGTTTACATCGGCAAAAGTTACGCCGGTAGACCAGACCGCTTCGGTATGGAGTCCGGCTTTTTCGGTGATGTCTTCAAATTTGAAATCCCCTTTGTTCAGGTAGAGGCGGTTGGAGGTCATGTTACCGCAGAAAAATATATCTGGAAGGCCGTCGTTGTTAATGTCACCTATACCTACGCCGCCGCCATTGTAAAAGTTGCGGAAGGTATAGGCATTGAGGTTGTCGGTATAGGCAATGGTATTGGAAAAACCAATTCCGGTTTCCGATGCAGGCAGCAGGCTGAATAAGGTATTGGCAGGGGCGGTTTCACGGCCAGCCGGAGAATGGCAGGCAACGAAAGACCCGGTCGGAAGCAGGAGAACCAAAAGCAGCCGGCGGAAATCAGAACCATTGAATAATCTAAGCAAATAAGCCATAACAGATTCACGAAACTTTCTCCTGCACAAATGACGGTAACGAAAAGGTTACCAGGTAAGGGATGCGGAATGGTAAAATAAGATATTTAGGGTTTGTATAAATAAATAAAGCAAGTAATAACATTCCATTATTACTTGCTTTACCGGGTATACACCCTGTTTATTACGAATTAATACCC
Source organism: Chitinophagales bacterium (assembly GCA_038229695.1). Taxonomy (GTDB): domain Bacteria; phylum Bacteroidota; class Bacteroidia; order Chitinophagales; family Chitinophagaceae; genus JACMLD01. The sequence goes on along the minus strand of JBBROE010000072.1, from coordinate 20,536 downwards.
TGCATTCTGTTTCAAGTTCTTGTTGGCATTGATCTGGGCATCCGGGATAGGGAATACATTCAGGTGATTCAGGCCATTGGGGCCGAGGTTATCCGCGGGATCGGCAGGATGAAAAAGGTACGCATTGTTATAGGTACCGAACCGAATCATATCTTGCCTTCTCCATGCTTCAGCAAAAGTTTCCCGGCCCCGTTCGCCGAGAAAAGTCGCAGCGGTCATGGTAGAATACGGGGTAACCCCGCCGTGCTGCACCCGGATCTGATTCACGAGCGCGAGGGCAACAGGATCATTCCAGTTACTGCTTTTACGGGCAGTAGCTTCGGCCAGCGTTAATAGGATATCGGCATAACGGAAGATGGCGAAATCGTTGTCAAGATCCGAAGTCATTCCCAGGTAAAACTGCCATTTCCCAATTCTTGCACCGGATTGTCTCCATGCACCAGGCTGCAGTTCGTTGATATAAGGCGTAAACGTAAAGGGCTTCCCGTCAGGGTCCGTTGCATCGGCGCCGTCATCAGAAAGCCTGGCACCCGTGGAAGAGTATTGCGGCCCTACCAGGAAGTTGGCGCGCATACGTTTGTCGTCTGTTCCGGTAGTGGGTGTACCCAGTGGGTCCAATCCAACCACGGTTCCTGACGGACCAGGATTTTGGGCCGGGTCAATATAGGAGTTATAGAATTCGGCCGTGCTGGCGAAGCCATTCCACGGTTGGGCATTGATGTTATAGGTGGCCTGGTTCAGGTAACTGAGGGTCATCATATCAAAATTGAACCCCGTAAATTTTACGTGGTCAAATGGTATCGCCCAGATAAATTCCGGTGAATTCTGGTTGTTTTGTACAAAGTTATCGACATAATTGGGTGACAGTTTATAGATCCCGCTGTTTACGATAGCATTACAGGCTGCGATACATTTATCCCACTGCGGGGTGCCGGTATATACCTGTGCATTCAGGTATAATTTGGCGAGGCAGGCCTGTGCTACATAATAGTTCATCCGCCCGTAAGTGGCGATATCGGGAATGGTGGTGGGCTTTTTCAGCAGGGGTGCATTGGTAATCAGTTCAGATTCGATAAATGCATACACCGCAGCCCTGGTGGCATTGGTTGGCGGCGTAAGGTCTTTAAAGTCGATGCTGAGCGGAACGTTTCCGTACCAGTCCAACAGCCAGTAATAGTAGATGGCCCGCAGTGTTTTCAGTTCCGGGATATAAGCCAGCGCGCTCGGGGTGTTGATGGTGGTTAACGTGGCGATCAGCCGGTTACAGGTGGAAATACCGGAGTAATTGAAGGACCACCCGTTTGATGGCAACGGGTCGGTGCTTACATATTTGTGTTGTTTCAGTCGCACCCAGTGACCGCCATCACCCCAGTCGGGCCCGCGGGTAGGCACAATTTCTTCGTCGGTGGTCACTTCATTCAGCGGGTTATAGTGATTGTTACCGCCGATACCTGCGAGGTTGGAATAAGCCGCACCCACCAGGGAGCTGACTTCAAGGTCTGTTTTACCAATCCGGTCCCCGGTTACTTTATCGTAGAGGTAGGGTGTTTCATCCAGTTTTGTACAGGATAAGCCTGCCAGGAGGAGACCTCCAAACAATCCAAATTTTACAAAATTGTTATTCATATAGTAAGTATGTGTGTAAGTAATGAAATATAATTTTATAACCCCAGGTTAACACCCAGTGTGAAAGAACGGGTTAACACCCAGGTGGCGCGCCTGTCGATGCCCGGCGCAAGAATGTTTCCATTGAGGTTGTCTGAATACCGTACTTCAGGGTCAGCGCCGGTATAGCCGGTAATCGTAAAGAGGTTATGCCCGGAAAAGAACGCCCTTACTGTCCGGATTCCGTTTTTATTTCCTCTTTTAATATTGAAGTTATAGCCAAGTGTGGCATTATCGAGTTTCACAAAATCACCTTTTTCCACGTAGAGGCTGCTGAAAAGCTGCGCATCCTTTAAATTTGGATTGAAGTATTTTGTTTTCACAACATTGTAGATAGATGCCACCGATGGGTTTTCAAAAAATGCTCTTTCGGTGTTGATCAGGTCATGACCAAAGGAACCGCGCAGGAAAAAGTTCAGGTCCCAATTCTTAAAGGTGAAAGTGTTCGTCCAGCCCATTTCAAACTTTGGCAGGCCGTGCCCGATAACGGTACGGTAGGTGGTGCTGGTAGCCAGCACGGCGTTCCCCTTACCATCGTCAAAAAGGAATTTACCATTCTTATCCACGCCACGGTATATGGCCTGATAAAATAAACCCACTTCAGCCCCGGCATAGGTACGGGTTATCTGGGTGGCTTCCTGGCCGGGTGACCCAAGATTGGTCTGGCCGATATAAGAGCCCGCTGAAGGATCGAGACGGCTCAGCACCACATGGTTATGGGTATAGTTAATGCCGGATGTCCAGGTAAGTTTTGTGCCCTTGAAAAAGTCATAGTTCAGGGCGATTTCATATCCTTTACCAGTAAGGTCGCCCACATTTTTCCAGGCTGTGTTAAACAGTGCCGGCGGGGAGGGTACCGTAACGTTGAAAATGAGATCAGAGGTCTTCCGGTTGTAGTAATCGATGGTACCGGACAAGCGGTTGTTCAGTGCGACGAAATCGATACCGATATCAGCTTCGGATTTTCTTTCCCATTTCAAATCGGGATTGTTGTTCTGGTTAGGGCCGTAGGTGGCCAGCCATGCGCCGTTGATTAGGTAATTACCACGCCCTGTAAACGTCAGTTCAGACAGGCCGGAAAAAGGAGGCAGTGAACCGGTTATGCCAAAGCTACCCCGTAATTTCAGGCTGTTTATACCCGGTATTTCAACAATTTTATTGATGTCGATACCAGCACTCACCGCGGGGAAATAACCCCATTTGTTATTTGGTCCGAACTGAGATGAACCCTCTCTCCGCAGGGAAGCGGACAGGTACACGAAATTGTTATAGTTCAGGTTTAACCGGCCGAAGAAGGCTACCAGGCGGCTCCCGTTTTTATAGCTGCCCACAGATGCCTTACCGTCCTGCACATCCTGTGCCGAGGCGAAGTTTTCACTGGACAGGTCAGTCACAAAATTACCGGCACCCAGGTTATACCCCTGGTAAACAAAGTCCTGGTAGGAATAACCGGCGATGGCATTCACATCAAGGGCAGAAAACTTATGTTGGTAAGACAGCGTATTTTCATAAAGCTGCGTGAGCGCTTCATTATCCTGCTTGTAAGAATAGCCATGACGACCTACGCCGGTAACGCCATTATAAAATCCGCGGTCGATGAAGGCATTGCTGGGTGTATAGGCGGTGAGGTACGTACTGGTTGCCTGCTGTGCATAGCGGGTCAGGAATTTCAACCCCTTAAAAATTTCATACTCCACTGACCCGGCGTAATTCAGCCGTTTCAGATCCTGTATATTAGTATTCTGACGCAATACCGCAACAGGGTTGGAATACTCTGTGGCACTTACTTCAAAATAACCACCGCCGGCTAAATCCTGTCCGGGTGTCTGGGCATAAACCGGGGAGGTGGGATTGTAAATGGCTGCATATTCAAAACCCTGGTCATACCCGAGATTCGCATGCTTGCGGGTGGATGCCAGTTCCAAGTTGAACACGAGTTTATCGTTGAGCGCTTTATGAGTCAGGTTGATGCGGCCATTCAGCTGCTGGAAGCCGGTTGTAATCGCGATACCTTCTACATTGCGAAAGTTCAGCGATGCATTATATGTGGTATGTTCCGTGCCGCCTGAAAATGACAAGTTATGCTGGTGCGTGATGCCCGGGCGGGTTACTTCTTTATACCAGTCAGTATTGGCGCCATAGTCCACGCCTGCGCCGAGATTTTTGATAAAGGCCCGGTACTCTCCTGAACTCATATGCTTGGTTAAACGCGCTGCTGTTTCTACGCTTACCGATCCATTATAATTGACCTGCGACTGGCCGCGGACACCTGTTTTAGTAGTAACGATGATCACACCGGCTGAACCGCGCGTACCGTAAATCGCAGCCGAAGAACCATCTTTCAGTACGTCGATAGATTTAATATCGTTTGGATCGATTGAATTCAAATCTGCGCCGATCTGGCCATCCACTACAACGAGGGGAGAGGTACCTGCGCCAATGGTAGACAATCCCCGGAGCCGGATTTCAAATCCAGCATTGGGATTACCCCCCGGGCGGGCGATGGACAAACCCGCAACCTTACCCTGTAATAATTGGGCGACATCGTTGATGTTTCCCTTATTAAATTGCTCAGCGGTAACACTGGTAATAGCACTGGTGATTTCTTTTTTCTTCTGGGTGCCGTAACCGACCACAACCACTTCATTGAGATTGGCATTGGTCGCCTCCAGGCTTACGTTAATATTACTGGCTGAGCCGGCTACCGCAATATCTTTCGGTGTATAACCCACATAGGTGAACACAAGAGCTTTTACATTGGGCCCGACATTGAGCGAAAAACTTCCATCGGCCCCAGTGGTTGTGCCGGCTTTGGAACCTCTGGGCTGTACGGTGGCGCCCACGATGGGCGCACCATCCTTGGAGTCCGTGACCCGCCCGGTGATTGTTTTAGACTGGGAAAAAATTTGCGAAAAAGAAAAGAGAAAGAGAAAACCCACGGAGCAGGTTTTCATAATGAAGATGGAAGCATTCTTCATATGGCGTTAATTTTTGGTTTAGCAAAAGTTAGATGTCTATGCGAAGCAGCGCTAGCGCAGGTACTAAGCATTATTCCTGAAAGTCGATCGTTTGTTAACCTAAATGTATACCTATTTAAACAATAATAAAATAAACTTTAGAAACAAATTAACATTTTTTACTTTTTCCGGCAGCAGGTTTTGCGATCCCGGTTAATCAAAAAAAGACTTGCGGGGTTGCCAATCTTTTTTCCCCCATTATTATTTTATTTACTGAAGATATGCAGCGGTCCGTTGTTCAGGGCAACCACCAGGACGTTTTTATTACCGGCCTGGATAGTCCTGGCGTCCCTGCATTCTCCTCTTATCCAGAGGCCGCTCTCCGCCGGCGGCAGCCAGGTGAACGATCCTTTTCCATCGCCGGTGAGCGTGGTTCCAAAACTTGCATCGAGTCGGCCGGTCTGGGGCTTCAGCCCGTAAAAATTTCCCACTAAGAAAAGATCCGGGTGCGCATCCCCATTGACGTCCTGGCAGGCAATCCCATATACCGGGGCAAGCTGGCCGCGCATGGGAAGTACGTTCATCGCGAATTCGAAGTTGCCTTCATTGAGAAAAACACAGGATGCCGCCTGGGTTACGGACAATACTTTTGACCTGGCCAGCTGGTCCGGTGTTAAAATCTCCTCTATCGTTTTTCCGGCATAGTCGCTGTAATGCAGGAACTTCTTTTTCAGCGCCGGTATTTCGGCTTCTAGCTCCCCTTTCAAAAAATAAGGATAACTTTTCCCGTCTGTTTTATAATAGGAAGGAATACTTTCTGTCTGCCCATTGTTATCGAAATCGCCGACATACAACTTAGCCGGGTGCTTCGGATCGGCTTTGATCCGGGAATTCAACCCGAAATTGCCGGCCACGAGATCAGGTTTTCCATCGTTGTTCAGGTCGTCAACGACCAGGCAGTTCCACCAGCCGGAAGATCCCGCAATGGTCTTGAATTTCTTTAATTTTCCTGCGTCAAACCGAAGGAGCGTGACGGGCATCCAGTCGCCTACCACCACCAGTTCAGGCCGGCCATCCCCATCCAGATCGATCCATTGCGCATCGGTGACCATCCCCAGGGCCGACAAATCCGGCGCTGCTGTTTTCGTGACATCGGAAAAATTACCGTTACCGGTATTCTGCAGCAATACGGAGCCGGGTAGTACGCCGTAACTGCCGGGCACGTTCCGGGCGCCGATGAATAGATCCGGTTTCCCATCACCGTTAAAGTCGCCCGCGCGAACGCAGGAGGCGTTTACGGCAATAAAGGGCCAGCCTTTTTCGGCTGTTGAAAAATTTCCTTTGCCGTCGTTGAGGTATAACCTTGCCTGTAAACCAGGTGCACCCTGGCGCACCTGGTTGCCGCCGGAGACGACGACCAGATCCTGATCGCCATCATGGTCGGCATCTAAAAATACAGCGCCCGTATTTTCGAATGCCCGGTCCCGGATGAATGCCGGCTGTGGCTTCCCCACAAAATGACCGCCGGGCATCTGGATATAAATTTTTGCCGTATCGCCGGTGGCGCTGCCTACATAGAAATCGGCCAGGCCGTCGTTATTACAATCCGCAACCGCAATTTTCGGACCTTCGGTCGATAAAAGTTTGGGCAGCAATCGTTCCACATCAAAATCCGCGTATTCGTTTTCATGGTGACCGGTATTCCCGCTTATCAATTCGGCCGTCCGATCCTTAAAGAGCGGTATAGCGACCGGTGGGAACGACTTTACCGGCCTGGCATTTTTTTCATATACATCCAGTACCGTGTCCGCCCCGATACCGCGGATAGTTTCTGATTTTTCAGCACCCCATTGTATGGTAAGGCTATCGATAGTCCTGGCAGTGCCGAGGCCGAAATTCAGGACGGGTTCAACACTGCTCTGGAAACCCCTGGTGGGCGACTGCTCCTCCAGCTGCCTGTTGCTGCCGGTCTGAACGCTTACCTTCGCACCGATCCCAAAACTGTTCATGCCTTCACCATGAAGGCGGACTTTCAGGAAATGGTTGTGGCTGGTTTCGCGGCTGTTATTCCGGTAAATAAAAGCTGGCGTGTTGACATTGTTAACCACCAGGTCCAAGTCGCCGTCCCCATCCAAATCCGCATAGGCTGCACCGTTACTAAATGAGGGCGTAGAGAATCCAAGGGAAGCCGTATTATTACTAAAAAACAGGTTGTGCCTGTTTAGAAAACCATAATTAGCCAGCGGAACCGACGGCATTTTTTGCAGGAGATCCAGCATTCCGAGCTGTCCCTGTTTCGCGGCACGCTGCATTTCGCCGGACCCGATGAACTCCAGGAAATCCTGGTCTGTGAGATCGCGCTGCAGTCCATTACACACGTAAATATCTTTCCAGCCGTCGTTGTCAAAATCAAAACAAAGGGCACTCCAGCTCCAGCCGGTTGCATCCACCCCCGCCAGCTGCGCTACCTCGCTGAAGGTAGTGTCCTGGTTATTCAATTGCAGGCAGTTGCCGGTGAACTGGTGATGGAAATCCAGTTTATTCCTGGCATTCTGCATATCGTATTCGTCAAACTTGAGGGTGGTTTTGAGGCGGTAGTCTGTTTCCGGCAACATTTCGGCAGTGAAAATATCAGGGAATCCGTCGTTGTTGATGTCTGCCATATCGCATCCCATGGAACCATTACTGATATGGCCCATTGCCGAATCGATGACTTCGCGGAAAGTGCCGTTGCGGTTGTTCAGGTATAGGTAATCGCGTTCAAAGAAATCGTTGCAGACATAGATATCCTCCCATCCGTCATTGTTGATATCGCCCACTGCCACGCCGAGCCCGAATCCTATTTCGCTGCCATAGATCCCGGCCTGGGCACTGATGTCGGTGAATTTGCCGCCGTCGTTCCGGTAAAAACGGTCCCCGTTATTTGGATCGCGGGTAAGGCGTTGTTTACTGTCGTAACCAAAACTTTCAATTGAACGGTGACTGTTGTTGAGGAGGAAACAGTCCAGGTCCCCATCATGGTCGAAATCAAAAAAAACGGCCTGGGTGGATTCGCCATTATCATCGAGCCCGTATTCGTGTGCCGACTCCCTGAATGTTCCATCGTGCTGGTTAATGTATAATTCATTGGCCCGATCATCATCGGGCACTATGCCGCTGTTGCATACATAAATATCCAGCCATCCATCACCATTGATATCCACCATGGTGACGCCGGTATGCCAGTGATGCGTACTCGTAATCTTTGCCTTTGCGCTGATGTCTTCGAAAGCCCAGTCGCCCTTGTTCTGGTACAACTTATTTTCGCCCTGGTTGGCAGTAAAAAAAATATCCGGTTTGCCGTCGTTGTTGATATCGCCGATGGCTACGCCTCCGCCATTATAAAAGTTATGGTAGTTGAATATGTTCATTTGCCGGGTGTCGGTTACCCGGTTAACAAAATCGACATGCGTCGTCGCGGCAGGCTGGAGGGTGAAAAGGGCTTCCGGCTTATTCCCTGCGGGATCCGCCCGGTGACACGAAAATCCGAGCAGGCACAACAGTAAAACAAGGCAGCTCGGCGGGAGAGATGAACACATATAAAAAATTCAGGCGCGGTATCAAAAAAACCCAGGCGCGGAACGGGGTTGCAGGGAATACGATACAACCCAATAAAGTTAAAAAAAATAATGAGGCAGCTGTCAAATTTAACAGGTTTGGCTGGATGGATATTCACTATTTTGCACACGCAACTTTATCACCTGCTGACATGAAGAAAATACTTATAGGGATCTCTTTGTTTATCGTCGTTTCCGTTGCTGCTATTTACTGGCTCATTCCTTCGCAGCTCACCGTTACTGAATCGCTGCGGGTGAGGTGTGTGGCCGATGCGGCCTACCGTGCCATGTCTGACCAGGCTGCCTGGTCTCCCTGGTGGCCGGGATCCGTTACACGGGACAGCGGCAGATCAACCGCTGCTTTCTACCTCGATGGCAACCGCTACCTGCTTACTGACCATAAAAATAATACGCTGGCAATTGGGGTACAACGGAATGCGGCGCTGTTGAACGGCCGCATGAGTTTTTATGCCCTGCCGGGCGATTCCATGCTTATGCAATGGAAATATGAAATTGCTTCCGGTACTAATCCATGGAAAAAAATTGCGGCTTACCGGCAAGCTGTTTCTTTAAAAAATCAAATGCATGCCATCACTGATGCAGCCGCTACCTACCTGGCGTCGTTCCGGCACCTCTATGGTTTTCCCTTTCTTGAAAATTCAACACGCGACACGCTGCTTATTTCAACAAGGGCCGTGTCTGCCGAGTACCCGTCGACTTCTTTCATCTACGGCATGATTGGGAAATTGCAGGCGTATGCGCTGCACCAGGGTTGTACCGTTACCGGCCGGCCCATGATAAACATCAGCCACCCTGACCAGGATGGTTACCGGGTGATGGCGGCCTTACCGGTTGACCGGGTGGTAAACGATACCGGTGATATTGCAGCAAAGAAAATGATACCCGGAAAATTTCTTGTGGTGGAAGTCACCGGTACGCAGCAAAAAGTGGACAGCACCCTGCGTCAGATTGAAAATTATTTCCAGGATTATCGCCGTACCCCCATGGCCATTCCGTTTGCTTACCTGGTTACTGACCGGAGACAGCAGCCGGACAGTACAAAATGGGTTACCCTCGTGTATGCCCCCGTATTCTGACAGCAGCATTATTGTCCATCGCGGAACCGGATGACCCGGGTGCTGTCGTCGTTCCGCGCGAGGATAAATGCGTTTTTACCGCCGACCTTTACCGGGCTGATATGCCTCACCTGGCCTTTTATCGCCAGGCCGTTAAGCGGCTGGGCAACAAAACTTCCATGGCCTTTATTAACGAGCAGGGTCCCGAAGTCGGCATCATACCGCCCCATTTCGATATTGTTGTTGTAATAATTACCGCCGAGCAGGATATCCGGCAGGCTGTCGTTGTTGGCATTGACAACAACCGCATCCCGGAAAGATGTCAGCTGGGCCTGCCAGGGTAATGGCACGAGGTCAAAATTGAGGTTTCCTTTATTCATCAGGACCGCGTTGGCAAAGTAGTCGGCTGACATTACTGCCGATTGGTCCAGCTTTTCCTGCGTGAATAGTTGCGCGAGACTGGCGCTGGCGAAATCAGCGGCATATAAAAAACGTTTCTTAATGATCGGCAGCTGTTTCTCCAGTTCCGCTTTATTAGCAAAAGGAATTTCTTTTCCATCGAGATAATAGGTCAGGACCTGCTCCCTGGTGCCGTTATCATCAAAGTCGTTATAGTACATCCGTACAGGCTCCTTCAGTGATGCCGTTAACCGGCTGTTCAGTCCAAGGTTACCCGCAACAAGGTCTATATTCCCGTCGTTATCCAGGTCGACCGGCAATATAAAATTCCACCAGCCCTTCCTGTCGGTGATAATTTTTTTGATAAACGTTCCCTTTTTGTTTAAAAAAGCAGTGATGCCGCCCCATTCCGTACAAAGCACCAGATCGGCCACACCATCTTTGTCGAGGTCGAACCAGATGGCCTGGGTGACCATACCGATGTGCGACAATTCGGGTGAGTACCGGTTGGTTACATCGGTGAAATGACCCTTTCCATCATTTTGCAACAAGGCCGACGGCGGCACCTGCCCGTAGGCAAACGGAACGGATCGGCCGCCAATAAACAGGTCGGGATAGCCATCCCCGTTAAAATCATCCGATGCCACAACCGACGCATTCACGAATAAACTGTCGAAAGCATGCGGCAGTTTGCTAAATCCTTCCTGCCCGTGGTTGAGGTATACCCGTGGCGTCAGCAGTGTATCCTGGCCATAAAATTCGTTGCCGCCGCTGGCTACCACCAGGTCGGGCAGGCCGTCAAGATTTACATCTGTCCAGCAGGCGCCAACGTCTTCGTAGGTGCTGTCCGTGTTAAGTGCAGGTATATTGGCCCGACGGAATCTTCCGTCCGGCTGCTGAAGAAAGATGGCGCTCTTTTCCCATTTGGCAGAGCCGATAAAGACATCCTCGCGTCCATCCTTATTGATATCGGCAACCGCAAGTGCCGGGCCTTCGGTGGATACCATGTGGGGGATGAGTGTTTCCCGGTCAAATTCATGAAACTGGTTTTCCTTGTGCTGAAAAGCCAGCCCGCTGGCTGTGGTGATATCTTCTGCCGGCCGGGTGGGCAGCAGGTGCCCCGTCACTATCGACCGGTAGTCAAACGCCGGGAGAGCGGTATGATAGCTGAGGGTAATAAAGTGTTTATCCGCCGCAGGCGATATCCTTTCAACCGTATTGTCGGGCCATATCAGCAGTATGGAATCGGCCTTTTTGCCGGCGAGACCGATGTGCACCGGCCCCTGCATACTCGACAAAAATCCTCTGACCGGGTAATTCTCGTAGGTCCTGGTTTCGTTCCCGGCATATACCAGCACCTTCGCACCAAGGGCATGAATATTGGCTGGCGGCCCCTTTAGTAAAATTTCCAGGAAGTTTTTACTTTGGTCGTCGTTGCTGTGATTCTGGTACAGCACCGCAGGTTCGTCAATATTATTAACAACGATATCCAGGTCGCCGTCGTTATCAAAATCAGCGTATACGGCACCGTTAGAGAATGTGGGAAGATTCCCTTCGATTCGCGCTGCCACATTGTCGAATTTGAAGGCCCCTGAGTTGTGAAAGAATACGTTAGGCAGCTTTATTTCCGGGAATTTATCCAGTAAAGACATATCCCGTTCGCCCATGGCGTTTGAGCGGATCTTGTGCTGCATATCCCCGTTGGAAATAAAATTGATGTAATCGATGTCGTTCATTCTTTTCGGGATGCCGTTGCTAATGAAAAGATCTTTGTAGCCATCGTTATCGAAGTCCATCCACAGCGGCGCCCAGGACCAGTCGGTGGCAGCCACGCCCGCATACAGGCCGATTTCGCTGAACATGCCGTTGCCCCGGTTGAACTGGAGATTGTTGCGGGTATACTGGTAGCTGTACCCGTAATCGATTTTATGGTAAAATAAATCGTTTTCATCTTCGCCGAGCGAACGTTTGAGGATATAGCGATCTGCCGGCAGCATATCCATCGAAACGATATCCGGCAGGCCGTCATTATTCGCATCAGCGGCATCCACGCCCATGGTAAACTGGCTGGTGTGCATGATGCCATCCGTCATCGCGTCTTTAAAGGTACCGTTGTGCTGGTTGAGGTAGAGATAATCGTTTTCATGAAAGTCATTACCCACATAGATATCCGGGTAGCCATCCATATTGATATCAGACACTACGACCCCCAGGCCATAGCCGATTACGGACGAGTGAATACCGGCGGCGGCGGTGACATCCGTAAATTTATTTCCGTCATTGCGGTAGATGCGGTCACCCGAAAGGGGATTGTACGTCTTCAGCAGCCGTTCACGTATACCGAAGGTGCCGTTGTCATGAATAGTGTGATTGAGCAGGTACATGTCCAGGTCCCCGTCGTTATCATAATCGAAGAAGACGGCTTGGGTACTGAAGCCCGAAAAATCCAGTCCATATGCTTTGGCGCTTTCTTTATAGGAGGGGATACCATTTTTATCGATACCGGTACAGACCAGCAACAGGTTGTGGCTGCGCGGTAACCCATCAAGCTGGCCCACGCGGCACACATAAATATCCATCAGGCCATCGTTATTGATATCGATAACGGAGACGCCGGTAGACCAGCCGCTGTCCTGCGGGATGGATGCGGCCGCTGTAATATCCCGAAAGGTGAGCTGGCCGGTATTCAGGTACATTTTATTATTCCCCTGGTTGGCGGCGAAAAATAAGTCGACCAGGCCGTCGTTGTTGAAATCCGCGGCGCCGGTTCCACCCCCGTTGTAAAAATACATGTACTTGAAGAGGTTGAACGAAGTCGAGGAAACGAGGTGATTGTTGAAATCAAGACCAGTGGCACTGCTGGTGCGAACGGTGAAAACAGGATCTTTCACGGACTGGTGGTTGCATGCGGCAAACATTACCGCGGCGCAGAAAAATAAACAAAAAAAACACAATCCCGGTAACTGGCGATTCATATATTTATTCCACCCTTCTGGGCAGGCTGTTTATTGCGGTTGGTTAATTAATGCGGATGCCCGGCAGGTTTTGCCGGTACAAAACAGGCAGCGTATCATTTACCAGGAATAAAAACCGGTTGGCCGGAAAGCTGATGATATCCCTCACTTCTCCGGTAATATTAATACCCGACTGGTTGGGAAAAAGCCATTTAAAATGCCTGTTCCCGGTATTCATCGCTACTGATCCCAGGCTGGCATCTACCCTGCCAAACTGGGTCGGAAACCAGAATTTATTGCCGCCGATGATGAGATCTGGTTTCCCGTCGCCGTTGATATCCGAAAAGTTGACGGCGTTAACGGAAGACAGCTGCAGCATCGGGTCCATTTTCGCCAGGGTGAACTTATCCAATCCGTCATTGTAGGCAATGCAGGAGGACGGGTAGTTAAATACCCGCACGGCGGTATGCTGCAATTGTTCCGGGGTGAAGAGATCCTGGATCGCTTTTTCGGCGAAATCATGGTGCCGGAAATTATTCTTTTTGATAGAAGGAAGCAAATCTTCTACATCATGCTTGAGGAAGACCGGCATATCCTTGCCATTGAGGGTCTGGGTAAGTACCAAATCCGGTGTTCCGTTCTGGTCGAAGTCGTTCATCCATAATTTAACCGGGCGGTCCTGCGCCGGGTGCAGGTAAAAATTCTCACCGATATTGCCGAATATGAGATCGTCCCTGCCGTCTCCGTCCAGGTCTTTGGTGGCCACCGTTTGCCACCAGCCCAGCAGATCCGAAAAATTAGTTTTAATTTCCTGGAAATGGTCCTGCCCGTAACGGAACACCCGCGGGGCCATCCATTCGCCGACGATAACCAGCTGCCGGTCATTTCCGCCTTCGAGTCTTGCCCAGACCGCGCCGGTGACCATACCAATTCCTGCGATATCCGGGTTGCGCGTTTTCGCGATATCGGAGAAATGACCCTTACCATCATTTACGAATAAAAAGCTTTCCGGTGTGGCACCGTAATTTCTGGAAACGCTTCGTCCGCCGATAAATAGATCTTCATACCCGTCGTGGTTAAAATCAAACGCTGCCATAGCGCCGGTGTTCATGCCTGTGGCAGGAAAAGCATTCGGATCGAGGCTAAAATTTCCTTTGCCGTCGTTTTTAAATAACCGGAGTTGCATTTCACGGCTGAGGGATTCATTATAATTTCCGCCGGGTCCGATACACAGATCCAGATCGCCGTCGTGGTCCGCATCAAAGAAGCAGACGGCGCCGTCCTCGAAGTCACTGAACTGCGCAAAGGCAGGTTCTGATTTTTTAATAAATCCACCGGTAGCTGTTTGCAGGTACACCTGCCCGGGATGCCCGGGGGTACCGCCAATATACAGGTCTTCATAACCATCCCCGTTGAGGTCTCCCTTAGCAGCCTTTGGTCCTTCGCGCGAAAGCATCTCGGGAAGGTTGCGTTCATAATAAAAATCGGTATACTCGTCATCGGTATGGCGGTCAAACGGTACGCTGACCCTGGAAAATAATGGCGTTACGGGCTGTAGTCGCAGGGTGTCCGGGTGATGGAGAACGGCATTCGATGCGCGGATCACATGGAGCTGGTCCACTGCGGGGTGATCAAGCTTCATTTTACCACCTTCCGGGAACAGAATAATGACTGAATCAATGGCGGCGATGGCACCCAGGCCGATCGTTTGCCGGTATTCCACGGACGACTGGAACCCGCGGCTGGGTATCACTTCCCGGTAAAATTGCTGCCCGCCGGCATGCACAAGAATTTTTGTGCCGATGGCAAAAGTATTGCCGCCTGTACCCTGGACCAGGAAGCTGACGAAATGATTTGCGGGATGCAGCTGCCGGGCATTGTTACGGTAGACAAATGCCGGTTGGTTTTCATTATTGATGATCAGGTCGAGGTCCCCGTCATTGTCAAGGTCCGCATAGGCAGCGCCGTTAGAGAAGCTGGGTTGGGTAAATCCCCAAGCTTTGCCGGCATCCTCGAACTGCAGGTTGCCTTTGTTGCGGAATGCCTTATTGAGCAGCGGATGCTGGGGTATCTTTTGAAGGACTGCGTCGATCCCTTCTTTTTTATGGGTGAGCACCATTTTTTGCAGGACGTCATTGGCAAAGAAATCCATAAAATCAAGGTCGATCACATCGCGGTTGACCCCGTTGCAAACATAGATGTCGTTATATCCATCATTATCAGCGTCAAAAAACAGGGCGCCCCAGCTCCAGTCAGAAGCCGATACCCCGCTATAGTTGCCGATTTCCATAAATTTATCGTTATGGGCATTCAGCTGCAGGCAATTCTTTACAAACTGCCGGTAGAGACCGGATTTTTCTTTACTCCGGAAAAGATCAAAGTTGTCGAAAGAGCCGGTTGTTTTCAGCCGGTAATCGTCGTCCGGTAACATATCGGTCGTAAAAATATCGGGGTAGCCGTCATTATTGATATCCGCCAGATCGGAGCCCATGGATGACATGCTGGTATGCTGCAGGTATTGTTCCGCTTCGTCGCGGAAAGTGCCGTCCTTCTGGTTGATGTAGATATAATCGCGTTCGTAGGAATCGTTGGAAACAAAGACGTCGGGGTAACCGTCGAGGTTAATGTCGCCGACCGATACGCCAAGGCCGAAGCTGATGAGTCCGCCATGAATACCGGCATCATGGGTTACTTCCCTGAAGTGGCCGTTATCGTTCCGGTACAAGTGATCGCCACCACCTTTGAGGAAGGCACCGACCGGCCATTTGTCTTCCGGAAGATCGCGGCTGTAGGAAAAATTGAGCTGGTTGACAGGTACGGGACTGTTGTCGATCATGAAACAATCGAGGTCACCGTCGAGGTCATAATCAAAAAAAGAAACCTGGGTTGTGTAGGCTGAGATATCGAGCCCATAATCTGCCGCTGAATCGGTAAAGCCGAGGTGGTGGTTATTGATGTATAATTTATTCCTGCGGTTGGAGGTGCCCATATGTCCGGAGGTGGAAACATAAATGTCCAGCCATCCATCGCCGTTGACGTCGGCAAAAGTTACGCCGGTATACCATTTATCATCCGGTGTAATTCCCGCACTGGTGCTGATGTCTTCAAACTTCAGGTTGCCTTTATTGAGGTAGAGTTTATTGGTGCCGGTATTCGAAGTTAGAAAGACGTCCGGCAGTCCGTCATTATTGATATCGCCGATGGCGACGCCCCCGCCGTTGTAAAAATTGCGGAACAGGAAGCTGTTTTCAATTTTACCATCCTGTACCTTGTTTTCGAAATCGATCCCGGTATGGGCAGCCAGTTCGAAAAGGGGTGGCTGCGGGTTGCTGCAGGACAGGCAAAAGAGAACAGAGCATACACCTATCCATGGCAACCGCAAATTCATGATCAAAAGATTAGTACAAACCTAAAAAAGAAAGGCCATTATAATAATGGCCTTTCTGCATTTATAAGATTCAAAATGTTAAAATAGTATGCGCTTAATACCCAGGATTTTGTTTCAGGTTAGGGTTAGCTGCCAATGCCTGGCTAGGAACCGGGAACACCAGGTTCTTCGGGTCATCGGTAGGTTTCAGTCCCCATGGTTTTAAAAATACGTTGAAGCGCAGCAGGTCTGTTCTGCGACCGCTTTCCCAGTACAGTTCGCGACCTCTTTCAGCGAGGAACGTATTGGGATCATCTACGTTGGCTGGATTCGCCAGAGGCAGGGCAGCAAGACTGGCTGCGCCCCTTGCAGTGCGGAGGGCATTCACAAGTACCAATGCACCCGGGGCATCGCCTGTTCTCAGTTTAGCTTCTGCAACCATCAGTACTACATCAGGATAGCGCATCAGCATCAGCCAGTTGCCGGCAGGACCGCCGTAGGCTGAATAGTCAGGCGGATATTTAACCACCCGGATACCGGTTACTTCAAGGTTAGCCCCTGTTTCGATCTGGTTCGCAGCAATAGAAGGCGTATAGGCAAGCGGATTGCCTTTTCTGTCCTGGATAGCCACCCCTTTTTCATTGAATTGCTGTCCTACAAGAAAGCCTGGGCGCAAACCGGATACGTCCGTTACACCCTTGTAAAAGCGTTCCCCGATTCTTGTGTCAAACACTGAATCCGCGGAGCTGAAAGTAGTAGGCGCGCCGGACGTATTGAACGATGCATAAAATTCGCTGATGGTAGAAAATCCGTTCCAGCCTGCGTTGGGATTTACGGGTGTGTATGAATTATAATGCAGGGTCATATTCCAGCGGGCTTCGATACCACCGTGGTTTACATTGACACCGCTTGTATTGGGATAGGCAAAAATTCCTTCCTTACTCAGCGTACCGTTGTTTACGGCAAAGTTGTCAAAATATTTGGCCGTGTAGGAATACTTGTTGCTGTTGATTATGGTATTACCCAGCGTGATGACCTGCTGCATGTCGGCGGCATCAAAAGTAGGGGCAGCGCGGTTGGCATACATCCCCTTGTTGAGGTAACATTTCATGAGCAGTACGCGGCAAGCATCCGGGTTGGCCTTGGTCATATCATTTCCGGCAGGGAGATCAGGCAGCACGGCAGTCAGCTCACTGATGATGAAAGCGATACCATCAGCACCCGATTTCACAACCGGTGCATTCAGCAGATTGTCTCCCGGGTTGCGGAAAGGAAACTGGCCATATAAATCGAGCAGGTAATACAGGGAATAAGCACGGAGGAACCGGGCTTCAGCCGCCTGTGATTTACTGGGATTGAAGGCGAGTACATTGGTTGCGTCGAAGTTGAGCTTGTTCAGGGAATTGAACACGTTCAGGACGTACTGGTGATCGGCATTCCAGGTATGAGAATGCAGTACGCGCCAAACACCGTTATCATCCCAGTCTCCACCACGGGTAGGGACCAGCGCTTCATCGCTTGTGTTTTCTTCAAGGCAGAACAGCTGATCCTGGCTGAAAAAGGATCCGGTAATATCGGTGTAAGCCGTGTTGAGCAATAACTGGGTACCAGTGGATCCAAGGGCAACAGCCGCCTGGGTACTGTTCAGTGTACTGCCCAGTTTCTCATCCAGTTTTGTACAGCCAGCCATCATAGCCAGTGCCGGGAGGATGAGCGTGTAAGATTTTTTGAACCGTATCATATAGTAATGATTTAAGATTATTGATATTATAATTGAAAGCTAAAACCAGCTGTGATAACCCTTGGTGTGGGGTAAGGTACATATTCAATGGACCGGGAAGGATAGGCACCGCTACTTTTATCGATGTTAACCTCGGGATCAAATCCGCTGAATTTGGTGATTACGAAAAGATTGCTTCCGGAAACAAACGCCGTGAAATTCCTCATATATTTTCCTGCATTACCCAGGTTGTAGCGAATGGTAGCGTTGCGAAGCTTTACATAGTCGCCTTTTTCAAGGAAACGGGTAGACGCGCCAACACCGCTCGCGGGTTTTTCTGCAGAATTGTAGGCTTTCAGGTCGATGTTCCTTCCTGCCACGATACCTGAAATATTGGTAACCGAAGTGGCAGTGTTGTTATAAATCATGAAACCAAATGATCCACCTGCATTCAAGCTGAAGGTCAGTTTATTATACCGCACAGAAGTAGAGAAACCACCGATCACATGTGGGTTGGGGTCGCCTGCGTACTGTGGATTTGCGCCGATAAGCTGGCTGCCGGTCTGGTCGAACCCGTTGAAAGGTTTCAGGAAATATTCATTCACCGGCTGGTTGTTGGCGATCACCTGCGCCAATGTTCCGGATACGCCCTGTCCGTCAATGGTACCGGTAGCTATCCGCAGGGGAAGGCCGGTGTTCACGTCCAGGAATTTGGTGATTTTATTTTTGTTATACGCTACGTTGAAGCTCGCATCCCAGGTGATTTTCTTGGTATCCACCAGTGTTGCGCCCAGGGCTAACTCAACCCCTTCGTTAATCAGGTCAGCCGGCAGGTTCACGAAGTAAGTGGCATTCGGAGCAGGCTGGATAGAATTGGTTTGGAAAAGGATGTCCCGGGTATTCTTCTTGTAATAATCCACGGCACCATATACCCTGCCTTTAGCGAGGGAGAAATCGAGGCCGATATCCAGCTGGGTGGTTGACTCCCATTTCAGGTTAGGATTGGCTACGATATTCTGACCGATGCTGTTGTAGGCACCCAGTCCAAACTGTTCTTCCGAAGAGCCGGCAGGGAATTCCTGGTTACCGGTGATACCCCATGATGCGCGCAGGCCGAGGCTGGAAAAGGTCTGGCTGTTTTTCATGAAGTCAGAATTGCTAATCTGCCATTTACCGCTCACAGATGGGAAAATACCATGTTTCTTGTTGGCACCAAATTTACTGGAACCGTCATCACGGATGGTACCGGTTAAGTAGAACTGGTCGTTATAATTCAGGTTAACCCGGGCAAATTCAGACTGGATTTCAGTCTGGGGATTTACGTAGGTGAAAAGCGGGGTTACCGTTTTACCATCCTGGAAGATACTGGTGTATTTGATGTCGATGCGGTTGTTGTAGTCCAGGTTGGTGTTGAAACCGGTGGCAGCGATATTGGAACCGCGGTAGTTACTCTTATAATACTCAAAACCGCCGAGGGCTTCCAGGGACAGCAACTTGGTAAGCTGCGCCTTGTAGGTCAGGGTATGGGTGATGTTTTGTGAACCCAGTAATGCATGCCCGATATATGCGTTGCCAAGACCGGAAAGATTATTCAGACCGGGGATCCAGCCATCCACATTTACCAGCCTTTCACCGGCGCTGTGGTTGATACCGAATAACAGTTTGTATTCGAGGTTCGGTAAAATTTTGTAGGCAGCCGAAATATTACCGAGGAAATTATTCACGGTGCTTACATCGTTATAGGCTTCGTTAAAGGCAAGCGGGTTACCGGTACCATTGGCAGGGTAGTTATACTTGCCGGCGGTCCGTAAAGGCTGGGTGGGGTTCCAGGCCAGCGCCGAAACAATCAGGTTACCCTGTGAACCGGAGTTGTTGGCGACAGAAGTACCATTGATGGCCACGTTACCCGCAATCAGGTAAAAATTCAGCGACAATCTCTTATCCAGGAATTTGTATTCACCAGAAAAAGTTCCGATGTATTTATCCAGGCTGGATTTCTTGATAAAACCCGGCAGCGAATAACCCAGAAGCGAAGCCCTGAATTTGCCGGCATCATTACCACCGCTCAATGCAATATTATAATTCTGGGTCAGCCTGTTTTGTGTAATTTCTTTCAGTGCGTCTGTATTGGCACCACCGTCCAGCGTAGTTGGCGCAGCATACTTGGTGAGCGCACTCCGGAACTGGCTGGCGTTAAGTACACCGTACCGTTTCATAAAACCGGCGTATAAGCCATAACTCACATTTACATCCATCCGCATCGGCCCGGCATTACCTTTCTTCAGCGTGATTACCACCACGCCGTTTGCACCTCTTGAACCGTAAATTGCCGCAGCAGATGCATCTTTCAATACATCGATCGAAGCGATATCGTTAGGATTGATGTAAAGCAGCGGGTTAGATGAAGGTGTACCTCCGAAAGAAGCTCCAAAGCCAGGAATCGCAGTGCCCCCGTCAAGCGGTACCCCGTCCACTACATAAAGTGGGCTCTGGCTGGCGCGGATGGAAGAATTACCCCTGATTTTAATGGTTGTGGCAGAACCAGGCTGGCCGCTGTTATTGGTCACTTCAAGACCGGGAACTTTATTCTGCAGCAACTGGTCGGGCGCAGCAATCACTCCCTGGTTAAAATCCTTTGCCTGAACCGAAGCAACTGCACCGGTCAGGTCTTTTTTGCGCTGGGTACCATAACCCACCACTACCACCTCATTGAGGTTGGCATTGGACGCATCCAGCGTTGCATTTACGGTAGATGAACCACCGATAGACACTTCCTTGTTCCCAAATCCTACGGAACTGAAT
>JBBROE010000071.1:0-22367 GCA_038229695.1 Chitinophagales bacterium | reverse complement strand
TGCCGGTCATGACCGCCCTGATTTTATCCAGGTAAGGTTTAGTGGAAACACCATGGCGTTTCTCGTATTCCACAAAGGAAACCTGTACACGGCCGAGTTCACTCCGTGTACTGCGGTCGCCGGCAGCGGGGTCACTGGCGCCGATGGCCACATTGCTGATAACGCTTTCCACGAGCGGGTTGTGGTGCCCGTTCTCATTACCCAGTACTTTGTTTACCCGTCCTTCCAGTACACGGGTAACTGAATCCGTATATTCTACGTTAGTGCCGACCGGCAGCTTCAGGTAAACATAGACCTGGTTAGGATCCGCTTTGGGAAAAAACACCACGCCAACACGTCCTGATTTGATGGATATTGCAAAAACAACAACCGACAGGATGAGTAAGCCAAATGTGCCGAGCAGCAGCCCGACCGGGCGCCAGCCGTTGAGGGCCCACCGCAGCAGGCTTTCATAGTGGCCCATGATCCAGGGCAATGCGCGGTTTTGGAAACCGTGGATGGCTGCCTCCAGTACATACCTGTTCAGCAACACCATCAGCATAAAAAATAGTAGGAAATTTCCGAGGAACGTGAAGCCTTTAATATCCAACAGGATACCTGCAGCAATCGGGATCCAGAAAGACGGTTTTTTGAAAATCGCACTTTTGCTTTCTTTTTCGCCTTCCGGGTGATTCATGAAATCAACTGCGAAAACCGGGTTCATGATAAAGGCCACAATGAGAGAGGCCGCCAGCGTAAAAATGAGCATGGTGGGGAGATAGACCATGAATTTACCGATGATGCCCGGCCAGAACAGCAACGGGAAGAAAGGGGCAAGCATGGTCAGCGTGCCCGCCAGTACGGGGATAAAAACTTCGCCGGCAGCGGCTTTTGCGGCGGTATCCGTAGTAATCAGCCCACGCCCCTCGGTAAAAATTCGGTGGGTATTTTCTATCACCACAATGGCATCATCCACAATAATGCCGAGGGCAAACAACAGTGCAAACAGCACCATGAAATTGAGGGTTACGTGAGAACCCACTATCAAATCAGCCGCCGGCAGGAATACAAATGCAACGAACATGCTGAGCGGAACAGACAGCGCCACAAAAAACGCGTTAGTAACTCCCATGAAGAACATCAATACAATCAGTACCAGGAGGAACCCGATGACGATGGAGTTCACGAGGTCTTTGAAGGAAGCTTTGGTTTTAATGCTCTGGTCGCCGGTTACCACTACTTTTAAATCTTTGGGATAGAGTACACCCCTCGCTTCTTCTACCGATCGTTGTACCGCTTCACTTGTCTCTATCAGGTTTTCCCCGCTGCGTTTGATAATGTTCAGGGTCACCACATTTTTGCCGTCAAGGCGCGCATAACTCTCGCGTTCCTTGGTGGTATCCCTGATAGCGGCAATATCTTTCAGGTACACCGGTGCGCCGCTGGTATTGCGAACCAGGATCTGGCTGATGTCCTCTGCCGTCTTCAACTGGCCTTTGAGCTGCAGCGTTCTTTTCATATTGCCTACTTCAAGGAGGCCGCCCGAGATATCCATATTTTCCCGGGAAACCGCGTTGGCAATATCGTCGAAGGTGATACCGGCAGACTGCATCCTGAAATTGTCGACATTGATTTGGAACTCGCGTTCCGGTGCGCCAACCTCATCGATGCGGTTGATCTGTGGCAGGTCTTCCAGTTTGTCCTTCAGATCATCGCTGAATTTTTTTAATTTCTGTACATCGTAGTCGCCACTCAGGTTCACATACATGATGGGCTGATCGCTCAGGTTCACCTCGAGCGCAGTCGGCACCTGGGTGAGATCGGTGGGCAGGTCCTGCTTGGCCTTGTCGATGGCGTCCTTGACTTTTTGAAGGCCGACCTCTGTTTTGACATCTGTGTCAAATTCTACGATGATAGCGGAATAGTCCTGCTGGGAAGTGCTGGTGAATTTCTTGATTTTTGCCCCGGTGATGCCCTTGATTTGTTTTTCAATCGGTCTCGTTACCAGGTTCTCTATGTCTTTGGGAGAATTGCCCACGTAGATAGTCTGCACGTAAATAGTCGGAATAACGATATCCGGAAACTGTTCTTTGGGCAGGGTCAGGAACTGGTAAATCCCGATCATGCTGACGATGAGCATGACCAGGTAGATGGCGGTTTTATTGCCGATACTCCAGCTGGTTGGCCTGAATTCCTTTATTTTTTGAATTGATTTTTCTGGTGCGGGCATATATTTTTTTTATTCGGTGCGAAATACGCGATAACCTTTCATTACCGGCCGGGTGCATTCCTTCTGGACGATGATGGGCTACCTCACGTCTGTGGTAATGGGCTGGCCATCGTACAAACCCTGGTAACCGTCCGTTACAATTTCATCCCCTGGTTTCAGTCCGCTTTTGATTTCCATGCTATCCCCGTAAAAATCCCCGATAACCACCTTCTTTTTCCTGGCTACCATTTTGCCGTTTTCTTTCACCGCTGCCATTACAAATTTTCCGCCTTCATCACTCTGGACCGTATTCACCGGGACAGTTACCGTGTTGGTGTTTTTGTAATCCTGGATTTTTACGCGTGCAATCTGGTTGGGTCTGAGGTCCGTGTTGGCAGGTAGCCTGGCTTCGATGAAGAAGCTCCGCGTGTTGGGGTCGATGCTGTTGCCGGCTACGGTTACCACGGCGTCAATAGTTTTGTTGACGTCGGGGATACTGATTTTTATCTTACTGCCGACGTGCACCTTACCGAGGTAATTTTCGGGTATTTGTGCGGTTGCCTTCAAATTGTCATTGTTTATTACCACTATCTGGGCAGCAGTCCCCTGGACGCCGGTAAAGACTTCGCCTACTCTTATGTTTACGGTTTCAGCCGTGCCGTTTACGTCGCTCACCACGTTGGTGAAGGACAGTTGTTCATTCGTAATTTTAAGTTGTTCCTGCAGTGTCTTCAGCTGGTTTTCGTAGGCATCCACATTGTTTTTTGCCGTGATGAGCTGCACTTCGGTACCTATCTTCTGGTCCCACAGGTTTTTCTGGCGCTGGTAAAGGTTCTTTGCAAAGGCCAGTGAAGTTTTTACACTTTCCAGGTTTTGCTGGGCAGCTACCACGTTTTGACGGGGAATGGCGTCATCCAGTTTTAGCAGCAGCTGTCCTTTTTTCACCTTGTCCCCCCTTTTTACATATACAGCCTTAACCACACCACCTACCCCGTTGCGGGGCGCGATGTAGGAAATGTTTTGGGATTCAATTTTTCCCTGCAGCTCTATATAATGCGTGAAGGTATCGGGTGCCAGGGTGGTGAGGGTAACCAGTTTGGTTTTCTCTGCCTTGCCCGCAGCGGTATCCGTTTTGGCTATCTGGGCTTCCAGGGTTTTTTCCTGCTCCTTCAGTTTTTCCAGTTTGGCTTTTTTATCCGCGAGGCTGTTGGGTTGTTCCGCAGAACCGTTCCCGCAGGCGGATAGAAGCAGGAGGGATGCGGAAAAGAGAAAGAGGGCAGTGAAGCGTTGCATATAATTGAGATTTGAAGTCATGTCAGTCGATTTTACAGTTATAGTTTGCCGGTAGCTTTGATGAAATCTACTTTTGCAATAATGGCATTGTAGAGTGAATTGATATAATTGGTTTGTGCTGCTTTTAAGTCGGTTTGTGCCTGGTTAATTTCTGTCTGGTTACCCGTTCCTATTTCAAATTTCTTTTTGGTCTGCTGGTAAACACTTTCGGCCAGGACCATATTTCTTTTTTGGTAATCCAGGCTGGCGATTGCAGAACTGAAATTGTTTTTTGCCGTCTCGATCTCGTTGTCGATACTGATTTTTAAGGCTTCCTGCTGGTTAATGGATTGCTGCAAGACGAGTTTGGCCCGGTCAATGCGGGCATTGGCCGAGAAGCCGGTAAAGATGGGTACGTTAAGGTTTAGTGTAAAGGCCGAGATACCGAACCAGTCCCCTTTACCACTGAAGAAATTGAATGTATTTCGCTGCGCATTTTTATTGTAGTAGCCATTCAGGCTAAGCGTGGGCAGCTTACTGAACTGGTATCGCTTTACATCAAAGGCATTGAGCTGAATACCCAGTTGAGCGACCTGGTATTCGCGGCGCTGGTTATACTCAAAGCTGATGATATCGGGTATGCCCTGCTTTACCTGCTCATCCGAAATACTGTCTGTCAGCAGGAGGGTATCCCTGACCGGCATGCCCATCAGCACTTTCAGGCCCAGGTAACCATTGGCCACCTGGTTCAGGGCATTGGTTTTTTCGGTTTGTAGGTTTGCTGCCTGTACCGCCAGTTTATCGAGAACCAACTTTTCTGCGAACCCGTTATCGAACAGCACTTTACTGTCGTGCTGCAATTTACTGATCAGGGAAATATTGGTATCGAGCAGTTCCAGCTGGGTCCTGCTTACCAAAAGCTGGTAATAGATTTTATAGACATTCGCACGGATATTCTCTTCCGTCACTTCTTCGTTTTTTGACTGGAAGTCGAGCAGCGTTTGCCTTGCCTTCAGGCCCGCAAATACCTGTCCGTCGAAAAGGAGCTGGCTTACCGATACGCCGCCCGTAGTATTCCATTTCACACCAAAGGCGAGTTGCTGGAAAGTGCCGGGAGGTCCGCCGAAAAATTCAGCCGGGACGAGGCTGATGGGTAATTTAGCGTTGTAGGTAATTGAACCGGAGGCCTTCAGCTGAGGCAGTGCAGAGCCCGTGACCTCGCGATTGGTCTGTTCCTGGATGCGGATGTCGAGCAGTGCATTTTTTACCAGTACATTATTCTTTTTTGCATAATCCAGGGCCTGTTGTATGGATAACTGGTGACTGGTCTGCGCCAGGCCCGGGAAGGCAATCGCAGTGAGTCCGAACCAGGCTATGAGCTTACTGATGGTGTGCATGATTGGGTTGTTTATTGGTTCTTTCCTGTTTGTATTTTAAAATGGCTTTATGGCCCTTCATATTGACTAAGCCGAACAGGTAGTGCAGTATGATTTCTTCTTCAATTTCTGCCAGGCTGTGCTTTACCTTGGCCTGGAAATCCGGGTTGAAAGGAAGCATAACGATTTCTACCCGGAAGCGCGAAATGATGTCAATATTGAGGTCTTCCCGGTATAAGCCTTCCTTGATGCCCCTGATTAGGTTGTTGCGTACGGTACTGTACACAAAATCATTTTTATGCCGCAGAAAAAACTGGAAGGCATGAGGATGATATTTTTCCAAATCGTATAATACGGAAGGGTTCATGGTGCTGAACATCTGGGCAACCATATCCATCGAAAGAAACAGCTCGTGCACGGCATTTTCCGCTTTGCTGATGTCCAGGTGGCAGCAATCCTGGTTATGGTTTATCTGGTGCATCATCACCGCTTCCACCAGTTCTTCCTTGTCTGCATAAAAATGATACAATGTCTTTTTGCTCATCCCCAGGCTGCCTGCGATATCGTCCATACTCACGCTGCGGATACCATATTTCATGAACAACTCCCTTGCCTGGGTCCTGATGCGTTCCTTGCTTTCTGTTTCGTTCATCATGAAGCGCAAAACTATGGAAACCTTTTTCGTTACCAAAGTTTCCATCCGTTTATTTTAGCCGCTGTTGGAGTTATTCCGCCGCTCCTCCACTCCAGGTCTGGTGCAGGGTGGAGGCCGATGAGCCGCTATGCTTATCCCGGCGCACCGGATAAGGTGGGGCCCGAAACCCGGCGTTGTAACCCGTCATCCGCCAGGGACAGGGTCCTGCAAGCGGAGGGTGTCAACGCTTTCGCAGGGTGTTTTTCTTTGACCGGAAAAGGTTTATCCCGCTTCCAATTGGGATTTTTCATGGACCTTCACCATTCATCTAACTTCTCCATCCTGATATGAGCTTCCTGGGACGCAACCACTGGCGCTGGCGAAAGATCCTGCAGTACCTCATCCAGGGCCTGCTGGTGACGGCACCGGTTGCCATTACGATTTACCTGATTTACTGGTTTATTTCGTCAGTGGACAGCTGGCTTCCCATTTTCCGGGTCAAAGACGCGGATGGGCATATCGTCAACCGGAACTATGGGCTCGGTTTCATTGTCATTATCGCCTTCCTCATCGTGATCGGCTTCCTGAGTTCCAACTTCCTGACGAGCAGAATATTCAGTCTTTTTGACCACTGGCTGGAGCGCACGCCCGGGGTTAAATTCATCTATTCTTCTATCAAAGATTTTTTTGAAGCATTTGCAGGAAATAAAAGGAAATTCAAAAAAGCGGTACTTGTCAGCATCTTTCAACCAGGGGTATTTCAGCTGGGCTTCATCACCGACGAAGATGCCTCCAAATTCGGGCTGGCAGATCACGTGTCAGTATATGTCCCGAACTCTTATGCGGTTACCGGCCAGTTGTATATGGTAGCCCGTGAGGCGGTGCGGGTGCTGGACGATGTTACCGCGTCGGATGTATTGAAATATGCCATCAGCGGGGGCGTTGCCGAAGTGGAAGATCACCATACCGCCGCCGACCAGGGGACGCCCCCATCCCGCTTGCCCTGAAAATTTTGCTGCCGGCCAGGCAGGCTCCGTTACCCGGCTACCTAATTCCCGGACTATGCCGTATCACAGGCTGCTGCTGCAGCTCCTCGTAAGTGTGTTGCTGTTATCCATTTCTACTCCGGCGTATTGCTGGGGTTTTTTTGCCCATAAACAGATTAATTATTACGCAGTTTTCCTGCTGCCACCGGAAATGCTGGTCTTCTACAAGCCCAACATTGCCTTCCTCGCTGCCCATGCGGTGGATCCGGATAAGCGCAGGTACATGGTTGCTGCGGAAGGTCCCCGGCATTTCATCGACCTTGACCTTTATGGAAAAAATGGAGCAGCCGGTTTACCGCAGCAGTGGGACAGGGCCCTGGCCTGTTTCAGTGCGGATTCACTGAACCGGCATGGTATCGTGCCGTGGTGGATACAGACGATGCTGCAGCGGTTGACCTCGGCATTCAGGGCAGGCGATGCCGGGCGAATCCTGAAACTTTCCGCTGAAATAGGACATTATATTGCCGATGCACATGTTCCGCTGCATGCCAGCAGTAACCACAACGGGCAGCTGAGCAACCAGGCAGGTATTCACGGGTTTTGGGAAAGCCGGATACCGGAGCTGCTTGCAGACCGGGAATGGGAGTTCTTTATCGGGCGCGCAACCTATCTCTCCAACCCCTCCGATTTTATCTGGAAGAGGGTGTACGAAAGTGCTGCCGCTGCGGATACGGTGCTCCGCGAAGAGAAGAAATTATCGGAACAAATGGGAAGCGACCACAAATATGCCTACGAGGAGCGAAACGGGGTGCTCGTCCGCCAGTATGCAGAAGGCTACAGCCGCGCCTACGATGCGCTGCTCCATGGCATGGTTCAGCGAAGAATGAGGGCGTCGGTATTTGCCGTAGCCTCTTTTTGGTATACGGCATGGATCAACGCAGGCCAGCCTGACCTCAGGCGGCTGTCTTCGGTTGTTTTTTCACCCTTGGACAGCGTGGAATTCCGCAACCTCGATCTCCAATGGAAAAAAGGCAGGCTGATGGATGACCGGCCTGAATAAACCGATCGGTTACTGGGATGATGACCCGTTTACCATCATAATCAAGAGGGGTATTTAGCCATTTCGATTACATTTGCCACTCATTTTGTAATACCCGATAACCTTGAAGCATAATTTTAATTCCGGTCCGAGTATTTTACCCAAGGAAGTATTCGAAGAGGCGAGCCGGTCGATCCTTGATTTCGAAGGCACCGGGTTGTCCATCCTGGAGATCGGGCACCGCACCAGCCTGTTCCAGGCCGTCCTGGATGAAGCCATTGCCCTGGTGAAAGAGCTGATGGAACTGGACAACAGTTACGCCGTATTGTTCCTTCACGGCGGCGCATCCACGCAGTTTTTCCAGGTACCGATGAACCTGCTCGCAACAGACGCCTCGGCTGCGTACCTGGACTGCGGAACCTGGGGAACCAAGGCGATCATAGAAGCCCGTTTATTTGGCAAGGTGGTGGAGGTGGCGTCATCGCGCGACAGGGGATACCGCTATATTCCCAAAGGCTATTCCATCCCCGGGGATTCGGCTTATTTCCATTACACTACCAACAACACTATCGAAGGCACAGAAATGCACGCCATCCCGGATACGC
The DNA here is from genome assembly GCA_038229695.1 of Chitinophagales bacterium. Classification (GTDB taxonomy): domain Bacteria; phylum Bacteroidota; class Bacteroidia; order Chitinophagales; family Chitinophagaceae; genus JACMLD01. The sequence goes on along the minus strand of JBBROE010000071.1, from coordinate 14,267 downwards.
CGGTTCCGCTGGTCGCTGACATGAGCAGTGATATCCTCAGCCGGAGCATGGATTACAATCGCTTTGCCCTTATTTATGCAGCCGCCCAGAAAAACCTCGGTGCGGCCGGTGTAAACCTGGTGGTACTAAAGAAAGACTTGCCCGGAAAAGCGGGCAGGAAGATGCCTTCCATGATGGATTACCGGAACCACATCGAAAACGGGTCTATGCTTAACACCCCGCCTGTATTTGCGGTGTACGTCTGCCTGTTAACGCTTCGCTGGATTAAAAAACAGGGGGGCATCACCGTTATAGAAAAACGGAATGCGGAAAAAGCAGCAGCACTGTACCATGCCCTGGATACGCTGCCGGTCTTTACACCAACCGTTGCGCCCGAAGACAGGAGCCTGATGAACGTGGTATGGGTGATGCAGGAGCCTTCCCTGGAAAAGGAGTTCCTGGAAGCCTGTAAATCGGAAGGTATGGTGGGTATAAAAGGACATCGGTCCGTAGGCGGCTTCCGCGCCTCTTTGTATAACGCCCTGCCGGTGGAGAGCGTGCACGTGCTGACCGAGCTGATGCGTGATTTTGCCACAACAAAAGGATAAATTAACAGTATTACATGGCTACTATAGTTCCATTCAAAGCCCTTCGGCCAAAACCCGAGCTGGCGGCAAAAGTTGCGGCGAAACCCTATGATGTGCTGAATGCCGCTGAAGCGCGCCAGGAAGTGAAAGGGAACGCCGTCTCATTTTTACACATCACCAAAGCAGAAGTCGATTTGCCGGAAAGCATCGATATCCACACGGCGGAAGTATACGATAAAGCCAGAGAAAACCTGGCCGCATTTATCCGGAAAGAAATCCTGTTCAGGGAACTCAAACCCTGCTATTATATTTACCGGCTCACCATGAACGGGCGCAGCCAGACCGGCCTCGTAGCCGCCAGCAGTGTCGACGACTACGAAAACGATATTATCAGGAAACATGAATATACGCGCCCGGAAAAAGAACAGGATCGCATCAGCCATATTACCGCCAGCGGGGCCCAGACCGGGAACGTCTTCCTGGCCTACCGAAACGTACCCGAAATAGATGAGCTGGTTGAAAAATGGCAGTCGGCTCACGAACCGGTCTATAATTTTATGGCAACGGATGGCATCGGCCATACCATATGGGTGGTGAATGATGATAAAACTATCCAGCGCATCTCCGCCCTCTTTTCAGAAAAAGTTCCCAATACCTATATCGCGGATGGGCACCACCGGGCGGCCTCTGCGGCAAAAGTGAGACAAGCCGTTGCCGCACCGGATGGCGGCGGTACTGACTATTTTCTAACCACCTTATTTCCTTCCGCGCAGCTGCAGATCATGGATTACAACCGGGTAGTAGCTGATTTGAACGGCCACACACCAGATTCATTTTTACTGGCAGTTGCCGCGGATTTTTCCATCGAAGAGACACAGGACAAAGCGGTCCGCCCGGCCAGGCTGCATGAATTTGGGATGTACCTGCAGGGGAAATGGTATTTGCTCCGGGTTAAGGATGGGCATTTCGCCACCGATCCAATCGGTGTGCTGGACGTAACCATTCTTTCTGAAAAAATACTCGACCGGCTGCTGGGTATTGCCGACCAGCGAACCGACAAAAGAATAGACTTCGTAGGGGGTATACGCGGACTCGCAGAACTGGAAAAACGCGTCGACAGCGGGGAAATGAAAGTTGCTTTCAGCCTCTTCCCTGTAAGCCTCACCCAGTTATTTGACATTGCCGACAGCGGAAACGTAATGCCCCCCAAAAGTACCTGGTTTGAACCAAAACTCCGGGACGGCCTGCTGACCCACCTCATCTACGAATAAACCCGGGTGGGAGAAACCAGGTATTACCGGAAAGTCGAATTAACAATCCCGCCACATACCAACCCCGGCAAAACTTTAACTTTGGTGACATGAAAAAAAATGCAGCGTTACTTTCACTAGGGGTTATTGCGTTTGCACTTTCGGCAACCGGCCAGGACGTAAAAGAACTGCAGGAAACAGCCCGAAATTTTTCCCGCCAGGGAGATTACAGCAACGCGGTGCTTGTGCTGAATAAGGCGCATGAACAGCAGCCGGGAAACATGCAGGTAAGCAAGGATCTTGCCCTTGTTTATTTTCAGAAATCCGATTACCCGAAAATGCAGAATATTATGAAGGCCCTGCTGGAACGGCAGGATGCGGATGTGGAAGTATACCAGCTCGGCGGGATGATGGATAAAGTAACAGGCGATACCAAAGAATGCGAACGGATATATAAGAAAGGGCTCAAAGCATTTCCCGACAGCGGCCCGCTCCTTAGCGACTATGGCGAATTGCTATGGGCACGGCAGGATTATTCAGCCATCAAACTCTGGGAACACGGTATCCAGGTGGATCCCTCCTATACCGGCAACTATTACAACGCTGCCAAGTATTATTATTTCACTAAAGACAAGGCCTGGAGTTTAATTTACGGGGAAATGTTTATCAATATGGAGAGTTTCAGCCGCCGCACTCCTGAAATAAAAAACCTCTTGCTCGAAGGCTATAAAAAACTATTTACCGATGCCGATGTCCTGAAAAACCAGGATGCCAAAAATGAGTTCGCGACAGCTTTCCTCACTACCATGCAGAAACAGGCACCCCTCGCTAAAAATGGAATTACCGTTGGAACGCTTACTATGATACGGACGCGGTTCCTGCTCGACTGGTTTGAGCGCTATGCCTCGAAATTTCCATTCCGCCTGTTCGACTACCAGCAGCAGCTCCTGCGGGAAGGGACTTTTGAAGCCTATGAGCAGTGGATATTCGGAACCGCCCAGAACCTGGGTGCATTTGACAACTGGACGAACACCCACAGCAGTGAATACAAGCAGTTTACCACGATGCAGGCCAGCCGCCTTTTTAAAGCGGTACCCGGCCAATATTACCAGACGCCGGTAAATACCAAATTATAACGGCCCGGTACAGAAACGACCATTTTTTCCTATCCTGAATTTTACTAATTTCAGCCTGGTGATCTTTTGTCTGCAGTACATCCCAGTATAGCGGTGTTACAGCGATGTAAAAAGTTCAACGGTTGTTCCATATGAATCCTGCCAGGTTATTTGACTGCATCGATGCACAGCTTTCCCAGCGTCCGCTGCCCGATATGCTGGCCGCCAAAGAGAATGGGAAGTGGCGAACCTACAGCACACAACGCGTAAAGGAAACCGTTGATGCGCTCAGCGCAGGCCTGCTCAATATGGGTATTTCCTGCGGGGATATGAGCGCCGATGGCAGGGACAAGATTGCCATCATGTGTAAGAACCGGCCGGAATGGATCATGCTCGATATGGCCGTCCAGCAAATAGGAGCAATACTCACGCCGGTTTATCCCACCATCAATGTAAACGAGCTGGCGTTTATCATGAATGACGCAGCAGTAAAAATGATCTTTGTCAATGATGAAGAGGGCTACAACAAGGCCGTTAGTGTAAGGGACAGGATGCCTTCTGTTACTGCCATATTTTCGTTCGAACATGTTACCCATGCGCGCCACTGGAAGGAAGTGACCGGCGCAGCCACACCGGAAGCCCTCGCCCGCATACCAGCCATTTCTGCCGGGATCAAAAACGGCGACCTAGCAACCATTATCTATACATCAGGAACGACGGGCACGCCAAAAGGGGTGATGCTTAGCCATAATAATATATTGAGCAATGTCCAGGCCAGCATACCCTGTTTCCCCGCGGGTGATAACCTGCGGGCACTGAGTTTCCTGCCGCTGAACCACATTTTTGAACGGATGATCAGCTATGTCTACCTGTATAATGGCACCTCGGTATATTACGCGGAAAGCCTTGACAGCATCGGCGATAACCTGAAGGAGGTAAAGCCGCACATTTTTACGACGGTGCCGCGGTTGCTGGAGAAGGTCTATGATCGCATCATGATGAAAGGCAATGAACTTAAGGGGACAAAGAAGAAACTTTTTTTCTGGGCGCACCGCCTGGCAGAGAAATTTGAGATCAACCAGAGCCAGGGTGCGTGGTTTGCCTTCCAGCTGTCCATCGCCAATAAAATTATCTTCAATAAGTGGCGCGAAGCACTGGGGAATAACCTGCTCTGCATTGTTTCCGGTGGAGCGGCCTGCCAGGTAAGGCTGATAAGGATTTTCACCGCGGCGGGTATCCCTGTCATGGAAGGCTACGGACTTACTGAAACATCACCAGTAATCAGCGTCAACCGTTTCCAGCTGGCCGAAAGAAAATTCGGCACGGTTGGACCGCTCCTCGATAAGGTAAACGTGAAGATTGCAGAAGACGGTGAAATCCTGTGCAAGGGACCCAACGTGATGATGGGGTACTACAAATGGCCTGATATTACCGCGGAAGCGATGCAGGACGGATGGTACCATACCGGCGATATCGGGATGTTCGACGGACACTTCCTGAAAATCACCGATCGAAAAAAAGAATTGTTTAAAACGAGCGGGGGTAAATATGTGGCACCGCTGCCCGTGGAAAATAAACTAAAGGAATCTGTTTTCATTGAGCAGGTGATGGTGGTCGGTTCCGAAAGAAAATTTGTTGGCGCGCTGATCGTGCCTTCATTTTCCAACCTGAAAGACTGGTGCGTTAAAAACAACATTTCCTACACGACTGACGCGGAGATGATCAAAAATCCCGCAGTCATTCAACTGATCACGGAAACGGTAGAAGGGTTTAATAAATTCTTTAACCATGTGGAACAGGTTAAAAAATTCCAGCTTCTTGCCCGGGAATGGAGTATTGAAACCGGGGAAATGACCCCGAAAATGAGCATCAAAAGAAAAGTAGTGCTGGAAAAATACCAGGATGCCATTGACCGGATTTACGCAGCATAAAAAAACCGGCACTGCTGTACCGGTCTCATCCTTAAAAAAATTCATTTCTTCAGGAAGTCACGGCCTGCTGGCCCTTGCTGGCAATCAAATCGATGTCAGGGATGGAGGTGTCAGTAAGCTTCACTTTGCCGCGCTCCTTTCGAATGATACGGGAGAAAAGTGATATCTCCTTATCAAAAAGAAAACGGAAAAAAAGTTTTGTCCATGAAGTATGGTACGACAATGAGTTATAGAAAGACCCCGCGTTTTTCCTGATTTGCGGCAGCTTGTTCCAGGGCACGGATGGAAAATCATGGTGTTCGTTGTGATACCCAACGTTAAAGGCAACGGTGTTCAGTACGCCATAATAGCTGTAGGTCTCCTGTTCTTCGTCGTTTGTCAGGTAATGTTCCTGGATCCAGCGTGCACCCAGCGGATGCAGACCGATGGAAAAGAAAAAACTGAAGAGCAGGAAAAGAATGGCCTTTAATCCGAAAAACCAGCAGATGGCAACAATAAAAATAGCCTGCAGACTGAAATTCATGGCCACCCATTTATCGAATGGCTTGATTTCTTTCAGCCGGGCTATGCGGAAAAGCTGGAATATAGGATAGAACAGCAGCCAGAGCACTTTACCTACAAAATAATTATTGATGAGTTTCGCTTCCCACTTATTCGGCAGGTCAGCGTCCAGTTCATGTATCCCCTGGAAAGAATGATGTTTGATATGATACCGCTCGAATGAAATAGAACTGGGAAACAACTGGGGAAGGTTGGCAATCATGCCTGCCCAACGGTTCGCCGCCCTGTTTTTGAACAACAGGTGATGCGCGCATTCATGAATCATTACAAACAGCGCATGATCGGCAAATGCTCCGAGCAGGTAGGCCGCACCGACCACCAGCCACCAGGACTGATCTTTCAGTAACCAGGCCATCACCACCTGGAAAGCCACAATACCCAGGATAACGAAAATCGTATAAGGATTTTTGCCGATTAGTTTGCGCATTTCAGGATGCTGCTGCAGTATGAGTTTGGTTCTGCCGCGGTGTGGTTCCTGCTTTTCAGAATACGTAAAACCGGTTTTTTTTGCCATAACGCTGATCAAGTATTTTTAGAAAGTGGATGAAGGTACAAATATAATTTCTTTTTTCGGTAAGACTGCAGTAAAGTGTTGTTGTTTAACAGTTTGTGTTGATAGCCTGGGGTTGAATAAACAGGGGTGCCAAACAAAAAAACCACCGGTAGAAACCGGCGGTTTATTTAAAAAACAGCTAGCGAAACTTATTTGAAGAATAATTTGATCATTTCTTTTTCATTTGTAGCCAGGTTGGTCAGCAGCAGGAAGTAAACGCCTGGTGCAAGTGCCGCCGGCCGGTGGATGGTTTTGCTGTCGGCTATCGCCAACTGGTAAACCGTGTTCATTACCATTTTGCCATCGGCTGCCACCAGGTTCACCTGGAAATGGGTAGCGCTGGTATTTTGAAAGCGGATAGTGAAAACGTCAGCTACCGGGTTGGGCATCACCGATACTTCCGGTCTTCCAGTTTTGGTGAACACGAGGACGTTGCTGAAGGCTGTTTTTCCAGCCACCTGCAGTATGCGTAACCGGTAAAAATTCTTGCCGGTGGCTGCATTCATATCCGTGAACAGGTAGGTGCTGGCTGTGCCTGCATTGGAAGGAGCGGCGGTAACCGTTCCGATGGCAGTGTATTTATCTCCATCGTTGCTTCTTTCCACGGTGAATTTTACTGCATCATACGATGGTACAGTGTTCCATACCAGCTGCACATTTTCCTTTTCGGTAGTGCCTGTGAATGAAAGTCCGTTCCGTGCAAGTACGCTGCCGCAGGCGCCGGTGAGGTGCGTAGTGGCTATCCTGGTCAGGCATCCGCTGTTTACACTTACTACGCTCACATAAGTTCCGGTATCGGCCGGCAGCAGGTAGTTAATGCTGTAGTTCTGGCTTGAACTTACCAGTACACTGTCCGTAGCACTCGTCTTCTTATACCAGTTATACGTAGCATTCGGTATGGTATCAACAGAAAGTACGATATCATTATAAAAGCAATCGGACGAGGCCGTCGCTTTAGTATTGCCAAGTGGCAGTATACCGGCATCATTGATAGTGGCGTTACCGCATGCATCGATGGCACGCAGCCGAACTACCGAATAGGTTGTACCGTTGTTGATGGCAAAAGAAGGGCTCGCCTGCGGTGCGGCCATGATAGAAGGGGCAGCAGGGGTGCTTCCGATGATCTCATAGGTAAACGGCGCCAGGCCATCGACCACTGCAGCATTCACACTGAAATTATTGTTGTTACACTGGTACACGGCCGACTGGTTTAATGTCGGGTAGGTATATGATTTAAGGGCGAAGGTGTCATTAACTATGGTACCGCAGCCGTTAAGTGCGTACTGGATGATATAAGTAGCCGGCGCCAGGGTATTGAACGTATAATTAGTACCGGACTGGGTCGAATAAGGGATAGTTACCGCTGCTCCATCTTTTTTGATGATAGTCGGCACGGCAGGTCCACCGCTGAACTGGGCATTCACTACCAGGTCGCCTGAGCCATTCTGGTAAGCGCCACCCGGGCATTTGGCATTCGTCGTAATCTGGTGCGAAAATGAAGAAGCATTCGGCGTTACGTTAATCGAGTCTTTCGCTCCGCAGCCACCATTCACTACCACCTTGTACGTAAATCCGGAAGGCAGACCGGACAGGCCATTGATGGTGCTGCTGGCTGAAGAAGTGCTGGTGGTATTGACCAGTATGCCGCCAGGGTTGTACACATTGATAGTATACGGTGGCGTTCCGTTGCTGATGTTCACGGTAAGCGTTGTTGTGCCAATTGTACAGGAAGCCGCTGAGGTTATATTCAGCACCATCGGTACCGGGGCAACAGTAAAGCAACGCGTGAAAGTGGTGTCGTAACAGGTGTTGGTAATATAGATGCAGTAAGAGCCGTAGGCCAGGTTATTAAACTGTCCGGTGCTGTTACAGGCTATCTGGGTATTGCTGTTATCATACAGGCAATATTGCGGGCTGGTCAGGTTTACCTGGCCGCTGACAGAAGCCGTAAAACCGGTGCACACCATGTTGCTGATGGCCACCGAAGCACCGACAGCAGGAACGGGTCTGGCCGCAGTAAAACAGCGCTGCATGGTGGTATCATAACAGGTGCCGTCGTTGTGCACCTGGATGCAATAAGATCCGTAGGCGAGGTTATTGAAAACACCGGTTGAGTTGCAGACCACCAGCGTATTCGTGCTGTCGTAAAGGCAATACTGCGGGTTGGTCAGGTTCATCTGCCCGGTGATGGAGGCGGTAAAGCTGGTGCATGTATAATTGCTCAGCAGTGCGTTGTTACCCACAGACGGTACCAGGGGTGAAGCGGTAAAGCAGCGTACCAGCATGGTATCGTAACAGGCCGGGTCATTTTGTACATGGATGCAATAAGTTCCGTATGCAAGGTTATTAAAAACGCCGGTAGTGTTACAGGCCAGTTGTACACCGTTTCCGTCATAGATGCAGTACTGTCCGTTGGTTATATTCGATTGCCCGTTGATACTTGCCGTTACGGTGGTACAGGTCTGGTTGGTAAATGTTACATTGGCAGACACAACCGGTTTGGCTTTTTTCTGGGTGAAGCAACGGGTTAAAACGGTACCATTACAGCCATCAGTGATGGTGATACAATGATTTCCGTATAGTACATTATCAAAAACGCCGGTCGTATTGCAGGCGATGACGTTATTGGCGGAATCTGTCAGGCAATACTGGGGGCTGTTCAGGTTTTGTTGGCCGGTAACCGTAGCTGTATATCCTGAGCAGGTGAGGTTGCTGATGCTTACCGATGCATTTACTGCGGGCACTGCCTGGGCAGCGCTAAAGCAGCGGGTGATCACGGTGTCATAACAATTGTCGGTCACCTTTATGCAATAGGAACCAAAGGCAAGATTGGTAAACTGGCCGCTGGTATTACAGGTCAGCTGGTTGCCGAGATTATCATAAATACAATATTGCGGGTTGGTAAGGTTTGACTGCCCGGTGATTGTGGCGGTAAACGTAGCACAGGTATAGGCTGACGTGGAAACTGTGCTGTTAACCGTCGGGATGCTCGCATCGTTCCAAATCACTGATTTCACATTTCCGCAGTTGTCTTTTACAACCAGTGTCACAGAACGCTTATTCCCGATAAAAAAATATGAATTGTAGTTATTGGACCAGCTTGTATCACCCGGGCTGTTTACAATACCATACATGTACCCGGCGAACGTTGAACCGCTGGTATTTACATTTCCTTTATTGTCTTTCAGGTATAACACTATGTTGGCAACGGTACAGCCGATTTTGGAAAGCGTAAAATGATCAATATTCCAATCGTAATTGGCAATTGTGATTACCCTCGTTTGAATACCCCCGCAGGAGTCACTGAGCTGGATGGAATAATTGCCTGGTGTCAGGTTCGTGAATAACCCCGTGGTGTTGCTGGTGCCGATGCCGGAAGCAGAAGGCGCCACAATCGAATAGTTAAACGGAGCCCTGCCGTATTGCAGACCGGTTACGGTTATTGAACCATTGTTGCCATTTATACAGGTTACATCGGTAACGGATAACTGGAATCGCGGGTCCTGGTAGTTACCACCGACCAGCACGCTGTCCACCTGCGCAGTGCAACCTGTGCTGATGTCCTTTACCTTAACAAGGTAATATCCCGGTTTCAGACCCTGTATTAAACTGGATGAGGTGGTGCTGCTGAAGGGTCCGCTGGAAACAATATAGTTGTAGGAGCCGGAACCGTTTGTGGCAGTAACATTGATACTGCCGGTAGCTTTACAGCGGGATTCCGCACTGCTGGCGGAAACGGCCAGGGTGCAGGACTGGGCCTTAATGTTGTTTACCAGGAAGGCCATGGCTAACACCAGGCAGGTCCGGTAAATAATAAATAATGTTTTCATAGTAGGGCTGTTTTTTAAATAACCAGTTAAAAGTTTCTGTTCAACTGAGAAATATGATTTCGAAAAGTGGTATTACCTTTTTTCCTCCACCGTATTTTCTGCAGTAATATTAGTAGCATTACTGGGATCCTGCAATCGGCTTTAGACCGGTTGACGCTGTTTACAATCCTTATAATTTTACTTTGCTCATAGTTAACAGGTTACGAAAAATCATGGTTTTCGGAATTCGACAACTGTCCGTATTTTTTCGATAAGCCGATGGTACGTGCAATTGCTTACCCGGAGAAGATTGTGTAGTGGATTGGTAAAAATCAGCGAGGCTGGTTTTCCGCCGGGGCATAACCGCGGCAACCGGCCTCAGCAAAACGGGGGGGTTGTTGATGCAGCGGGCCGGACAAAAGCGTAATTCTTTGCGCAGTATCCAGTCTGGAATAGTAAATTGGGACTTACAACAACGTTATGAGATCAATCTTCCTGTTTATTGGCTGCCTGGCAGGTCTTTGCACTGACGCCCAGGTAAAGCTGCCCAAAGTGAACATACTTTTCAATGGCAGAAACCTGCAAAACTGGATAGTCAAAATCAAGGATCATCCGCTGAATGACAACTTTGGGAACACGTTCAGGGTAGAAGACGGCCTCATGAAAGTAAGGTATGACCAGTACGATAGCTTCAGGGAACAATACGGTCATATTTTTTATGGTAAGAAACTCACGGCCTACCTCCTCGTTGTAGAGTATCGCTTTGTCGGTCAGCAGGCGCCCGGTGGCGCGGGGTGGGCATTACGGAACAGCGGTGTAATGCTCCAGGGCCAGGATCCGGAAACTATGGATTTGCACCAGGACTTTCCGATTTCCCTTGAAGAACAACTTTTGGGCGGAAATGGAAAAGACGAAAGATCGAACGCTAATTTATGCACGCCCGGAACAAATGTCCTCTTGAACGGCACTCTTTACACACAACATTGCGTCAATTCAAGTGCAGCAACCTTTCACGGAGACCAGTGGGTACATGTTGAAGCCCTGGTACTCGGCGACTCCGTGATCAAACACATCGTCAACCGCGATACAGTGCTGGTCTACAGCAAGCCACAATACGACGGCCGTGATAAGTGGGTAAAACAGCTTGGGCTGCTGGACGGACAACTGATCAGTGCCGGCTATTTTTCGCTCCAGAGCGAAAGTCACCCGGTGGATTTCAGGAAGGTTGAACTGTATGATCTGGAACCCTACCTCGGGAATCCGAAAAAATTAAAACAGGTTATTGCCGCACTCCAAAAAAGAAAGCAATAGCCGGTTCCGGGTTCATAAAATATCTTATTTTAGGGCCGATGACTATTACCGGTCTTCCGCACAGGACACCCCGTCAATTAAGGATTACTACGAGCATTTATTTCTTTATCTCCGGCTTTGGCTACTCCAGCTGGGCATCCAGGATTCCATCGGTACAACAGCATCTTCATATGAACGAAGCACAGTTGGGTGCGGCGCTGCTGGCCATGCCGATTGGACTGATATTAACCCTCCCCGTGACAGGTCGTTTATTAGCCCACTTTGAAAGCCGGGTAATCCTGCTGATTGGCGCTTTGCTCTTCAATATCTTCCTGGGCTTACCGGGGTTCGTCGTTACCATCGGGCAACTTGTCGCCATCCTGTTCTGTTTCGGATCGGCAAGAAACCTGATGAACCTTTCATTGAACACCCAGGCCGTGGACGTTCAGGCCCTCTACCCGGTTTCGATCCTTACGACGATGCATGGACTATGGAGCCTCGCGGGGTTCGCAGGTGCCGGCACCGGTTACCTGATGCTACTCTGGGGAGTCACTACCCGCTGGCATCTCCTCTCCGTTAGTCTTTTCATGGTCATGACCGTACTGGCCTGTTTCCCTTATACGCTCAGGAAAAAACCCGAGCTCCAGGTGAAGAAGAATGTCTTTTCCATCCCGGATAAACAAATGATGAAATTCGCCCTGATATGTTTTGGATCGATGGCCTGCGAAAACATCATGTACGACTGGAGCGGTATTTATTTCTTAAAGATCATTCATGCCTCCCGGCCGGCTTCCACAGGCGCATATGTGATTTATATGGTCACCATGACTATCGGCAGGTTTGGCGGGGACCGTTTGGTGAGTTACTTCGGGGTCCGCAAGCTGCTGCTCTGGTCGGGGTGGCTTATTTTTTCCGGGCTGATGACTGTGGTGTTACTCCCTTACCAGCTTCCCGCTGGCATCGGTTTTGCCCTCGTGGGCTTTGGCGTTTCCTGCATCGTTCCGCTTGTCTTCAGTATTGCAGGACGGGTCAAGGGAGTGAATACCGGCCAGGCGCTGGCTTCTATTTCCACCATCGGCTACCTGGGATTTTTACTGGTACCACCCATCGTTGGTTTCATCGCACAGGCAACTAACCTGCGCTGGTCCTTTGCCGTTATCGCGCTGATGTCAACCATTATTATTTATTCAGTACGACAGATAAAGGAGGTTCCCTGAACAGGCTATAACAATTCCGATAAGGCCTGGCTGATATTGCCAAGTCCCCCCAGAAACGCGGCCTCATCAGCCCAGCCAAAGCCAATGCGCAGGTACTCGTCCGGCATGCCGAACCAGTGACCAGGCCCAACTATCGTCTTGAATTTTTCGAGCAGCAGTGCATGAAACGCCGCCATCCCCTGTTTGGGTATTTTTTTTAGCCTTGGAAAACAAACCACGCCGCCTTCCGGTAAAACGCAGTCGAACCTGTCCTCCCTCTCCAGCCACGCTTTGAGTACGCTGAAATTGTTCATTACCTGTTGCCGGGGGATGGCGCCGAAATTATTTTTCCGCTGGTAAAATTCGTACGCTACCGCTTCATCCAGGGCGGAATTGCTGATGTACATCATTTCTTTCGCTGCCAGAAACTGTTCCATTAACGCAGTATCCCGGGTGATTATCCAGCCCATCCTCAGCCCTGGCAGGCCATATGCTTTGGATAGCGAGGAAACACTAATTACATTTTCATAAGTCGTTGCCAGGGGCGGATAAGGCGTAAGGAATCCGGCATCGCGGTAGGTTTCGTCGGCCAGCACGGGTATGGCTCTTTCGCGGGCCAGCGTTGCTATCGCCGACAGCTCCATGGCCGTCATCACCATCCCCGTTGGGTTGTGCGGTGTTGTAATACTGATGAGCCGGGTATTATCACGGCAGGCTTCCATCACTGCGGCCACATTTATCCGCCAGTTTTCTTCGAAATTCAGATCGATGAAAGTGACCGCACAGCCAATGGTCAGCGGCACCTGGATATTGGTGGAATAATTCGGACGAACCACAACCAGGTGATCCTCTTTTTCAAGCAATGCCGTATTGACAATGAAGAGCGCGCCGGCTGCGCCATGGGTCAGCAGGACATCTTCAGGAGACGGCAGGCCCGCGTCTGCAGCAATCAGGCTGCGTAAGCCCTGGTGACCGCGGTGGGGAACATATTCCAGCCTGAGATCGCCGGGTGAAAAATTCAGATCGCTAAACCGGAAATCGGTAACGGAACTTTCTGCGAGGTTGTAAAGAATCGAGGAATAACCGGTTTCCTCCGGAGATTCCTGTTCTATGGCCATCCTTTTGTATCGCATAAGCAATGTATGGGGTACAACTCGTCCAGCTGGGCACAGGTGCTGCCAATGATTCAGACAGCGAGCTGCCGGTTATACTTGTTTCGGTATTGAAGCGGTGAAAGACCGGTAATTTTTTTAAAGGTGGTCCGGAAGGCTTTGTGGTCGGTATAGCCCACCTGGTACATCACGCCGTTTACATTTTCAACCGACGATTCCAGGCCTTTTTTTGCCGCCTCCACTTTTACCCGCTGGATGTATGCCGATATGGTATTCGAAGTGGCTTTTTTAAATCGTCTCTCAAGATTACGACGTCCCAGCGAAAGCATGGTCGCCAGCTCATCTACCGTTATTTTTTCGTCGATATGCTGTTCGATGAATTCCTGTGCCTGCCGCACTGCGTCATCCTTATGGGTCTTCTGGCCAAGAAAGATGATAAAGGGCGACTGGCTCACCCGGTCGATATCAATCATAAATGCCTTTGCGGTCATCACGGCTATTTCCCGGCCTGCGTATTTTTCCACGAGATACACCAACAGGTTGAGATACGCGTAGGCGCCGCCGCTTGTATACAGGCCGTCTTCGGCGGTCATAATTTTCTCATCCACCACGTTCACCGCCAGGAACATCTCCTGCAGGAGGGCCGCGGCCGACCAATGGGTCGCACATTGTTTCCCGTCCAGTAACCCGGTGGCAGCTAGAAAGAAAGCTCCGATGCAAAGGCTGGCGACAGCTGCACCGTTTTGATGTTGCTTCCTGATCCACGGCAGGAACGCGGCGTTTTCCAGCAGGGCCTGGCTCATGTCGCTGTGGACAGCCGGTATAATGATGAGATCCGTGGACGTCACCTCGTCAATCATCACGTCGGGCCAGATAACAAACAT
>JBBROE010000070.1:0-22403 GCA_038229695.1 Chitinophagales bacterium | reverse complement strand
CGGGTAGGCAAGGCTGTAAGCACCTTCCTGGAAATAAACTTTTGCCTCCTTTAACCGGGTCTGTGGGTCTGCAATAAAATGAGTCTGCTGGGCATTTGCCATCATCGCGGCAATCCCTGCAAGTACGGTAACGAGGAATTTATTCATGAGGTAAACCGGTTGCGTTGATCGAATCGCTAAAGTTTCTACTAATTTTTTCTTTAACCAAACATCGTTCCAAACAACTGTGGATAAGTAGAGACCTTAACATTTCCATCACTTTGCAATCATCCCCTTACTTTTGAAAAAACTGTTCGTACGGTATGAAAAAATTCTTATCTGTTTCATTTCCCGCCTGGGCATTTAACCTGGCCATGCTGGTGCTGCGGATGGCAGCTGGCGGGCTGATCATTCCTTATGGTTATGACAAACTGGTTCACTTTGCTGAAAAGAAAAACACGTTCATGAACCTGTTTGGAACGGGCAGTGCGCTCACGCTGGCAGTGGTGATATTCGCGGAGTTCTTCTGCGGGATGTTCGTGGTACTGGGGCTGTTTACCCGCCTGACTGTAATTCCGCTGGTGATTTCGATGAGTGTGGCGGTGTTTAAAGCCAACCATGCCGACTTTTTCGGAAAGGGAACAGTAGCCGCACTCTTCCTGGCGGGGTTTGTTGTCATCCTGCTCTGCGGCCCCGGAAAAGCAAGCGCAGACGGCCTCATTAACAAATAAATTTATGTTATCGTAGTGCTAATATTGAACGGCCGCAATCCTGTTCGACTCGGACGACCACAACCGGGCCACAGCCGGTTTGTAATGCTGGGGTAACCCCGGCCCCGCGACTGATCCATCCATAAGCGAGTAACGGTAATTTGCGTAATTTTATCGCATGGCATTTATCGACTATTATGAGATACTGGGGCTGAATAAGAATGCTACGGCGGACGACATCAAAAAAGCGTACCGTAAGCTGGCCAGGAAGCATCACCCGGATCTGAATCCCAATGACAAGGACGCGCACAAAAAATTTCAGCAGATCAATGAGGCCAATGAAGTATTGAGCGACCCGGAAAAGCGGAAGAAGTATGACACGTACGGGAAGGATTGGCAGCATGCAGAGCAATATGAAAATGCGCGGCAGTCCGCCGGTGGCGGTGCCGGCGGTTCCCGCGGCTATAGCGGCGGTGGCGGAGAGGCATTTGACGGGGAGGACTTTTCATCATTTTTCCAGTCGATGTTTGGCGGGCAGGGTGGCGGGCGGAGCGGGCGCCAGGGCAAGTTCCGCGGCCAGGATTACAATGCGGAGTTGACCCTTAGCCTTACCGAAGCTTTCGCAACGCACCAGCAAACCCTAACCGTCAACGGAAAACATGTACGCATAACCATTCCCGCAGGGGTGGAAAATGGCCAGGTGATCAAACTGAAAGGTTATGGCGCGCCCGTAACAAACGGCGGTCCGCAGGGAGACCTGTATATCACCTTTATCATCGGCAACCTCCCGGCGCTTAAAAGATCCGGCAACGATTTATTTATGACTGCAGATATTGATATCTACACCGCGGTACTTGGCGGGGAACTGACGCTGGACACCCTCAGCGGTAAGGTTAAGCTGAAGGTTGTGCCGGGCACCCAAAATGGCAGCCAGGTCAGGCTTAAGGGAAAAGGTTTCCCGGTATACCGCAAAGACGGGCAGTTTGGCGACCTGTACGTGGTATTCAATGTAAAAGTACCGGTCAACCTGACCGACGAGCAAAAAGCATTATTCACGCAGCTGGCTGCCTTAAAATAAATCATATGGAAAACAACGAACTGATTCCCGTTTATCATTTCTGCGTTGTTCACCAGGTGGAAATTTCATTTATCGATGTACTACAGCAGTACGGACTTGTTGAAGTGATGAAGATTGACGACAACAGCTACCTCAAAGAAAGCCAGCTGGCAGATGCTGAACGGTATGTGCGGATGCACTATGACCTGGACATCAATATTGAGGGGATCGAAGCCATACGGCACCTGCTCGAAAAGCTCGACCAGGTACAGCAGCAGAACAGGTCCCTGCAAAACAGGCTGGGCCGCTACGAATCACCCGCCGAAGCCCCTTCCTATGGCGCATAACCATACCCACCCCAGTAAGGATACGCACGATCACGGCCACCATCACCACGACCATGGCAAACCGCTGACAAGTGTTAACACTGCGTTTGTCATTGGCATCGTGCTCAATTTTGTCTTCGTGGTAATTGAGGTGGTAGCCGGTCTCATCAACCATTCCCTGTCACTGCTTTCCGATGCCGGTCATAACCTTGCGGATGTGGCTTCTCTCGGACTTTCACTCCTGGCTTTTAAACTGCTGCGGGTGAAATCGAATAAAAAGTATACCTACGGATACCGTAAGACCTCAATCCTGGTCGCCCTGTTCAACGCAGTGGTCTTGCTGGTTTCGATAGGCGCCATCATATATGAGGCGGTACTTCGGCTGATGTCTCCCGAACCGGTCAAAGGCGGCATTATTGCGGTGGTGGCCGGTATAGGGATAGTGATCAATGCCTTCACGGCACTGCTTTTCTTCAGAAGAAAGGACAGTGATATGAATATTAAAAGTGCTTACCTGCACCTGATGGGCGATGCCCTTGTTTCGCTGGCCCTGGTGGCTGGAGGACTGGTGATAATCTACACCGGCTGGTCCTGGATCGACAGCGCGCTGAGTATCCTGGTCGCCGCGATAATCTTAATGAGTACCTGGCGCCTGCTGCGGGACAGCTTACGGCTCTCCCTGGATGGTGTTCCCGCTGAAATAAAACTGGATGAAGTAAAATCTGTCGCGATGCAGGTGAAAGGTGTCGTGGATTTTCACCACGTACATGTCTGGGCGATCAGTACCACGGAAAATGCATTGACAGCTCATATGGTCCTGAAAGAAAATACGGGCCCTGAGGAAGAGAAAACCATCAAATACGAAATCAAACACGCGCTGCTGCATAAAAACATCCAGCATACCACACTGGAGACGGAACGGGAGAATGAAACGTGTGCGGAAGAAAATACTATGCGTGCCATTTAATGGCTGTTACCGGATAATCACGGTGCCGACCATCTGCAGCAGGTCTTTTTCCATGCGCTTGAGCGCCTGGTGCGTTTGCATAAGCATGATTTGCTCGTCGCTGGACGTCGCTTTCTGAAGGTCGGCCTGGTTCTGCTCAATCATCCTTTTAATTTTACGCATCTTCAGGTAATTGAGGGTCGACAACACTTCCTCCCGGTACATATCTTCTCGGGTGGGCACCGGCATTTCAAATTCCGACTTCCATTTGTCACTTAGTTCATACTGTACTTCCACGATGGAAACCACGAGCGCGCTGAGCTGCTGGTCCTCCTGGTAGATAAAACTTTTGGTGGTGGGCTCCAGCTTTTCCTCATACCATTTTTTGTAGAGGCGGAATATCTGCAACAGCAGCTTGTTATCGAACAGGTCTTCGTCGATCATCTCCCCAATGAGGTGATCCGCCACCGTGCTGTCCTCGTCCCATGTCCGGTTACCGAATTCCAGGAGCGCACGGATGACCGCTCGCTCATGCAGTTCATCGCGGAAAAGCAGTTGCAGTGACTCCGCGGATTCTCCGGGCGATACCGGCTGGGGGGCAGGGTCCGCTTCGGCTGCCCGTTCCCGGGAGTTGCGGGTTTCCGTTTTGTCAATCTTTTCCCGTATAAATTTATTGACCAGCGCATTGAGGCCGGACTCTTCGATGTTAAGCAGCTGGGCACACTGCCGGATATAATCCTGCTGTTTCGTAAAATCCTCTGCCTTGTTTACTTTGGCAATGGTCTCGGCGATTTGGTTGACCAATATGGCTTTGCGGTTGCTGTCATTTCCTGCTTCGTGAAGTGACAGCTCCAGCTGGAACAGCACGACATCCTTTTTATGGGCGGCAATAAATTCCCGGAAGGCGACCGGACCGACTTTATTAACATAGCTGTCCGGATCCTCTTTATCCGGGATCAGTACCAGCTGTACATTCAGCCCCTCTTCCAGGGCGAGGTCCAGCCCGCGGAGTGCCGCCTTGATACCCGCAGCATCACCGTCATAAATAATCGTGAGATTGGGGGTATATTTTTTTACAAGCCGCAGCTGATCCGTAGTGAGCGAAGTGCCCCCGCTGGCCACTACGTTTTCGATGCCGGCCTGGTGAAGGGATACGACGTCGGTATAGCCTTCCACCAGCAGGCACTCATTGCTTTTATCGATTGCCTGCCGGGCAAAATAAGTGCCGTACAGCAGTTTGCTTTTTACATACAGCTCATTTTCGGGAGTGTTGATATATTTGGGCGCGCGGTCATTGTTTTTGATTACGCGGGCGCCGAACCCGATTATTTTGCCGCTGTTGTTATGAACGGGGAAGATGATACGACCCCGGTAATTATCGGCCAGTTCTTCGTTGCGCATCACGGACAACCCGCTCTTCACCAAGTTGTCCGGGTTGAACTGGCTCGCCAGTGCTTTTTGGGTAAACGCATTTCGCGATTCGGGGGAATAGCCGACCTGGAACTTCCGGATGATTTCTTCCCTGAACCCGCGGTGGCGGAGATAACTCAGGGCCACATCCTGCCCTTCCGTAGTATTAAATAACTGGTCTTCAAAAAATTTCCCGGCAAAACTGTTGATGATATGCAGGCTTTCGGCAACCTGCTGCCTGGCCATCACTTCCGGACTGACGGCTGTCTCCTCGATCTCTACGTTGTATTTATTGGCCAGCCAACGGAGCGTTTCCACATAGGTATACTTCTCATGCTCCATCAGGAAGCCAATCGAGTTTCCGCTGCGGCCGCAGCCAAAGCACTTATAGATTTCTTTAGCGGGGCTTACGGTAAAGGAAGGGGACTTTTCATTATGAAATGGACAGAGTCCAAGGTAGTTGGTTCCCCTTTTTTTGAGGCGGATAAAGCCACCGATGATGTCTACGATATCTATACGGCTGAGGATCTGCTGAATGGACTGCTGGCTGATCAAAACAAAATAATTAGGCGCACAAAATAAATAAAATTCCGCCCGGGCAGCCGGAATTTTAAGCGATAAAGGCTACACGTCCGCGGGAAAAAACAATAGGCTCAGGGGTACAGCCTTACAAAATGCAGGCAGGACCATCACTCTTCATCTTCCTCGTAATAGGCGTCCTGGTTATTGTTGAAGATCGCTTCCCACTCCCTCACTTTTTCGTCGCTCAACAATTCCAGGATGTCGTGGATGGGATCCGTTTTTTTCTTCCATTCCTGCGATTCAATTTCCTCGTAGCGGGATACAAACACACACTGATCGGATTCAAAATTGATCTTGATCAGCGTAATACCAGCATCTTCCTTTTCCTGAATTAGGTAATAACAACCGGCTTCCATTAATGAATAAGAATACATACACACAATTTTAAACTTTACAGACTTAATGGGGTAGTAAGTCAAAAATTATGTCCGAACTGCAATGTAACAACCAAAAAGAAATGGGTGTAGTACACCGGATGATGGGTTAGCAAACCGGGTTGCGGGCTAAAATTACAGGTTTAGCGGTACTCTGCGCCGCCCGGTTACATAAATTTAACGGGAAAATCCACGGGGTGTATTTAGATTGATTTACAACACTTTAAGTTGTCCACATGCCTTAAAAAAGGACTTCGGAAACGGCGTGATTTGATTAAAATACTGTATAAAACTGCCCGGACGACTCTTTTCAGCGTATGGAAGGCTGCATCGGCACTGCTGCCATAAATTGAACAGTCATTTCACCGCTTTGCCGCCATCAAGCACGAGGTAATTCGTAATGCAGGCCGGCAGGTCGGCAGGGTAATGACTTACGTAAATAAGTGTAGTGCCAAAGAGCGTGCAGATTTCGTTGAGCATGGTTTTAAGCAAGCCATGCTGCGCGGCATCCAGCCCTTGTGCGGGTTCATCCAGTACCAGCAGCGGTGGGTTTTTGACCAGTGCCCTGGCCAGGAGCAGCATCCGTTGCTGGCTGGCGGAAAGCTGGGACATGCGTTTGCCGGAGAAACTAACGAGGCCGAGTATGCGCAACCAGGAATGTACTGACCGTGCCTGGTGGTCGTTCAGCTGGCGGAACAAACCGATCGTATCAAAAAGACCCGAGGCGACTACCTCGAAGCCGGTGGCCTGCTGGTCAAAATACAGGTGAATTTCGGGCGACAGGAAGCCGATCTTTCGTTTGATGTCCCAGATGCTTTCGCCGCTGCCGCGTGGGCGGTCGAACAATATGATATTATTGGCATAGGCCTGTGGATTATCCGCGGTCACCAGGCTGAGCAGCGTCGATTTACCGGCGCCGTTAGGGCCGGACACGCTCCAGCAGGAACCTCGTTTCACCTCCCAGCTGACCCGGTCCAATACCAGGTTTTCCCCGTAACGGATACTCACCTCATCCATTTTCACGGCATAACTAAAATCCCGATCCGGAACAGGCATTCCGCCCTGCGCCTCCCTGAATGTGTCGGGCAGTTCCACACCTTTACGCTCCGCCAGGGGTAAGCGGCCGTTCGTTTTATCAACCTTTACCAGGCGCCCTTCCTCAAGCCGCGCTATATGGGTAATACAGGCCGGCAAATCGGACCCGCCGGCCGTAATGACGATGAGTTGAATTCCGTTACCGGCTATCCCGTTCAGCATTTCTCCGAGCGTTGCTCTCCCCGCTGCGTCGAGGCCAGTGAACGGATTATCGAGGATGAGCACCGCGGGGTGATGACCAAGTGCCAGGGCTAGCTGGAGGCGTTTGTTTTCGCCATTAGACAATTGCAATACCGGTTTTTGCAGGAGATGATCCAATGCCAGCGCTGTCACCCAACGCGGTGAATCCGGGGACTGGTTAAGAAGCCCGAGCACGGTCTGGCTGTCGAAGGCTTCTGCAGCATTGAATCGTTGCTGGTAATAAAAATTGCTGGTGTTACTTAAATTGGTGAAGTGATGCTGCTGTTCAACCAGCGCAATACCTTTTTTTTCTTCGTACTGCTGCCAGGTAACGTTGCCATGGTGAAAGATTTTTCCGGCCAGCACTTTGGCGAGTAACGTCTTACCGCTACCCGATGGCCCGGTGAAGGCCCATTGCTCGCTGCGGCGGATGGTAAAAGAAATGCCGGCCAGGAGATCCCTGCCCTCCCGGGCAATACTGATATCATCAAGCGTAACCAGTACGTCTGCCAAGCTGGTGGTTTCTCTCATCTGGGAATTTTAATTCAGGAGCAAAAAAAGCTTCCGTCGGGAAGCTTTGTGGTGACTCCGCAGAGGCTCGAACTCTGGACCCGCTGATTAAGAGTCAGCTGCTCTACCAACTGAGCTACGAAGTCGTTCCCGGAAAATTACCGGGCTGCAAATATAATCGATTGGAAGCTACAGGAAAATGCTTTTTTAAAATAAAAAGCGCAGGATCGGGGATCCTGCGCGATTGACTATTGAGGTTGTAACAAAGTAATTACTGGCTGAGCTTAATAGCGCCCACGTTCGTGGGGCTTCCGTCGGCTACAGTCACGTTATCCTTGGCTGTATTTTTATAGGGCGGTTTGGCTTCGACAATAATCCGGTAGGTGCCCGGTTTAACGTTACTGATCTCAAAGTTTCCGCTCTGGATAGCTCCCTGGAGGGTGTCTCCGGGTGATACGGCCCAAACCTTGGTACCGCCGTCGGCGGGTAAAACTGAGCCCGTAATAGACCCTGCCAGTTTATCACTCCGGAAAGCAAATAATCCAGCCGATGCAATCGTTAATCCAAGGAGTCCTTTTGTAAGTGATGTCATAGTTGTAATTTTTTAGGTGATAAATCGTTTCGATTCTACCGTTCGGGTTTCACTGTATATACTACAGTTTGACAAGGACTGTGCCACGATGCCTGTTGTTAACAGTTGATAGTCATCGCCCTCTGGCAGCTTTTGTTAAATGAGGATACCATCGAGTTGTAACCGGCCCGTTTTCCACAGGGGTGCAAAACTCTTACAGAATGGCTGCACCTTGGTTTCGTTATATTTGCCTGCACGTTTTTTACTAAAAGATTTAGTGCTGGCGGGTAGCCCTGCAGGGGGTGGCTGGCAGGCTTTAATTGTTGAATTGTTTGCTGAAAAGAAAATTATGGCTGAAAAAGACAAAAACCTGTTCGATTATAATGAAGAAAGCATCCGGAGTCTGGACTGGAAAGAGCATATCCGGCTGAGACCCGGTATGTACATTGGCAAACTGGGCGATGGCAGCAGCCCGGACGACGGCATTTATGTGCTGCTGAAGGAGGTACTCGACAACTGCATCGATGAACATACGATGGGCTATGGTAAGCATGTGGACGTCACCATTGAAAAGGGTACGGTAAGTATCCGCGACTATGGCCGTGGCATTCCGCTGGGTAAGGTGGTAGACGTGGTCAGCAAGATCAACACAGGCGCCAAGTACGACAGCCGCGCCTTCCAGAAAAGTGTAGGGCTGAACGGCGTGGGTACCAAGGCCGTCAATGCCCTCAGTGGCTATTTTAAAGTAACGGCCTACCGGGAGGGAAAAGAAAAGACGGCCGAGTTTGAAAAAGGCGTGCTGCTAAAGGAACACCGCGAAGCAAAAACCACGGAAGGAAACGGCACACTCGTGAGTTTTGTGCCAGACGATACCGTCTTTAAAAAATACCATTATATCCATGAATACCTAGATAACCAGTTCTGGAATTACTGTTACCTGAATGCCGGCCTGGTCATCAATTACAACGGCAAAAAATATATTTCCAAAAACGGCCTCCTGGATTTGTTGCAGCGGAAAACCAATGAGGATGAACTCCGTTATCCCATCATACATCTCAAAGGTGATGATATCGAGCTGGCCATCACGCACGAGAACCAATACGGCGAAGAATATTACTCCTTCGTCAACGGCCAGTTTACCACCCAGGGCGGAACCCATCTTGCCGCATTCAAGGAAACCTATGTAAAGACGATACGCGATTTTTACAAGAAAGACTACGATGCCTCTGACATCCGCGGCAGCATCAGCGCGGCCATCTCGGTTCGGGTGCAGGAGCCGGTATTTGAAAGCCAGACTAAAACCAAATTGGGATCACAGGTGGTATTTGAAGGCGGACCGTCGATGAAAAATTTCATCGGGGATTTTCTCGCGCGCGACCTCGACCTCTACCTGCACCGGAATCCCGCTGTGGCAGAAGCGCTCAAAAAGCGGATTGAACAGAACGAACGAGAAAGAAAGGAGCTGGCAGGAATTAAAAAACTGGCCAACGAAAGGGCTAAAAAAGCTAACCTGCACAACAAGAAACTGCGCGACTGCCGGTTTCATTATAACGATGAGGCGACCGGCCGGGAGAAGGAAACTATCCTCGAAAAGCAAAATGAAAGCACCATTTTCATCACCGAAGGCGACAGTGCCAGTGGCTCGATAACAAAAGCAAGGCGGGTGGAAACCCAGGCCGTATTCAGCCTCCGCGGCAAGCCACTCAACTGCTTCGGCCTCACCAAAAAAGTAGTCTACGAAAACGAGGAATTCAACTTGTTGCAGCATGCCCTCAATATCGAGGACGGGTATGAAGGACTCCGGTACAACAATATCGTGGTGGCAACCGATGCCGACGTGGATGGGATGCATATCCGGCTGCTGCTGATGACGTTTTTCCTGCAATTCTTTCCGGATATCGTGAAGAACGGGCATGTGTACATCCTGGAAACACCGCTATTCCGTGTCCGCAATAAGCAGGAAACAATTTATTGCTATGACGAAAAGGAACGCAAGGCGGCTGTGCAGAAGCTGGGCACCAAACCGGAAATCACCCGTTTCAAGGGCCTCGGGGAAATCAGCCCCGATGAATTCGCGCGGTTTATCGGTTCGGACATGCGCAAGCAGCCGGTTATGATCATGCCCGAAACACATATCCAGGATATCCTTGATTATTACATGGGCAAGAATACGCCGGACCGGCAGGAATTTATTATCGACAACCTGAAATTTGAAGTGGACCTCGTAAAGGATGCCGCCATTGCCGCACCTTAATCAAAATAGATTTTTCATGATTCACATCGTTTTTAATGAGGCGGATATTGCCATACTGCAGCAGGCGATCGCCCTTGACAGTACTGGTCAGCTGGAAGGGCCGGTCTGGCAGGTAAAAGATGACTATGCCGTAGGACCGCTTACAGATATTTACCTGGAGGAAGGCCAGTCCGCCCGTAAACACTGGTGGAAGGAAGTTTTGGAAGGTGGCGACTATGAAGGTAAACCGGACAACAGCGAATCAGATGACCAGGCGCTTATGCGGGATGTCATCAAAACGCTGGAAACGGATCCCGGTTCCACGGTTTGGATTTGGGCCGCACAGAATAAACACGACGTATCGGGCTATTACTGGCTGATGAGCCAGCTGGCCGCCTGGCAGGGGAGAATATTCGTGCTGTACCTCAACAACCTGCCTTTCATCAATGGTAAAGGGCAGCTCTTTTATCCCGAATGGCTGCACACCATTCCGCCCACGGAATTCCTGAAAGCGAAAAGGCTGGCCCGGCCCATCACCTTGTCGGAATTCGAGATCGACCCGGATGAATGGAATAAGGTATGCACGGCCGGCAAGGGCGTACGGCTCCTGGAAGGTGGTAAGAAACTTCAGCAGCGGGATTATGAATACTACGACGCCGAATTGTTGACGTTTGCCAATGCAGACTGGCAAAAAGCTTCCAGGCTCATCCGTGAATTTCTTGCCAAAGGCAAAGAAACTACCGGTGATGCATACCTGCTCTGGCGGCTTAAACTAATCATTGCCTCCGGCAGGCTCGATGTACAGGGCGACCAAAAAAAAATGAAGGATTTTGAAGTAAAGTTACAAGCCCGCCAGGCCGCCCCACTGCCCTGACCGCAATGCGGCAGTTATCAACACAACTACAACAACAATGAGTGCAGCGAAAAATAAGTCAACCGCCTTTCTGGACAGCGATTCAGGCCTGCAGGGACAGTACAAGACCTGGTTCCTGGACTATGCCTCTTACGTAATCCTGGAAAGGGCCGTGCCTTCGATTGAAGATGGCCTGAAACCGGTACAGCGCCGCATCCTCCACGCCATGAAGGAAATGGATGATGGGCGGTTTAATAAGGTTGCCAACATCATCGGGCAGGCCATGCAATACCACCCCCACGGGGATGCCAGTATCGGCGACGCCCTGGTGAACCTCGGTCAGAAAGACCTGCTGGTAGATACGCAGGGCAATTGGGGCGATGTACGCACCGGGGATGAGGCCGCCGCCTCGCGGTATATCGAAGCCCGTCCCTCAAAATTTGCGCTGGAAGTAGCTTTTAATGCCAAGACCACCGAGTGGCAGCTCAGCTACGACGGCCGGAAAAACGAACCCGTTACCCTGCCGATGAAGTTTCCGCTGTTGCTTGCGCAGGGCGCAGAAGGCATTGCCGTAGGGCTTTCCACGAAGATTCTTCCACACAATTTTAATGAACTCTGTGATGCTGCGATTAAATACCTGCGCGGGAAAAAATTTGAATTGTTTCCTGATTTTCTCACCGCCGGCATGATCGATGTAGATAACTACAATGAAGGCAAACGCGGGGGAAAGCTACGGGTCCGCGCCCGCATAGAAGAGCTCGATAAGAAGACCCTGGCCATCAGAGACGTTCCCTACGGCGTTACGACGGCAGCGCTGATGGACAGCATAGTGAGGGCCAACGACCAGGGGAAGATAAAAATTAAAAAAGTTACCGACAATACCGCCGCCGAAGTGGAGATCCAGGTTGACCTTGCGCCGGGCATCTCACCAGATATAACCATCGATGCGCTGTATGCGTTTACCGACTGCGAAGTAAGTATTTCTCCTAATGCCTGCGTGATTATTGAAAACAAACCGCGTTTTCTCGGCGTGCATGAGTTGCTGAAGGTATCTACCGACCATACCAGGGAGCTGCTGAAACGTGAACTTGAAATCCGCCTCGGTGAACTCCAGGAAAAATGGCATTATACGTCGCTTGAAAAAATATTCTTCGAGGAAAAAATTTATAAGGAGCTGGAGAAAAAACATGCCACCTGGGACAAGGTCCTGGAAGCCATCGCAGCCGCTTTTGAACCGTTCCGCAAGCAGCTCCGCCGCGACATTACCCGGGACGACGTCATCAAACTAACGGAGAAGCCTGTCCGCCGGATCTACCGCCTTGATATCGATGAGCTGAACGCGCAAATCAAAGCACTGGAAGCCGATATCAAAAAAGTAAAATCCGACCTGGCGAACCTGGTCGATTATGCCGTTGCTTACTACGAGGGGCTCATTCAGAAGTATGGCAAAACCCGCGGCCGGAAAACCGAGATCCGCCAGTTCGACACCATCCAGGCTAAACACGTCGCTATCGCCAATTCCAAATTGTACATGAACCGGGAGGATGGTTTCATCGGCACCAGCCTTAAAAAAGATGAGTTTGTCTGCGATTGCTCTGACCTTGATGATATCATTGTCTTTACCAAACACGGTATCATGAAAGTGGTGCGGGTGGCCGATAAGACCTATATCGGGAAAGACATCCTGTATGCCGCCATATTCATGAAAAACGATGAACGGACCACGTACAACATGATCTACCTTGACGGAAATACCGGGACCAGCTATGCAAAGCGCTTCAACGTTACCGGTGTAACCCGTGAAAAAGAATACGACCTCACCCGGGGCCACGAGAAAAGTAAGGTCCATTACCTTTCCATTAATGCCAACGGAGAAGCGGAAGTGATCAAGATCCTCCTGACGCCGGGCAGCACGGCCCGTATCAAGGAATTCGACTTTTATTTTGAGGAACTGGAAATAAAGGGCAGAACGTCCATGGGCAACCAGGTGACCAAGTACCCCGTGAAATCAGTGAAGTTTAAAGAAGCGGGCAAGTCCACCCTCAGTGCAAAAAAATTATGGTTTGACGATAAATTCGGCCGCCTTTCTGCAGAAGAAAAAGGGGTGTACCTCGGCAGTTTTGAAGCGGAAGATCGCATCGTCATCTTCTACCGTGATGGCAGCTATGAAATCACCGACCAGGAACTGACGCAGCGCATCGATGCCGAAAAGGTCCTGGACATTCAGAAATTCAACCCGGAGAAAACGGTAACCGCCGTATATCTTGATAAAGACAAGGTGCAATTTAACATCAAGCGGTTCCGGATCGAAACTACCACCCTCCACAATAAATTTACGTTCATTAAGGAGGGCGATGGCAATTACCTGGAGGCGGTATCGACGGCGGAAGAACCCATTCTTGCCGTACAAAGCGGGCGGGGCGACCAGGTGCGCAAAGCAAAGTTCAAAGTGATTAAACTGGTAGAGGTCATGGGCTGGAAAGCGGTCGGTGCCAAGCTGGTTGATTTCTCCAAATCCGTGAAAATGGAATGGGAAAATAAGCCGAACAGCCGCGAACAACCGGAATTATTTTAACAAGGAGCGACAGCTTACTGTCAGTCTCATCGCTTTTTCCGTTTCAGTACCACGGAAGAATTCTGGGTGAGGCTGCTGGAGAGGTACACCTCATGCCGCTTGTCCCCGTCGGTGATAACCATCAGCGCCGTATTCGGCGGGTATATGCCCAGGTTTTCCGCATACATGGTAATTTCTGTGTTGGCATGCAGGCTGTCCAAGGCCAGGTATAGATTCAACGCTTTTTCAGAGAGCGGCTGATGCGTGAGCACGGGCAGCTTGTTGATGAATACCGAGATACTGTCCCCATCAATATCGCCATTGTCATAAAAACTGATCCGGACAGAATCGCTTTCAATGCTAATCTCGGAACTAAGAATATTCTTTCGCTGTGCAAATGAAGTCACCAGTTTCTCGAGGTCTCTTTTGCGGGCCGTATCCATCACTACCGGGCGGGCAGAATCGCTTCCCCTTTTTTCGTCGGTAATCACCGGTCTTACCATGGAAGCTGCTACATCACCGGTATTGACCACCAGCTCCTCGGCCCTCGGCTTCCAGTATTTTTTTACGGTTCCGCCGCTCCGGATCAGGCTGTCCTGGTTTTTTTCATTGACGTCCAGTGTAAAATTAAAATTCAGCTGCGGGCAAGTGTATTTATATTTCTCATGGCTGACGAAGGCCCCCGTGAGCCGGCTTTGCAACCTGGACGTAAAGAGCGTTCCCTCAAAGTTCATGGGGCAATCGATGCCATCAATATCCCTGCTTTTAAAATACGTGATAGGGATGTTGTTGATCGTGAGCCTCCTCGTTTTCGGGTTGAACTTCCCACGGATATAATAACTCTGGTAGCCGCTGCGGAAATAATACCCGAATATACCCTGCACTTCGGTACCCCGCTGGGTGATGATTAACTCGGTAAGGTAATTATTGGTATTGTTGCCTTTGGCGGATGGCTCTGCCAGCCCATACCAGCTGCCGGTTACCTGTTGGCCACGAACGGTTGCTGACAGCAGCAATACAACGACTACAAGAAATTGACGCATGCCGTGAAGGTAAGAGAAAATTCTGCGCGGGAAAGCTTACCGGTTCAGCCTTTTAAGTATACTTTAACCTGTAGAGTGGCCGGGTCCCGGGAGGACCAGCGCGTCCCCGATACCGGGATGGTTATGCGTATTTATTGAGGTACCGTTTGATCTCACGATCCGTATCCCTTGATTTGATGGTCTCCCTTTTATCATGTTGTTTTTTGCCGCGTCCCAGCCCGATCTCCAGCTTTGCCAGGTTTTTCTCATTGAAAAAAATCCGCAGCGGAACAATCGTAAATCCCTTTTCGGCTGTTTTGGCTTCCAGCTTTTTCAGTTCGCGGCGTGTGAGCAGCAGTTTGCGCTCCTGCATCGGCTCATGTCTCTGGGTGGTACCGAAGGCATATTCGGATATGTGGAGACTGCGAACGAATAGCTCCCCATCAGCAAAATAGCAGTAACTGTCGTTGAAACTGGCTTTGCCATTACGGAGCGATTTCACCTCGGTACCTACCAGTACCATCCCGGCAATATAGGTATCCTCGATAAAGTAGTCGTGGTAGGCTGACCTGTTTCTTAATTCCGCCATTTTTTAATACTTTACAACTGCTAGTTTTTGAACAATACCAGCAGTGTCGCGAGTTTCTCTTTAAGCTCCTTGCGATCCACAATAAAGTCCAGGAAGCCATGCTCCAGCAGGAACTCGCTGCGCTGGAAGCCTTCCGGCAAATCTTTTTTGATCGTTTCCTTGATAACGCGCGGACCAGCGAATCCGATAAGCGCTCCCGGCTCCGCGATGTTGAGATCACCGAGCATCCCGAAAGAAGCAGATATCCCGCCAAAGGAAGGATCCGTAAGCAGTGATATAAAGGGTATCCGGGCGTCCGTCATCTGCGACAGTTTACCAGAGACCTTGGCCAGCTGCATCAGCGAAAAAGCACTCTCCATCATCCTCGCCCCGCCACTTTTACAAATAATCAGCAAGGGTGTTCGATTAGCCAGGCAATAGTCCACCGCCCGCGAAATCCGCTCCCCCATTACGCTTCCAAGCGACCCCCCGATAAACTCAAAATCCATACAGGCGATGACCAGATCCTGCTCCTTTACCTTACCGGCTGCCACGCGGATGGAATCCGTAATGTCAGTTTTCTTCCACGTTTCTTCGAGCCTTTTACCATAAGATTTCAAATCCGTGAAATGCAAAAAATCCTTTGACCTGATATTTTCAAACATCACTTCACCGGCGCCCCCATCGAACAGCAACTCAAAATACTCTTCTGACCCGATGCGGTGATGATGGTTGCATTTAGGGCAGGTAAAAAGGTGTTCCCTCAGTTCATTAATGGTACATATATAATTACATTCAGGACACTTCACCCACAATCCCTCCGGTGCTTCCTTCTTTTCTGCAGTAGTGGTTAAAATTCCTTTCTTGATTCGTTTAAACCAACTGGTCTTAGCTTCATCCTGCTGTCCTTCTTCCCCGGCCAGGTTCGCATCAAAATCCTCCACTTTTTTTGCCATGCCATTGTAGTTTAGGGCGGCTAAGATAAGAAACTACAGTCATTTACCACGTTGACTGCATACCGCTTCCGGCGGCTAAAAAAAATCACCCTTAATCATTGAACTACCGGTTCCTGTGCTATTTTTGCACCTATCTCAATCACCTTACCTGCGTCTTCCCAAAACCAAGAAGGCTTCCTGTTGTACCGTAAATAATATATCACACATGAAATGGTCTGAGTTTTTCACGTCCTCGGTAGGCAAAAAACTGGTTATGTCCCTCACCGGTATCTCGCTCATCCTTTTTTTAATTGTACACGCTGGAATCAATGCCTGTATCTGGGCCAACGACCATGGTGAAATGTTCAATCACGCCGCCGATTTCATGGGCAGCACCATCGTGATCCGCATACTGGAAGTGGGTTTATTTGCAGGCTTCATCATTCATATCATCCAGGGCTATGTGCTCACTTTTAAAAATAACGCCCGCCGGCCGGTAAAATATGCCATCGCCTACGGTAACCGCGGCAGCACCTGGTACAGCCGCAGCATGGGGCTGCTGGGCACCCTCCTGCTGTTGTTCCTGATTATGCACATCTCCAATTTCTGGGTACCCAGCCGGTTTGGCGGCATGGGTGGAATCCATATCCTGCAGCCGGTCACCTACAGTGGGCGTGAAGTACATAATCTTTACGGGGAAATGCTGCGGGTATTCCAGGGTAACCTGCTCATCGTCGTCCTGTATGTGCTGGGCTGCATTTCTCTGGCTTATCATCTGATGCAGGGTTTCCAGTCGGCCTTCCGTACCCTCGGCGTACACAACAAAAGATATCTTGTGCTGTTAAAGGGATTAGGGAACGTGTATGCAGTCGTCATCGCCCTGGCTTTCGCCATGATGCCGGTTAGTGTTTATCTGCGTTGGGTGGACTAATGCTTTACGTTCAACATAATTTTCCGATACAAACACGCTAAACCCTAACCTCATTTTTTAGCTTATTTAAACGCTGTTATGCTCGATTCAAAAATTCCTTCGGGACCGCTGGACGACAAATGGACGGATTACAAAGGCCACGTGAAACTGGTCAATCCTTCCAACAAACGTAAAATTGAAGTGATAGTAGTGGGTACCGGCCTTGCGGGAGCCTCCGCCGCGGCGTCACTCGGCGAACTCGGCTACAAAGTGAAAGCCTTCTGCTTCCAGGATTCGCCAAGGCGGGCGCACAGCATCGCGGCCCAGGGAGGAATCAATGCGGCTAAAAATTACCAGAACGACGGCGACTCCGTTTTCCGGCTCTTTTACGATACCATCAAAGGAGGCGATTACCGCTCCCGCGAAGCGAACGTTCACCGGCTTGCCGAAGTGAGCGTGAACATCATCGACCAGTGCGTAGCCCAGGGCGTGCCCTTCGCCCGCGAATACGGCGGCCTGCTCAGCAACCGCAGTTTCGGCGGCACACAGGTACAGCGCACCTTTTACGCGGCAGGGCAGACCGGGCAACAGCTGCTCATCGGCGCCTATCAGGCCCTGGAAAGACAGGTGGCACTCGGCAATGTAAAAATGTACACCCGCCACGAAATGCTGGATGTAGTTATGATCGACGGCAAAGTCCGCGGCATTATCACCCGCAACCTCATCAATGGCACGCTCGAAAGACATTTCGGTCATGCAGTCCTGTTATGCAGCGGCGGTTATGGCAATGTATTTTACCTGAGCACCAACGCCATGGGCAGCAACGTCACCGCCGCCTGGAAAGCCCATAAAAAAGGCGCCTATTTCGCCAACCCCTGCTTCACGCAGATTCATCCTACCTGCATTCCGGTAAGCGGTGAACACCAGAGTAAGCTTACCCTGATGAGCGAAAGCCTTCGCAACGACGGGCGGATCTGGACGCCTAAAAAACAACACGATACCCGCCGAGGCAACGAAATACCGGAGAACGAACGTGATTATTACCTGGAAAGAAGATATCCCGCATTCGGTAACCTCGTTCCCCGCGACGTCGCTTCACGCGCTGCCAAGGAAAGATGCGACGCGGGTTACGGCGTCGGCACCTCGAAACAGGCCGTGTTCCTCGACTTTGCGGCTGCCATTGACCGTTATGGAAAAATTGAAGCCGGTCTGCATGGTAAGGACCACGCCGGCGAAGACGAAATCAGGCAGCTCGGTAAAGATGTTGTAAAGGAAAAATATGGTAACCTGTTCGACATGTACCAGAAAATCACCGGGGAAAATCCATACGAACAACCCATGCGCATTTATCCTGCCGTCCATTATACCATGGGCGGTCTTTGGGTAGATTACGAACTCCAGACCAATATCCCCGGTCTCTATGCACTCGGCGAAGCCAATTTCAGCGACCACGGCGCCAACCGCCTAGGGGCCTCTGCACTGATGCAGGGACTCGCAGACGGATATTTCGTTGTTCCGTACACCGTCGGAAATTACCTCGCCGATGAGATTCGCACTAGTGCCATACCGACAGACCATCCTGCCTTCGTAGAAACAGAGAAGGCCGTAGCGGACCGCATACAGACGCTCATCAGCATCAAAGGTTCACAGACCGTCGAAAGCTTTCACAAACGGCTCGGTAAAATCATGTGGGATAAATGCGGTATGGCCCGCAGCGCCACCGGCCTGCAGGAAGCCATCGACGAAATCCAACAACTCAAAAAAGAATTCTGGAGCGATGTCAATATCCCCGGCGAAATCGAAGGCATGAATCCTGAACTGGATAAAGCTAACCGGGTAGCAGACTTTATCGAACTGGGCGAGCTCATGTGCATCGATGCACTGAACCGGAATGAAAGCTGCGGCGGCCATTTCCGGGAAGAAAGCCAAACCGAAGAAGGGGAAGCCAAAAGGGATGACGCCAATTACAGCTACGTGGCAGCCTGGGAGGCAACAGGAGACAGCCAGTGGTCACTGCACAAGGAACAACTGGACTTTGAAGTGGCAAAACCGAGCCAGCGCAGTTACAAATAGTGAACAGGAAAAACATCATTATCTTACTTACTTTTTATGCTGAATATGGAACATTATAACATGAACCTTACCCTTAAAATCTGGCGCCAGAAAAACAGCAGGGATAAGGGAGGTTTTGTGACCTACCAGGTCAGCGATATTTCTTCGGAAATGTCTTTCCTCGAGATGATTGACGTACTGAATGAAAAACTCATCCACGAAGGAAAAGACCCGGTCGCCTTCGACCACGATTGCCGCGAAGGTATCTGTGGCAGCTGCTCCATGTACATCAACGGCAAACCCCACGGACCCTGGAAAGCCAATACCGTATGCCAGTTGCATATGCGCGCCTACAAAGACGGTGATACCATCGTCATCGAGCCCTGGCGCGCCGATCCGTTCCCGGTTATCAAAGACCTGGTGGTCGACCGCTCCGCTTTCGACCGGATCATACAGGCGGGTGGATTCATCAGCGTAAACACCGGTAATGCTGTCGATGGCAACGCCATCCCTATCAATAAGGATGACGCCGATTACTCTTTCGCCGCCGCCATGTGCATCGGTTGCGGAGCGTGTGCAGCGGCCTGTAAAAACAGCTCAGCCATGCTGTTTGTGTCGGCTAAAGTCGCCCACCTTTCTCTGCTTCCACAGGGACACCCGGAAAGAAAAAGCCGCGTCGTGAACATGGTGAACCAAATGGATAAGGAAGGCTTCGGCAGTTGTACCTGGACGGGTGCATGCGAAGCGGCCTGCCCTAAAGAAATATCCATCACCAACATCAGCCGCCTCAATGCCGAATACCTCGGGGCCGGACTCACCATGGAAAAATAAACGGTATTAACAGACCTATAAAAAAAGCCCGCACGGGCTTTTTTTTATGACGTTATTAGACGCTTCACTTTGAGTACCGGGATTTTAATTATATTCATGGCTCAACTTTAAATATGCCAAACAAACTGTTCATTGCTGCGGCAGCTGTCTGCCTGCTGAACTCCTGTCTATTAAACAATGCTGACGTGAAAAACAAAGGAACCTACCCATGGCCCACGGGCATCAAAGCCCCCGTAGCCGCTATAGAACCGCACAACCGTATCCTGCATGGTGATACCGTACCGGATAATTACTACTGGATGATCGATTACTTCAAGAAAGGTCCGGACAGTACCAAAGTGGTACATTACCTGCAGGAGGAAAACATCTACCTGGATACCATGATGGCCGGTACCCAACCCTTCCAGCAGAAACTATTCGCCGAAATGAAAGCCCGGATTAAAGAAAAGGACGAAAGCGTTCCCTACCTCAAAAACGGTTATTTCTATTATTCGCGCAGTGAACCGGGAAAACAATATTTTAAGTACTGCAGAAAAAAAGATGCTCCCGGCGCGGCTGAGGAAGTGCTGTACGATGCAGACGCCATGGCAGAGGGCCATGCTTATTTTTCAGCCGTCGGCTTCTCGATCAGTGAAGACAATAAACTGATGGCATTCGGGGTCGATACCGTTTCGCGCCGCCAGTACAACCTTTATATCAAGAACCTTGAAACAGGGGCGCTTTACCCCGAAGTCATCCACAATACCAGCGGCGGTGCGGTGTGGGCCAACGACAACAAAACTTTTTTTTATACGGCGAAGAATGAGGTCACCCTCCTCACCGAAAAAATAGTTCGGCATACCCTCGGAACAAATCCCGCGGCAGACGCCGTGGTATATACTGAACCTGACCACAGCAATTATATCGGCGTAGAAAAAAGCAAAACGGGTAAATATATTTTTATCCAGTCCCGCGCCACCATGTCTGCCGAAATCAGGTTTATCTCCGCAGACAAACCCCAAAGCTCCTTTGCCATCTTTGAGCCGCGTATGAAAGATGTGCTTTATAGCGTAACAGACGACGGTACCCGCTTCCTCATCGTCACCAACTGGAACGCTAAAAATTTCCGGCTGATGGAGTGCGCATACGACAAAACAGACAGCGCCCAGTGGAAGGAAGTACTCGCCAACCGGCCGGATGTTTTACTGGAGGGCATCGACGAATTTAAAAATTTCCTGGTGATCACAGAACGCAAAAATGGCCTGCGCCAGCTGCAAATCAGGAGTACCGGAACGGATAGTTCCCGTTACGTGGACTTCGGTGAACCGGCCTACACCGCCAACCTCACCGCCAACCCTGAATTCAACACCAACATCCTGCGCTACAATTATACCTCGCTCACCACCCCTGCATCGGTTTTCGATTACAACATGCAAACCGGCGATAAAAAATTATTGAAACAACAGGAAGTGGTTGGCGGCTATAACGCCGGGGATTATGTATCGGAAAGGCTGTATGCCACCGCCACCGACGGCACAAAAATTCCCGTCTCACTGGTATATAAAAAAGGGTTTAAAAAAGATGGTACCGCTCCCCTGTTGCTGTACGCGTATGGTTCTTACGGCGCCAGTATGGATGCGGGTTTCAGCAGCGCACGCCTCAGCCTGCTAAACCGTGGCTTTGCCTTTGCCATCGCGCATATCCGCGGCGGACAGGAAATGGGCCGCCAGTGGTATGAAGACGGTAAACTGATGAAAAAGAAAAATACCTTCACCGATTTCATCAACTGCGGAGAATTCCTCATCGCGCAGCAATATACCAGCAAGCCTCACCTCTATGCCCAGGGCGGCAGCGCAGGCGGCCTGCTCATGGGTGCCATCGCCACGATGCGGCCCGACCTGTGGAACGGCGTCATCGCGCAGGTGCCGTTCGTAGACGTGGTCAACACCATGCTGGATGAAAGCATTCCCCTTACCACCAATGAATTCGATGAATGGGGCAACCCCAAAAATAAAGACGCCTATATTTACATGAAGTCGTATTCGCCCTACGAGAATGTGTCGGCTAAAAGTTACCCCAATATGCTGGTGACCACCGGGCTCCACGACAGCCAGGTCCAGTATTTCGAACCGGCCAAGTGGGTGGCGAAGATCAGGTCCATGAAAACGGATCAGAAGCTACTGCTGCTACATGTAAATATGCAGGCCGGCCATGGTGGCGCCTCCGGTCGTTTTGATTACCTCAAGGAAGTGGCAATGGAGTATGCCTTTCTGTTCGCGCTAGAGAACATAACGGAATAAATAAGATGAACCGGGCGGCGGTGCTGAACCCGGCATCGTTGCGTCGCACACTTATACAGCATTGCAAAAATCGGCCAGGCCGCCCCGTTAGATTGGTAAAAGGGGCGGCTATAACCGCCGGCTGTAACCGACCTGGAAATGGGCCGCATGGGTGGCAAAGGAAAACTGGAACCAGGTCGTCGATTGCCGGTAAGTAAAATGCCAGGCGTTGGTAAAATACAGGAGCGCATCGGAAGTATGCGAACTGCCGTAGTAATAGGAAGGCCTGTTGCTGTAGGGCAGTGTCCGCAGAAACGATCCCATCCCCAGCTTGATGCCAAATTCGTGCGCGTGCCGGCTCTTAAAAATCCACTCGGTGCTCAGTCCCAGTGAACCGAGGTAATTTTTCCGGTCGATCTCCTGCGCCAGGCTGTCCGCCAGGTTCTT